>JAGWPE010000252.1 GCA_028870635.1 Gammaproteobacteria bacterium | reverse complement strand
CTCCACCGGCCGCAACATCCACAACATCCGCTCCTGGATCCTGCGCAACTCGCCGGTCCCCATCGGCACGGTGCCCATCTATCAGGCGCTCGAGAAGGTCGGCGGCATCGCCGAGGATCTCACCTGGGAGGTCTTCCGCGACACGCTCATCGAGCAGGCGGAGCAGGGCGTCGATTACTTCACCATTCACGCGGGCGTGCGCCTGCATTACGTGCCGCTCACCGTCAACCGCGTCACCGGGATCGTCTCCCGCGGCGGCTCCATCATGGCGAAGTGGTGCCTCGCCCATCATCGCGAGAGCTTCCTCTACGAGCACTTCGAGGAGACCTGCGAGATCTGCCGCGCATACGACGTCAGCTTCTCTCTCGGAGACGGACTGCGCCCGGGCTCCATTGCCGATGCCAACGATGCCGCGCAGTTCGCCGAGCTCGAGACCCTGGGCGAGCTGACCCGCATCGCCTGGAAGCGCGACTGTCAGGTGATGATCGAAGGGCCCGGCCACGTGCCCATGCACAAGATCAAGGAGAACATGGACAAGCAGCTCGCCACCTGCGGCGAGGCGCCGTTCTACACCTTAGGCCCCCTCACGACCGACATCGCGCCGGGCTACGACCACATCACCTCCGCCATCGGGGCGGCGATGATCGGCTGGTACGGCACCGCGATGCTCTGCTACGTGACGCCGAAGGAGCATCTCGGACTTCCGGACCGCAACGACGTCAAGACCGGCGTCATCACCTACAAGATTGCCGCGCATGCGGCCGATCTTGCCAAGGGTCACCCCGGAGCCCGCGAGCGCGACGATGCGCTCTCACGGGCGCGGTTCGATTTCCGCTGGGGCGATCAGTTCAACCTGTCCCTCGATCCTGACACCGCCTGCGCCTTCCACGACCAGACCATGCCCAAGGAAGCCCACAAGGTGGCGCACTTCTGCTCGATGTGCGGCCCGAAGTTCTGCTCCATGCGCATCTCGCACGAGGTGCGCGCGGAGGCGAAGCAGCAGGGCATGCAGGAGATGGCGGACAAGTTCCGCGCCGCCGGCGGGGAGATCTACGTCGCCTCCGGCGAGGCGCAGGGCTGAGCATGCGCGCCATCGTCCTCGGCGCCGGCGTCGCCGGGCTCACCTGCGCGGTGGAGCTCGCCGAGCGCGGCGTGGCGGTGGAGGTGTTGGAGCGGGGAGAGCGGCTGGGCGCGGGCTGCTGCTCCTGGTACGCGGGCGGCATGCTCGCGCCCTGGTGCGAGCGTGAGAGCGCCGAGCCGCTGGTGGCCACTCTGGGCCTCGAGAGCCTCGCCTGGTGGCCGGCGAGGTTCCCGGGCACCCGCCTGCGCGGCAGCCTCGTCGTGGCCCACGGGCGCGACACCGGGGAGCTGCGGCAGTTCGCGCGCCGCACCGAGCGCTACGAATGGCTGGATGCCGGGCGCATCGCGGCGCTGGAGCCGGACCTCGCAGGCCGCTTCAGCCAGGCGCTCTACTTCCCGGAGGAAGGGCACCTCGATCCGCGTGCGGCGCTGGATGCGCTTGCCGGGAGGCTCACGGCGCTCGGCGGCACGATCCGCTTCGCAGCCGGCGCCAACGACTGCCGGGAGGTGACACTTTCGGCCGAGACAGCGGGCAACGCCGTGATCGACTGCCGGGGCCTCGAGGCGCGCGATGTGTTGCATGACCTTCGCGGCGTCAAAGGCGAGATGTTGGTGGTCGAGCTCCCCGATGTCAGCCTGTCGCGGCCCGTGCGGGTATTGCATCCGCGCGTGCCCGTGTACATCGTCCCGCGGGGCGACGGTCACTACATGATCGGCGCGACCATGATCGAGAGCGACCAGCCGACGCGCATCACGGCGCGCTCGCTGCTGGAGCTGCTCGGGGCGGCCTATGCCTTGCACCCGGCGTTCGGCGAGGCGCAGATCCTCGAGATCGGCACCGGCGTGCGGCCCGCCTTTCCCGACAATCTGCCGCGCGTCTCCCGGATCGGCGGCAGGCTCTACGTGAACGGCCTTTATCGCCACGGGTTTCTGCTCGCGCCGGCGCTCGCGCGCCAGGCCGCCGGGCAGGTGCTCGCGGCCGGCCATTGCCTCGAGGTGATGAATGCGGATTCTCGTCAACGGCGCCTCGCGTGAGATTCGGGCGGCGGACCTCTGTGCCGCGCTCGAGGAGCTGGGCTACGGCGGTGCGGTGGTCGCGACCGCGCTCAACGGGGAGTTCGTGCCGGCGGCCGAGAGAGGAGCCGCCCGGCTCGCCGACGGCGACCGGGTCGAAGTGCTGGCGCCCATGCAGGGCGGCTAGGAGCGGGGGCAGGCATGTTGCGACTCTATGATGCGGAGCTGCGCTCGCGGTTGCTGCTCGGCACCGCCCGCTATCCATCCCCGTCGATCCTCACCGAAGCCGTCAAGGCGAGCGGCGCGCAGGCCGTCACCGTGTCGCTGCGGCGGGAATCGGGCGGGGAGCGCGCAGGGCAGGGCTTCTGGTCGATCATCCGCGATCTCGGCGTGCGCGTGCTGCCCAACACGGCGGGCTGCCATTCGGTGAAGGAGGCGGTGACCACGGCGCACATGGGACGCGAGGTCTTCGGCACGTCCTGGGTGAAGCTCGAGGTCATCGGCGAGGACGAGACGCTGCAGCCGGATGTCTTCGGCCTCGTGGAAGCGGCGCGCGTCCTCTGTCAGGAGGGCTTCGAGGTCTTCCCTTACACGACGGAGGATCTCATCGTGGCGGAGCGGCTGCTCGAGGCCGGTTGCCGCGTGCTCATGCCCTGGGGCTCACCCATCGGCTCGGGGCGGGGGCTCAACAATCTCTTCGGCCTGAAGGCGCTGCGAGCCCGATTTCCCGACGTGCCCATGGTGGTCGATGCCGGGATCGGCGTGCCCTCGCACGCGGCGCAGGCGGTGGAGCTGGGATTCGATGCGGTGCTCATCAACACCGCGGTCTCGCAGGCGCGCGATCCGGTCGGCATGGCCGGGGCATTCGCGCAGGCGGTGGCGGCGGGTAGAGCAGCGTACGAGGCCGGTCCCATGGAGCCGCGCGATCTCGCAGTACCTTCGACCCCGGTCATCGGCAAGGCGTTTCTCGGATGAGCGCTCCTGGGACGAGCCTGCCGCGCGTCTACCCGATCCTCGACAGCGCGGCGTGGATTCGCCGGCTGTTACCCGCCGGCGTGCGCCTGGTGCAGCTGCGCATCAAGGATCGGTCCGCCGAGGAGCTGCGGGCGCAGATCCGCGAGTCCAAGGGACTCTGCGCGCGCGCCGGCGCGCAGCTCATCGTCAACGATTACTGGCAGCTCGCCATCGAGGAGGGCTGCGACTTCGTTCACCTGGGCCAGGGCGATCTCGACACGGCGGACGTGCCTGCGCTGCGCCGCGCCGCCGTCCGGATCGGCATCAGCACGCACGATGAGAGTGAGCTCGCGCGCGCGCTGCGGTTGGAGCCGGACTACATCGCCCTCGGACCGATCTATCCAACGCTGCTCAAGGTGATGGCCTTTGCGCCTCAGGGCCTCGGGCGCATCGGCGAGTGGAAGCGCCGGATCGGCCCCATCCCGCTCATCGCCATCGGCGGCATCACGCTCGAGCGCCTGCCGGGGGTCCTGGCGGCGGGAGCCGACTCGGCGGCGGTCGTCACGGACATCGTCAGGAACCCGGACCCCGAGAAGCGCATGGAGGCCTGGGTCCGCCAGAGCACCCTCACATGAGCGAGCGCTACGCCCGCCAGATGGTATTGCCGGAAGTCGGCGCGGCGGGACAGGCGCGCCTCGCGGCGGCGACGGTGCTCGTCGCGGGCGCCGGCGGGCTCGGCTGCGCGGTGCTGCAGTATCTCTGTGCCGCGGGCGTGGGCCGGCTTCTCATCGTCGATCATGACCGCGTGGAGGAGTCCAACCTGCACCGCCAGCCGCTCTACGGCATGAGCGATCTCGGCGAGCCCAAGGCCCGCGCGGCCGCCGCCGCCATGCGAGAGCTGAACCCGCAGGTGACGGTGGAGGAGGCCGTGGAGCGGCTGACCCCGGCCAATGCGGCATCCTGGGTCTCTCGGGCCGACCTCATCATCGATGCGGCCGACAGCCTCGCGCTCACCTACATTCTGAGCGACGAGTGCCTCCGTCAGGAAAAGCCCCTGGTGAGCGCCTCGGTGTTGGGGCTCTCAGGGTACGCCGGCGCCTTCTGCGGCGGCGCACCCAGCTACCGCGCGGTGTTTCCCGAGATGCCGCGCCAGGCTGGCTCCTGTGCGCAGTCGGGCGTGCTCGGCACCGCCGTCGGAGTCATCGGAACGCTGCAGGCGCATCTGACGCTCGCCATTCTTCTCGATCTGACACCGACGGCGCTCGGCCGGCTCGTCACCGTCGACTTTCGCACGCTGCGTTTCAGCGGGTTCTCGTTCGCCTCGGCGCCCGAGCCCTCCGGCCCCGCACTGCGATTCAT
>JAGWPE010000251.1 GCA_028870635.1 Gammaproteobacteria bacterium | reverse complement strand
CTGGCCCTCGTCGGTGAGGAACGCGGGGCAGCGGCTGGTGCCGAGCATCGTGCCGCCGAGCTCGATGATGCCGCCGACGTCGCGGGGCCCGAGAGGGATGAGATCGCCCGCGATCAGCCCGCTGTAGCCGTGCCGGACGCCGAACATCTCGAACCCCAGCGAGATTCCGCTGCGCACCGCCGCGCGGATCGCGGCATTCATGCCCGGAGCATCACCGCCGCTGGTGAGGACCGCCAGGCGATTCATGAGGGGTGCGCGGCCTCTGCTTCCAGCCTCTCAGGACGGGCACGCTGATCACCGTCATCGTCTGCGTCCCGGTCCGAATCGCCGGACAGATCGCTTGCCGCTTCCCCGCTCGACACCTCGATCGTGAGAGCGCGCTCGCCGCGCAGGGAGTTGGCAATCAGGCAGGCGTGCTCGGCGCGGCTGAGAAGGAGTCGCGCCCTTGCGCAATCGCCGCTCGGCGGGATGGTCAGCCGCGCCGCCGTGGCGAAGCGGGTGAATTGTGTCGTAGTGCCGATGTGCTCGAGCACCCCCTCGACGCGGCAGTCGAGAGCGACCCAGTTGAAATGCGCCGCGCGGGCAATGCCGCGGAAAGTCAGGATGAAGCAGTCCGCAACGGCGGCACAGAGCAGCACCTCCGGCGACCAGAGGCCCGGCGGGCCGTCGAACTCCGGGGGCGATGCGGTTAGGATGTGCGGCAGCGCCGGAGCGGAGATCACGACGGAGCCGATGGCCCGGGCGCTGGCGGAGGCGGCATACTGATGTGGATACGGTTTCATGATCGGACCCTACTGCGCGGACCGCGGATGCGAATCCGCAGTTGTCCTTACTCCTGGTGTCAGACGTCGACCTCGGCCGGCGCGGACTCCTTGGGCTTCTCCGGCAGCTCCGTCATCGTCGCCTCGGTGAGCAGGAGGATGCTCGCCACCGAAACGGCGTTCTCGAGGGCGATGCGCACGACCTTCACGGGATCGACGATGCCCGCCTCGATGAGATCGACGAACTGCTTGCGTGCGGCATCGAACCCTGTGTTGCCCGAGCCGTTCAGCATCCGGTCCACGACGACTCCGCCGTCAGCCGCGGAATTCTCCGCAATCTGACGAGTCGGCGCCTCGAGCGCCCGGATCAGGATCTGGATGCCGGTGCGCTCGTCACCGGCGCTCTGCGCCTGCATGGCCGAGACCGCGGCGCTCGCTCGCAGCAGGGCGAGGCCGCCGCCGGGCACGATGCCCTCGGCGACGGCGGCCTTGGTGGAGCTGATCGCATCATCCAGTGCCTCCTTCTTCGCCTTCATCTCCGATTCCGCCGGCGCGCCGACCCGGATCACGGCGACACCGCCGGCAAGCTTCGCGAGGCGCTCCTCGAGCTTCTCCCGGTCATAATCGCTCTTCGTGTCCTCGATCTCCTTGCGGATCGAGCGGATGCGGCCGTCTATCCGGCGCTTGTCGCCTTCGCCGCCGATGATGGTCGTGTTGTCCTTGTCGACGACGATGCGCTTGGCCCGGCCGAGCTGCGCCAGCTTCGCATCCTCGAGCTTGAGCCCGACCTCCTCGGAGATCACCTCGCCTCCGGTGAGGACGGCGATGTCCTGCAGCATCGCCTTGCGGCGATCGCCGAAGCCCGGCGCCTTGACCGCGCAGCTCTTGAGCACCCCGCGGATCTGATTGACGATCAACGTCGCGAGCGCCTCGCCCTCGATCTCCTCGGCGATGAAGAGGATGGGCTTGCCGGCCTTGGCCACCTGCTCGAGCAGCGGGATGATGTCCTTGATGATGTTGAGCTTGCGGTCGCAGACGAGGACGTAAGCCCCCTCGAGCACCGCCTCCATCGCACCGGTGTCCGTGACGAAGTAGGGCGAGAGGTAGCCCCGATCGAACTGCAGGCCCTCGACCACTTCGAGAGTCGTCTCGATGGTCTTCGATTCCTCCACCGTGATCACGCCGTCGCCGCCGACTTTCTCCATGGCGTCCGCCACGAGCTCGCCGATGGCAGGGTCGTTGTGCGCCGAGATCGTCGCGACCTGCGCCTTCTCCTTGCGGCTCTCGACCGGCTTCGCCATCCCCTTCAGCGCCTGCACCGCCGCCGCGAGTCCTCGATCGAGCCCGCGCTTGAGGTCGATTGCGCTCGCCCCGGCGGCGACATTACGGACGCCGTCGGCATAGATCGCGTGCGCGAGAATCGTCGCCGTGCTGGTCCCGTCGCCCACCAGGTCTCCGGTCTTCTCTGCGGCCTGGCGCAGCATCTGCGCGCCCAGATTCTCCTCCGGATCCTCCAGCTCCATCTCCTTCGCAATGGTCACGCCGTCGTTGCAGACGACCGGCGCGCCCCATTTCCTCTGGATGAGGACCGACTTGGATTTGGGCCCGAGCGTGATGCGCACGGCATCGGCGAGCCGTGCGGCTCCCCGCAGGACCCTTTCCCGGGCAGTGGAGCGAAACAGAACCTGCTTGGCCGTCATGACGATGTCCTCCCGCGTCCGTTATGGCAAAGACTCCAGGTAGTCCGCCACCGCCTGCATCTCCGGCGTGCGCAGGTTCTGCGCCACGCCGTGCATGACCGCGATCTTGCGCATGTTGCTCTGGAAGGAGCCGAGCTGCTTCAGGATGTACTCCGCGTGCTGACCGGCGAGGCGCGGGTAGGCATCGCTCCCCAACGCATCCGGACCGTGGCAGGCGGCGCAGGCCGGCACCCCCTGCGCGGGAATGCCGTGCTCGAAGATATCGCGCCCGCGCGCGATCGTCGCCGGATCGTGGCTCCTTCCGGGACCGGTCTTCTGCGCGGCATAGTACTGCGCCAGCGCGTCGATGGTGTCATCGGAGAGCCCGCTGGCCATGCCCCACATGTAGGCGATCGCGTAGGGGTCGCCCCGGGTCTGCTCCTTGAAGGATTTCAGCTGGCGGACGAGGTAGCCCGCGTGCTGCCCGGCGAGGCGGGGGAACATGGGATTGATGCTGTTGCCTTCGGGACCGTGGCAGGTGCCGCAGACACCGATTGCCGTGTCCTCGGCCTGTTGGGTCACCGCGGCCTGCTCCTGCGCGCCGGCAGGCGCGCCTGCGAGCGTCAAAGTCAGCGCCCCTATGGCGGCAAGCGCCGGTGCGAGTCGAGTCATGCGTCGATCAATGCTGCTCATGGGTTTCCGGCCTCAGTATGCAAACCACAGTACGAGATACAGGGTGTCATTGTCGGACGCGTTGCGCCCGAAACCGTCGTAATTCGTGCTGCCACCGTTGAACTTGGTGTAGTGGGTGTATTGGAGCGAGAGCTTCACATTGAGCCACGGAAGATAGTTCACCTCCCCGATGAGGCCGCGGGTGTCCGGCGAGCCGTTGGCGCTGGTCACGACGCCACAGGCACAGACGCTGCCGCTCGGCAGGGTTACCGTTGCGGGATAGAGCCCCGTATCCGTGCTGCCGGTCGTCGAGAACCAGCCCACCGTGCCTCCGAGCTGGCGCCGATAGTAGTAGGTGGCCCAGAGCCTGTCGGTGGTGAGGTCATCGGTGGCGTTGGTACCGCCGCCGACGCTTGCATCGAGGGTCATCTTCTCGTGGATGCGGGTGCCTTCCACCGAGAAGATATGCTCTTCCCCTACATACTGGTACTGGAAGTCCTCCGCCACGTCGTTGAACCGGTTGTCCGGTCCCTGCAGGGGCGTGCCGCCGCCCGGCTGCAGCTTGAACTCCGCGCCATAGATGCCGGCTTCGAGGTTGTTGGCGCCCCAGTCGTACTCGTAGGCCGCGCGCCAGTACGGCGCGCCTCCCTCTATGACGTTGGATGCGGAGCCGTCCAGCGGTCCGGCGGCGCCGGTGAGGACGTTCGTCTGTCCCTGTTTCGCCGAGCGGTACACCCCGGCCTCGAGATAGAGCGACTCGTTCCAGAAGGCGTAGGCGCTGAGGCCGCCGACGTCCTGCGCGAGCGTGCCGTCGATCTCGGTCGACGCGAGCGGCGAGACGTTCGCATTGCTCGCCGCATACGGGAATCCGAAGGCGGGCGTGCTGTTCCAGAGGTCCTGCACGGACGGGTTGTTGTTGAGCGAAATGCCGTAGATCAGGCTCTGCTTGCGCGGCAGGATGATCATATTGGCGAAGCGCAGGTCGGTATTGTCGATGGCGATCGTGCCGCTGTCATTGGCGTAGGTGAGCTGCGCGAAGGCGCCGAAGTGCGGCGCGATCTTGCCCGCGTAGAAGAGGCTCAGCTGTTGCGGGAATCCGGCGGTGCCGTTCTGGGTGAGTCCCGGCGCGTCCGGGTTGCTCACATCCGGCAGGCGGGTCTTGAGCTGTGTGTACGAGACCTGGGCCATGATCGAGAGCGCCGGGGTCTTGGCGAGCTCGAGCATCTCCTGGCGAGTGCTGCTCACCGCCTGAACCTGCTGCAGGTTGTCGAGCACATAGCCGTTGGCCTTGAACACACGCCCGAAGTGCGTGAGCTCCGGAAATACCGTGTGGCAGGCTGCGCATGCCATGCCGGTCTGCCGGGCGAAGCTCGGCACGGCCCACGCGGGCGCGGTTCCGCCGAGCATGAGCAGAGCGCAGAATCCCGCCCTCCAGGCGGGCCGGACGAGTCTCGAAGTGCACCAGGATCTCACGGCGAACCTCCCGCGATACGTTCAGAGTGTTGTTGATGAGCCAATGCTCAGGTGCAGATGCTCGCCGGGACGGCCGGTGCCCACTATCCGTACATTCACCTAATCCGGGGACGCGACGGTAGGCACATCTACGTATTTCGCGTGGCGGGACGCGGGTCGCAATATCCGCGTGGTTTCTTCTCGCGGCACGGTGGCGGTCGCTCAGGCGCTCGCCGAACCCCCTGGCAACGCCTGAAGGCTGCAACATACACCGTGCCGTGAGCCTTTCTTCGCGTTGCGGGCGGCGCCGGGCCGGGTCAGTCCCGGGCGATGGGATGGCGGGTGAAGGTGTCCGCAGGCAGGTACGCGCTCAAGGCCGCCGGCGGCTCGTGAACCAGGTCCTTGCTGATCTCGGCGGCCACGGTGGCCTGCACGGCCGCGGGCATCTGCTCGCGCAGCAGTCCGAGGAATGCCGGCGGAGCCATGATGATGAGGCGGTCGTAGCGGTCCCGCCGCTGCTCCTCCTCGAGCGCGTCGGCCACGCGCCGCGCGAAGCGCTCGGCCTCCACCTTGCGGGGATTGCGCTCGCCGCCCGTAGCATGGTGTCCGACTGCGCCCCGCCTGGCGCCCGGGGCCGGGGCGTGGTCGAAGACGCGGCCGGGCCTGTCGGACTTCAGGTCCCGGTCATGCAGATGCGCATCCGCGTCCTCGAGACGCTGTACGAGCTGCGGCGGCATGTCGCGCTGCTCGAGCTCGTAGAAATCCGCTTCACTCTGATCCGCCACCACGATTCTGACTCGCATGTTCGCTCCTCGGCTCTGTGAATGCCTTCAGGCCACGTCGCGGCGCACTTGGGCCGCGAGCTGGCGCTCGACCTCGAGCACCGCGAGTGTCGTGCTCACCACCGTGTCCGGATTGACGCTGATCGAGTCGATCCCGAGTCTCACGAGCTCGGCGGCGATCTCGGGGTAGTCGGAAGGGGCCTGCCCGCAGATGCCCGAGTGCACACCGTTATGGCGGCATCCCTCGACCGCGAGCCGCAACATCTTCTGCATGCCCGGATCACGCTCGTCAAAATCGAAAGCGACGGTCGCGGAATCACGGTCGACGCCGAGCGTGAGCTGGGTGAGATCGTTGGAGCCGATGGAGAAGCCGTCGAACAGCTCGCTGAACTCCGCGATGAGCAGCACGTTGTTCGGGATCTCGCACATCATGTAGATCTCCAGGCCGTTCTTGCCGCGTTCCAGGCCGAGGCTCTTCATGTGAGAGAGGACGGCTCTGGCTTCCTCCACGCGGCGGCAGAAGGGGATCATGAGCTTGATGTTGCTGAGACCCATCGTCTCGCGCGCCCGTCTCATGGCGGCGCACTCGAGCGCGAAGCCCTCCGCGTACGCCGGGTGCGCGTACCGGGACGCGCCGCGGAATCCGAGCATGGGGTTTTCCTCGCGGGGCTCGAACCAGCGTCCGCCGAGAAGCCCGGCGTACTCGTTCGTCTTGAAGTCGGACATGCGCACGATCACCGGCTTCGGGTAGAAGGCGGCCGCGATGGTGCCCACGCCCTCCGCCAACTTTTCCACGAAGAAGTCGCCGGGCTGCCGATAGCCTCGCGCCAGCGCCTCGAGCATGCGCCGCTCGGCCTCGTCCGCGACCCGCTCCGGGTGCAGCAGCGCCATCGGATGGGCCTTGATGTGCTCGGTGATGATGAACTCCATGCGCGCGAGTCCCACTCCATCGTTCGGCAGCGAGCTCTGCTGAAAGGCGAGCTCCGGATTGCCGGCGATGAGCATGATCTGCGTCCGCGGGCGCGTTAAACGCGCGACGTCCGTGCGCCGGACGTCATAGTGCAGCCAGCCTTCGTACACGTTGCCGACATCGCCTTCGGCGCAGGAGACGGTCACCTTCTGTCCCGTCGAGAGCCGCTCGGTCGCATTCCCGGCACCGACCACTGCGGGAATCCCGAACTCGCGGGCGACGATTGCCGCGTGACAGGTGCGGCCGCCGCGGTTGGTGACGATCGCCGCGGCGCGGCGCATGATCGGCTCCCAGTCCGGCGTGGTGCTGTCAGTCACCAGCACCTCGCCGCTGGCGAACTCGGCCGCCTGCGCGCTGCTCGAGATCAGGCGTACCGAGCCGCTGGCGATGCGTGCGCCGACGGAGCGGCCGCTCGCGAGGACCCGGCTCCTTTCGGTCAGCACGTACTCCTGGAGCACCGCGCCGTGCTGTGGGGCCACACCCGTGACCGGCCGCGCCTGCACGATGTAGAGGCACTGGTCGAGTCCGTCCTTCGCCCATTCGATGTCCATCGGCTGGGGTGTCCCCGCCCGGGCGCTGTAGTGCCGCTCGATCTCGATGGCCTGGTCCGCGAGGCTCAAGGCCTCCTCGTCGCTCAGGCAAAAGCGCTCGCGATCGGCGAGCGGCGTAGGAACGTTGCAGGTGGACTCGCGCGTGCCGCTCTCGCCATAGACCATCATGATCTTCTTGCTGCCGAGGGAGCGGCGCAGGACCGCCCGATGCCCGGTGAGCAGGGTGGGTTTGAACACCATCAGCTCGTCCGGCTCGACGGCACCCTGCACGACGTTCTCGCCCAGCCCGTAGCTGCCGGTGATGAGCACGACGTCGCGAAAGCCGCTCTCGGTATCCATGGTGAATATCACACCGCTCGCGGCGAGATCTGCGCGCACCATCTTCATCACGGCGATCGACAGCGCCACCTTGAAGTGATCGAAGCCGACATCGACCCGATAGTGGATCGCGCGATCGGTGAACAGGCTCGCAAAGCAGCGGCGGCAGGCATCGAGGAGCGCTTCCTCGCCCCTCACGTTGAGAAACGACTCCTGCTGCCCGGCGAAGCTCGCCGTCGGCAGGTCCTCCGCTGTCGCGGAGCTGCGGACCGCGACGCTCGATTGCGGGCCGTACTCACGTTGCAGCGCGCGATAGGCGCTGAGGATCTCTGTCTCCAGGTCCTTGGGTATTCCCGCAGCGTAAACGATCTCGCGCGCGCGGCTGCCGCGCCGCGTGAGATCCTCCATGTCATCGACGCTCACACCGTCGAGCGCGGCGTGCAGCTCCTCCCAGGCGTTTGCCTGCGTGAGGACGTACCGGTAGGCGTCGGCTGTGACCGCGAACCCGTTGGGCACGGTCACCCCCCGTGGCCGCAGCGCACGGTACATCTCCCCGAGGGAAGCCGTCTTGCCTCCGACGAGCGCCACATCTGCGGCGGAGATCTCCTCGAAGAGGCGGATGAATCGGGGTTGGGCCTGCATGATCGTGCTCCTCTCACGCCGTGAGCTTGCGCTCGTGACGGGCCTGCGTACCGAGCAGGGTTGCCAGCTCCTCGAGCTCGCGCGCAACCGCCGGCAAGAGGTCATCCAGGGTGACGATTCCCAGAAGGTTGCCGGTGCCGTCCACGACGGGCGCGCGGCGTACGCCACGCGTGTGCAGACTCTCGATGGCCTCGGTCACACCGGCGCTGGCGTCTATGGTGAGCGGGTCGGGCGTCATCACATCGCCCACCGTGAGACAGAAGAGGTCCGCGCTGAGACGCAGTTGTCCGCGCACGATGTCGCGGTCGGTGAGGATACCGACCGGCCTGCGGTCCGCGCCGCGGGTCTGCACGACGACGAGGGAGCCGACGTGGCTCTGCAGCATGGTGCGCGCCGCCTCGGCGAGGGCCTGGTCGGGACGCGCCACTTGCGCACCCGGACTGTAGAGGTCTTGAACTCGCATGAGCATTTCTCCGTGCAGCCGAGCAGGGCTCGTCTTCTGCCGTCTTCTCAGCCGCAAGGTAGGCGTGCCGAGGCCCGGACGCATCCGCATTCATACGGATGATCCTGCTCCGCATAGTTACGGATGGCGGCGCCCGCCGGCCTGTGGCTTCATCGCGGCGACCGTCCAAGCGGCCGCAGCCCGGCCAAGCGAGCTCACATGTTAGTCGGAAGCCTCTGCAGTCAGCGCCCGGTATCGGTCTCCACGGGCGCTCCGATTTGCGATGTCGCGCGCCTGATGCAGGATCGACACGTCGGGGCGGTCATCGTGACGGATGGCAGCCCGCAGCGACTTCGGGCCATCGGTATGATCACCGACCGCGATATCGTTCGTGCGCAGCTCGAGCGGTCCGCCGACCTGTCGCGTTTGTCCGCGGGTGAGGTGATGACCCGAAACCCGCTGGTGATCGGCGAGGAGGAGTCGGTGGACGGCGCGATCGCGAATCTGCGGGCGCGCGGCGTCCGGCGCGCACCGGTCGTCGCGCTCGACGGCACGGTGATCGGTCTCATATCGGCCGATGATCTGCTCACGCACATTGCCCGCAAGCTCGTGGGGCTGGCGGAAATCGTCGGCTGGCAGCGGCGGGTCGAGCGCGATTGAAGGATCATTTGGCGGCAAAGGCTGCGCGCAGCCGTGAGCACGGACGCGAGCGGCGGGAGGAGGCGCCTGCGCTGCTCGCGGAGATTGCGCTCCTTGGCGTGCCGGCCGCGCTCGCACGGTTGGGAGCCTCGGAGGGCGGCCTGTCCGCGGCGCAGGTGCGGCAGCGCCAGGAGCAGTGGGGCGCCAACAGGGTCGCCCACGAGCGGCGCGAGCCGCTCGTTCGCCAGGTACTGCGGCGGCTCGCCAATCCGCTGAACCTGCTGCTGATCGCGCTCGCCGCAGTGTCGGCGGGCATGGGCGATAGCCGCGCCGCGCTCATCATCGCCGTGATGGTGATCCTCAGCCTGACTCTGGCGACCGTGCAGGAGCGCCGCTCGAGCCGGGCGGCGCAGCGGCTGCGGGAGATGGTGCATACGACGGCGGCGGTCCTGCGCGCGGCGGAGGAGGGCGGGCGCACGGTGACTGCGGAGCAGGCCGCCGAGGTTCCGATCGAGGAGCTGGTGCCGGGCGACATTGTGCACCTCTCGGCCGGCGACATGGTCCCGGCGGACCTGCGGCTCATCGCCGCCAAGGATCTGTTCGTCAACCAGGCGAGTCTCACCGGCGAATCGCTGCCCGTGGAGAAGCACGCGGCGCCGGCCGGCGCCGGCGCCGCGGCGGTGATCGGCGCAATGGGCAACATCTGCTTCATGGGCACCACGGTAGTGAGCGGCAGTGCGACGGGCGTGGTCGCCCTCACCGGGCGGCGCGCCTGCTTCGGCGGTCTCGCGGAGAAGATCGCCGGGGAGCGCGCGCCGACCAGCTTCGACAGGGGCGTCGACCGCTTCGCGTGGCTGATGATCCGCTTCATTCTGGTCATGGCGCCGCTCGTGTTCCTCATCAACGGCCTCACGAAAGGCGATTGGGTGCAGGCGCTGCTCTTCGCCACCGCGGTGGCCGTGGGCCTGACGCCGGAGATGCTGCCCATGATCGTGACCGTGAACCTTGCGAAGGGTGCGATCGCGATGTCGCAGGCCAAGGTCGTCGTCAAGCGCCTGAGCGCCATCCAGAACTTCGGGGCGATGGACGTCCTCTGCACCGACAAGACCGGCACGCTCACGCAGGACCGCGTCATCCTGCAGAAGGCGCTCGACCTCGATGGCGGCGACAGCCAGGAGGTGCTCGAGTACGCCTACCTCAACAGCTACTACCAGTCGGGCCTGAAGAACCTGCTCGATGTGGCGGTGCTGCGGCACGCGCAGGCGCGGCAGCTCGAGGCCGCCGCGCGCGCCTACCGCAGATTCGACGAGGTGCCGTTCGACTTCGAGCGGCGCCGGATGTCGGTTGCCCTGGAGGGGGGAGGCCGGCGGGTCCTCATCTGCAAGGGCGCCGTCGAGGAGGTATTCGCGGTCTCCTCTCACGGACGCGCGGGCGGTGACTCGTTTGCGCTCGATGACTCTCATCTCACGGCATTGCGCCGCAGCGTGGATGAGCTCAACGCAGACGGCTTTCGCGTGATCGCCGTGGCCGTGAAGGAGCTGCCCGCGGCCCAGGACGCATGCAGCCTGAGCGATGAGTCCGATCTGCTGCTCGTCGGCTACATCGCCTTTCTCGATCCCCCCAAGGAGAGCGCCGCCCGCGCCATAGCGGCCCTCGCCGCGCACGGCGTCGCGGTCAAAGTGCTGACCGGCGACAACGAGGCGGTCACGCGCAAGATCTGCCGCGAGGTGGGCCTGCCTGCGGACCGTATCATGAGCGGCGCCGAGCTCGAGGGCCTGATGGAAGCGGAGGCGGCGGCGCTCATCGAGCGGACGCAGGTGTTCGCGAGGCTCTCACCCGCCCAGAAGGCGGGCGTGATCGCCGCCCTGCAAAGAAACGGGCACGTGGTGGGCTTCCTCGGCGACGGGATCAACGACGGGGCCGCCCTGAAGGCCGCCGATGTCGGCATCTCGGTCGACTCGGCGGTGGACATCGCCAAGGAATCCGCGGACCTGATCCTGCTCGAGAAGAGTCTGCTGGTCCTCGATGACGGTGTCATCGAAGGGCGCAAGGTGTTCGGCAACGTGGTGAAGTACATCCGCATGGGCGCGAGCTCCAACTTCGGCAACATGTTCAGCGTCATCGGCGCGAGCGCCTGGCTGCCTTTCCTGCCGATGGCGCCCGTCCAGGTGCTCACCAACAACCTGCTCTATGATTTCTCGCAGACCGCCATTCCGACGGATGCGGTGGACGAGGAGTATCTCGCGCGGCCGCGGCGCTGGGAGATCGGCAACATCGGCCGGTTCATGCTGACGATCGGGCCGATCAGCTCGCTGTTCGACTACGCCACCTATTGCACGATGTACTTTCTCTTCGATGCGAGAGCGCCCGCCCGGGCCGCGCTCTTCCAGACCGGGTGGTTCGTCGAGTCGATCATTTCCCAGACGCTCATCATCCATGTCATCCGCACCAGCCGGCTGGCCTTCATCGAGAGCCGTGCCAGCGCGCCGCTCATGCTGACGAGCCTCGGCGTGTGCGCCGTGGGTGGGATGCTGCCATACTCCCCGTTCGCAGGCGCGCTCGGCTTCGTGCCGCTGCCGCCGCTTTACTGGCCGATTCTCGCGCTGATGGTGCTCGCTTACCTCGCTCTCACGCATGTGATGAAGGTCTGGTTCCACCGGCGGTTCGGGCTCGACTGATGGGTGCGCCCCTGGGTCTCACGAGCGATGAGGCTCGCAGGCGTCTGCGTGAGTGGGGAGCGAACGCAAGCCCGGAGGAGGAGGCTCGGCCGTGGCGCCGCCTCCTCGAGAAGTTCTGGGCGCCGGTGCCGTGGATGCTGGAAGCGGCAATCGTGCTGCAGCTCACCGTCGGCGAGCGCGTCGAGGCGGCAGTCATCGCGGTGCTCCTGCTCTTCAACGCGGCGCTGGGCTTCCTGCAGGAGGGGAGGGCGCAGAGCACTCTGCGGGCGCTCAAATCCCGTCTGGCGCTGAGCGCGTCGGCCCGCCGCGACGGCGCCTGGATGATACTCCCCGCCGAGCAACTGGTTCCGGGCGATCTCATCAAGCTGACTCTCGGCGGCATCGTGCCGGCCGATGCCCGTCTGCTCGCGGGCGAGGTGCTGCTCGATCAGTCGATGCTGACGGGGGAATCGTTGCCGGTCGAGGGTGGGGTGGGGCGCGCGATATATGCCGGCGCGCTGGTGCGCCGCGGCGAGGCGATGGCGGAGGTCACTGCGACCGGACCGCGCACGCGATTCGGCCGCACGGCGGAGCTCGTGCGCACCGCGCATGGAACGAGCTCGCAGCAGACGACTGTGTTACGGGTCGTGCGCAACCTTGCCGTGTTCAACGGCGCGATCGTGCTCGCGCAGGTGGCGTATGGGGTCGCCTCGGGGCTGCCCACCCACGAGCTCATCCCGCTCACGCTGACCGCCATCCTTGCCGCCATCCCGGTGGCGCTCCCGGCAACCTTCACGCTCGCGAGCGCACTCGGCGCCCGCTCCCTTGCGGAACGGGGCATTCTGCCGACGCGTCTGTCCGCAGTCGAGGATGCGGCGACCCTGGATGTGCTCTGCTCGGACAAGACCGGCACGCTCACCCGCAATGCGCTCGAGGTCACCGCCGTACGCCCGATGCCCGGATATGGCGAGGCGCGGGTCCTCGCGCTCGCGGCGCTCGCGAGCTCGGAGGGGGGACAGGACCCTGTGGATGGGGCCATTCGTGCTGCGGCATCCCGGAGCGCCGGCGGAGCCGGGACGGACGATGACGTCACCGCCATGGCCGTCTCGCGCTTCATACCGTTCGATCCGGGGAGCAAGACGGCGGAGGCGATCGTCCGGGCTCCCGGCGGCGGCGCGATCCGTATCGTGAAGGGAGCATTCCGCACGCTCTCTCAGCTCGCCGCCGTTCCGGAGCGCGCCCCGGGGATCGCAGATGAGCTCGCGGCGCAGGGTTTTCGCGTGCTCGCGGTAGCGGTCAGCGCACGCGGCGTCGACTCGGCTCCCCGAGCCTCACCGCCCCTGGAGCTCGCCGGGCTCATTGCCCTGAGCGATCCACCGCGGGCCGATTCCGCCAGGCTGATCGCAGAGCTTCGCTCGCTCGGGGTCCGCACGGTGATGGTGACGGGAGATGCCCCCGCTACGGCCGCCGTGATTGCCCGGGCAGTGGGACTCGAGGGACCCGTCTGTCCGGCCGGAGCGCCGCCGGCGAGCGTCCATCCGGAGGACTTCGCGGTCTTTGCGGGCGTGTTCCCGGAGGACAAGTTTCACATCGTCAAGGCGTTTCAGCAGGGCGGCCACACGGTCGGCATGTGCGGCGACGGCGCCAACGATGCGCCGGCGCTGCGGCAGGCGCAGATGGGAATCGCGGTTGCCACCGCCACCGATGTCGCGAAGTCCGCCGCCGGAATCGTCCTCACCGAGCCCGGGCTCGGCGGCATCGTGAGCGCGGTGCGCGAGGGCCGCGTTGCTTTTCAGCGCACCCTCACTTACACACTGCGATCGCTGACGCAGAAGTTGAGTCAGATGCTCCTGCTCGTCACGGGGCTCGCCATGACGGGGCATGCGGTACTCACGCCGCGTCTGATGGCAATACTCATGATCACCGGCGATTTTCTCGCAATGTCAGCGACGACGGACAATGTACGCCCGTCGGGGCGTCCGAATGCATGGCATGTCAACAACGTGACCCTCCTCGGCGTCGTGCTGGCGCTCTGCAACGTTACCTTTTGCACGGCCGTGGTGGCGGTAGGTTACTTCCGGCTCGGCCTCCCGCGACCGGAGCTTCGGACGCTGGCCGCGGTGACGCTGGTCTTCGTCGGCCAGGCCACCTTCTACGTGGTGCGCGACCGCCGCAGGCTGTGGAGCTCGCGACCGAGCGGCTGGATTCTCGTCTCTTCCGTGGCCGACGTGCTCATCATCACCGTGCTCGCCACGCAAGGCCTCCTCATGGCTGCGGTGCCCGCCGTGCTCCTCGGGCTCGTGCTCGGCGCATCGGTCGCGCTGGCATTCATTCTCGATGCGGTGAAGGCCTCGATGAGCCGGTCGCTGCAGATGCAATAGGGGACGGCGGCAGTCAGGAGGATCGCCGCGGCCGCGTGCTCGAGCGTGGCGCATTGCAGTACTCCTCGTGCAGCACACCGAGGAGCCGCGTGACCAGCCCCGGCGGCAGCGAGTAGTGCACGCTCTGCGCCCGGCGCTGCGCCTGCACGATTCCCGAATCGCGCAGTACCGCGAGGTGCTGCGAGAGGGCCGATTGGCTCAAGGGCACACGCCCGTTGAGCTCGCCCACCGTGAGCGGGCCGGGCACGAGGTTGCAGAGGATCATCAGCCGCTGCTCATTGGCGAGCGCCCGCAGGAGGCTTGCCGCTTCCGCGGCATGCGGGGACAGCTCCCGGGCCGCGCGCGTGAGCGCGCCGGGTGAAATGCCGGTCTCGGGTGCGCGCGTCATCGAGGCGGGCTCCTGCGCCATGGCTGGGTCTGGTGCGGTCAGTATAATCGCCTATTGCTAAATTAGAAAATACTAATATAAGATCGCGCCCATGACATGCCGGCCGGCACCTCGGCCGGCTGCGGAGTAGCCCCATGACCATCGATCGTATCGTGCTCGCCTTCGCCGGGGCCGTCGTGCTGCTCGGCCTGACACTCGGAGCTCTCGTCAACCCCTGGTGGCTGCTGCTCACGGCCTTCGTGGGCGTGAATCTCCTGCAGTCCGCCTTCACCGGCTTCTGTCCGCTCGCGCGGATCCTGAAGAGCTTGGGCGTCAAGGCCGGTGCCGCGTTCTGCTGAGCAGACGCGCCCGTTGCGTAAGATACGGATGCGGCGGCCGCGCCGAAGTTCCGAAACTGCCACTGGCGGGCACCGTCCCGGGAGCGATTCATTCATGAAACCGGCCTGGAGCATTTCTGTCTGTGCCGCCGGGGCGCTGCTTCTTACGGCGTGCGGCGGCAGGCCCGGCTCCGTGCCAACCGCCCGACCCGCGCACCCGCCGCTCGTGTCGGTCTTGGTGTCGCCGGTGAGCACGCCGGCCGAGCGGCGTTTGGACGGAGTCGTGGAGGCGGTCAATCACGCCACCGTGGCCGCCCAGACATCCGGGCGCGTTGCTGCTGTCAACTTCGATGTGGGCGACTACGTGCCCGCGGGCGCCGTGATCATCCGATTGCGCGCGACCGAGCAGCATGCCGGATTGGCCGCGGCGCAGGCCGCGCTGCGGGAAGCACAGGCCCGCGCTTCGGAAGCCGAAACGCGCTACCAACGGATCCGCGACATGTACGACCGGCAGGTCGTCCCGAAGGCGGCCTACGACCAGGCCGCGGCCGATCGGGACGCGGCAGCGGCGCGGCTGGCGGCGGCGCGCGCCGCGGTCCTCAGCGCGAGGCAGGGTGTCGGTTACACGGAGATTCGCGCTCCTTACGCAGGAGTGGTGACCCAGCGGCTCGTACAGCGCGGGGAGACGGTAGTCCCGGGCACGCCGCTGATGAGCGGTGTATCACTGCAGCATCTGCGCGTGGTGGCCGACATCCCGCAATCCATCGTCGATACGGTTCGCAGGATCCTCAAAGGCGCGGTCTACTTCGACGGCCGCCGGATCGAAGCGGCGCAGGTGACGGTCTTTCCGGTTGCCTCGACTCCCTCGAACACTTTCCGCGCGTGGCTCGACCTTCCCGAGAACACCCCCGGGCTCTCCCCCGGCATGCTCGTGAAGGTGGGCTTCGTGGTCGGCGAGCGGACGAGGCTGCTCGTGCCGGCGAGGGCGATCGTGCGCCGCAGTGAGGTGACCGCCGTCTATCTCGTGCGTCCGGACGGCAGCACGACGCTGCAGCAAGTGCGCCTCGGTGACCCCTTCGCGGATCAGGTCGAGGTGCTCTCAGGCCTCATGGCCGGCGATCGGGTTGCGGAGGATCCGCTTGCCGCGATGCAGCGGCTCGAGGCGTCCTCTGCCGGCGTGAGCGCCGGACGATGAGCCGCGCCATCCGAAGGGATGTTGCATGAGCGGTAACGGTAATCTCGGCTTCAGCGGGCGCCTGGCGCTTCGCTTCCTGCACAGCCAGCTGACGCCGCTTCTGGCGATCGCCGCGCTCGCGATGGGCGTATTCGCGCTGGCGATCACGCCCCGGGAGGAAGATCCCGACATCAATGTCACCTTCGCCAACATCTTCATTCCGTTTCCCGGCGCTTCTTCCGGCCAGGTGGAGGCCCAGGTCACATCGCCCATGGAGCAGCTGCTCGGGGAGATCGAGGGGATCAAGCACATCTACTCGGTATCGCGGCCGGGTATGGCGGTCCTCACCGTGGAATACGAGGTCGGGCAGCCGCACACGCAGGCCATCGTGCGGCTCTACAACGCCATCTATTCTCACCAGGACTGGCGGCCGCCGGGCGCCGGCATACTCCCGCCGCTCATCCGGCCCATGGGGATCGACGATGTACCGATCGTCACCCTGACCCTGTGGACCAGCGATCCGGCGCGCGGCTCGTACCAGCTCGGACAGGTGGCTCGGTCGATCGAGACGGAGCTCAAGCGTGTCCCGGATACGCGCAAGGTCTACACCATCGGCGCACCCGAGAGCATCGTGCGCGTGCAGCTCGATCCGCAGAAGCTCGCCGGCTACGGACTGACCGTCCTCGGGCTCTCCCGCTCGCTCGAGGCCGCCAACTTCGTGCGCCAGGCGGGCTCGCTGATCGGCAATGACGAGGTGGTTCCGGTGAAGGCGGGCACCTTCCTCGCCGGCCGCGACGAGGTGGCGAATCTGGTCGTGGGCGTCCACGAGGGCAGGCCCGTCTACCTGTCCGACGTCGCGGACGTGTCGCTGCAACCGGATCCTCCGGCCTCGTACGTCTGGCTCGGCAGCGGCGCGGGCGCGGCGGCGGTCGGCCTGCCGCCGGTCGCGCACGCTCCGGCGGTCACCATCGCGATCGCGAAGAAGCCGGGAACCAATGCCATCGCGGTGGCGCGCCAGGTCACCCGGCGGATCGAGGAGCTGCGCGGCACTTACATTCCCGCCGGCGTGCACGTCACCGTCACCCGCAACTACGGAGTCACGGCGGACCAGAAGGCGATGAAGCTCATCGAGAAGCTGGTTTTCGCAACCGTCTCCGTCGTGCTTCTCGTCCTCCTTACGATGGGAAGAAGGGAGGCCGTGGTGGTCGGCACCGCGGTGACCGTGACTCTCGCGGCAACCCTGTTCGCCTCCTGGGCGTGGGGCTTCACCATAAACCGTGTGTCGCTGTTTGCGCTGATCTTCTCCATCGGAATCCTGGTGGACGATGCGATCGTCGTCGTCGAGAACGTCCATCGCCACGCGCAGATGGGCGGAGGAACGCTGAGCGAGCTCATTCCGCGGGCGGTCGACGAGGTCGGCGGGCCGACGATCCTCGCCACATTCACCGTGATCGCGGCGCTCTTGCCGATGGCGTTCGTGAGCGGTCTGATGGGACCCTACATGAGTCCCATACCGATCAACGCCAGCACCGGAATGCTGATCTCGCTCGGCGTGGCGCTCATGTTCACGCCCTGGCTGTGCAGAAAGCTCCTGGGTGAGACGCACGTTCCCGCGGTGGAGCAGAGCAAGGCGCCACCGCTGCTGCCCCTGTTTCAACGCCTCGTGAGCCCATATCTTGCCGGAGCGAAGGGCCGCATCCGCCGCCATCGTCTCTACTGGGGAATCCTCGCTGCGATCCTCGTGGCCGTGGGGCTCGTCGTGGCGAGGGTGGTGGTGCTGAAGATGCTGCCCTTCGACAACAAGTCGGAATTCGAGGTGGTGGCGAACCTGCCCGCCGGCAGCACGGTGGAGACGACCGCGCGGCTGCTCGATGACCTCTCGCAGGTCATCGCGCGGGTGCCGGAGGTCAGCGACTACGAGGTGTACGCGGGCACCGCCGCGCCGGCCAACTTCAACGGACTCGTGCGGCAGTATTACCTGCGCGAGAGCCCGGAGCTCGGCGAGATCGAGGTGCAGCTCGTGCCGAAGGAGAAGCGCCGCCGCGAGAGCCATGCGATCGCGCTCGCGGTCCGGCCGGCGCTCGCCGCCATCGCCCGGCGCTATCACGCTTCCCTGCAGGTGGTCGAGGTGCCGCCGGGCCCGCCTGTCCAGGCGCCGATCGTCGCGGAGATCTACGGCCCGCAGTACGCCGGGCAGGAGCGCCTCGCGCGGGAGGTCCGCAAGGTCTTCGACAGCACGCGCGATGTCATCGATGTGGACGACAGCCTGACAGCGCCGTCGCCGCGGCTCATCGTCGCTGTCGACCGGCAGAAGGCGGCGCTGCTCGGGATCTCACAGGAGCAGATCACGAGCACGCTGGCGCTCGGCCTCTCCGGGCTCGATGCCACCTACGCGCACATCGGCCGCGAGCGCAACCCGATTCCGGTGAGACTCGAGCTGCCCCCTGCGGATCAGGCGTCGATCGACAGGCTGCTCGATCTCGATGTGCGCTCGGCGAGCGGCGCGCTCGTGCCGATTTCCGAGCTGGTGCACGTGCGCCGCGGCGTCTGGGATGCCCCGATCTATCACAAAGACCTGCTGCCGGTGACCTACGTGATGGGAGACATGGCCGGCCGGCTCGACAGTCCGCTCTACGGCATGTTCGAGATCGTCTCGCGCCTGCGGCATGCGCCCCCGGGCGGCACGCCGGTCGGTCAGTACTTCATCCGCCCGCCCGCCAGCGCCAACAGCTTCGCCATCAAGTGGGGCGGAGAATGGCAGATCACGTACGAGACCTTCCGCGACATGGGCCTGGCGTACTCGGTAGGCCTGGTACTGATCTACCTGCTCATCGTCGGCCAGTTCGGCTCGTACTTCGTGCCTTTCATCATCATGGCGCCGATTCCGCTCACCATCATCGGGGTGATGCCGGGTCACGCGCTCCTTGGGGCGCAGTTCACCGCGACCTCGATGATCGGGATGATCGCGCTCGCCGGCATCATCGTGCGCAACTCGATCCTGCTCGTCGACTTCATCGACGGGGCGGTGCGCGAAGGATTCGCGCTCGAGGAGGCGGTGGTCCGCGCCGGCGCCATCCGCGCCAAGCCGATCGCCCTCACCGCGGCCGCGGCGATGCTCGGGGCGCTCTTCATTCTCGACGATCCCATCTTCAACGGGCTCGCCGTCTCGCTCCTTTTCGGCATTTTCGTGTCGACGGTGCTCACGCTGCTCGTGATCCCGGTCCTCTATTACGCATACCTCAAGCGCAAGGAGACCCGGGCCGAGCGCACCGCCGGAGTGCTGGTCCATGAGTGAGGGCGCAGAGAGGCTCTCCCGGAGACTGTCATGGCAAATATAGTCGTCATCGGAGCGGGCGTGGGCGGGGTACCCTGCGCCTACGAGCTGCGCAAGCGTCTCGGCAAATCCCATCGGGTAACCCTGATCGGCGCTGCGCCGTATTTCGAGTTCACTCCTTCGAACCCCTGGGTGGCTGTCGGCTGGCGCGACCGTGAGCAGACCCGCGTGCTGCTGCACCATCCGCTGCAGGCGAAGGACATCGAATGGATCGATCATCCGGTGAGGGCGATCGAGGCGCAGCAGCGGCGCCTCACGCTGGATGACGGGCGCACCGTCGATTACGACTACCTGGTCATCACCACCGGCCCGAAGCTGGCATTCGAGGAGGTCCCGGGTCTCGGGCCCGAAGGCCATACCGAGTCGGTATGTACCCAGGATCATGCCGTACGGGCCTGGGAGAAGTATCAGGAGTTCCTGCGCGAGCCCGGAGCCGTCGTCATCGGCGCCGCTCAGGGCGCGAGCTGCTTCGGCCCGATGTACGAGTTCGCGATGATCGTCGATGCCGATCTGCGCAAGCGCAAGTTGCGCGACCGGGTGCCGATCACGCTGGTGACCAGCGAGCCTTACATCGGACACATGGGCCTGGGCGGCGTCGGTGACAGCAAGGGCCTGATGGAATCGGAGCTGCGCAAGCGCCACATCAAGTGGATCACCAACGCCAAGATCGCCGGTGTCGCGCCGACCTCCATGGCGGTCGTGGAGCACGATGAGGAGGGAAAGCCCAGGAAGGAGCACCATCTGGACTTCCGCTATGCCATGGTGCTGCCGGCGTTCAAGGGCGTCGATGCCGTGGCGGCCGTTCCCGGCCTGTGCAATCCCCGCGGCTTCGTGCTGATCGACGAGCATCAGCGCTCGAAGCAATACCCCAACATCTTTTCCGCGGGCGTGTGCGTGGCGATTCCGCCCGTGGAAGTGACGCCCGTGCCGACCGGCGCGCCCAAGACCGGCTACATGATCGAGTCGATGGTGGCGGCGATCAGCGAGAACATCGCGGCCGAGCTCGAGGGTCGCCCCGCGGCCGCGCGGGCGACGTGGAATGCGGTCTGCCTGGCCGACTTCGGAGACACGGGTGCCGCATTCGTGGCGTTGCCGGAGATCCCGCCGCGCAACGTGACATGGACCGGTGTCGGCAAGTGGGTGCACCTCGCCAAGGTGGCCTTCGAGAAGTACTTTCTGCGCAAGGTCCGTACGGGCTCGGTGACGCCGGTGTACGAGAGGTATGTGCTCAAGGCCCTGGGGATCGCCTCACTCAAGCGGACCGGGTGATGAGAGCGACGCTGCCATCGCGCTGGAGAGTTCCGTTGCTGGCCCTGGCGGCCGCGGCGCTCGTGACACGTGGCGCTGCGGCGGAGACACTCGGGCAGGCGTGGCAGATGGCCATCGCGAACAACCAGGCGCTGGCCGCGGCCCACGACGAGGTGGAAGGCGCGCGAGCGAAGGAGCGGGCGGCGCGCGGCGGCCGCTGGCCGACAGTCGACACCAGCGTCGGTTACACGCGCCTGAATGCCGCTCCGCAACTCGATGTCGTGACGCCGGGCTTCACATTCCGCTCGGGGCCGATCTTCAAGGACGATCAGTACGTCAGCGGCACCGTGCAGGTGAAGGTGCCTCTCTACGCAGGAGGGCGTATCACTGCCGGCATCCGCGCCGCGCGAGAGTCACTGACTGGAGTCTCGGCACAGGAGCAGGCCGCCCTGTCGGACCTGAAGCTGGCCGTCGCCGAAGCCTACGTGGGCGTGCTGCGGGCGCGCAGCGAGCTCGCAGTGGCCGATTCCAGCGTCGCGAGCCTGAGAGCGCATGTGAGTGATGCCAAAAGCATGTTCCAGCGGCAGCTGGTGGCCAAGAGCGATTTGCTGGCTGCCCAGGTGGCTCTTGCCGTCGCCGAGGAGCGCCAGGTCAGCGCCGCGAACGGCGTGCAAATCGCACTCGCGGACTACAACCGACTGCTCGGCGAGCCGCTCGAGCGGGCGCCTCGCCTCGAGGGTCGGCTGGACATCGCCCCGGCGCTGGCCACGGAGGCTGTGGGCTCCCTCGTGAGACGAGCGCTCGCCGCGCGCGGGGAGCTCAAAGGACTCGCCGCGCAATCCAGTGCGCTCGCAGCGCAGGCCCGCGCGGCCACGGGCAGCCGGCTGCCGCAAGTCGCCTTGACGGGCGGCTACACGCATTTCGACAACCAGATCCTCGATCGGCAGAACTTCTCGATGGTTGGCGTCGGCTTCACCTGGCGCCTCTTCGACGGCGGGGTGGCTCGCGATGAGGCCGATTCTCTGCGCAGCGAGAGCCGCGCGGCCGGCCGGCGCCTCGCGGATCAGAGATCGCAGGTCGAGCTTCAGGTACGCCAGGCGTGGCTCGCGGTCAGGGCGGCGCACGCCCGAGTAGCTGCTTCGCGCGAAGCCACTGCGCAGGCGGCGGAGAACCTGCGCATCTCGCGCGAGCTCTACGGCGCGGGTCTCGCCTCCAACACCCAGGTCCTCGATGCCGTGACCCTGCAGGTTCAGGCGACCAATGACCACGACAATGCCATGCTCGATGAGTCGCTGGCGGGCATGGAGCTCGAGTACGCGGTCGGAGCGCTCTGAGCCGCCGCAACCGCACGGCTCATGACCTCCGTGCTTGCCATAATATTAGAGACTGCTGATATTCGCGATGGTGAATATCAGAGATGGTGAATATCAGAGCTTTGGTGAGAGAGGAGAAGAGCATGTCCGAGAGTCATCACCTTCATCGTAACCGGGGTGTGCTGCACGAGCTCGACGCCGCGCAGGTGCACGCGTTGCTTCGCAGCCACCAGGCCGTGCTGATCGATGTGCGCGAGCCCCCGGAGTTCGAGGCCGAGCGCATCCCCGGGGCGCTGCTCTTCCCGCTCTCGGGATTCGACCCCGCGAGCCTGCCGCTCGACGGCTCCAAGCGGATCATATTCCAGTGCGGCACCGGCCGGCGCTCGGCCATGGCTGCACAGCGGGTGCTCGATGGCGGCAGCCACGAAGCGTCCCACCTCGCGGGGGGCCTCAAGGCATGGAAGGAGGCGGGACTGCCGCTCACCAGCCTGGATGCCGGTACCGGCCGCCCGCATCAGCGCCATCTCTGAGTCGTCATTTCGGCGGGAGAAGCGATGACCGCCGCGACTGCCGTCCTCTCCATTCTCTGCGGGAGTCTGGTGGGTTTGTCGCTCGGACTCATCGGCGGCGGCGGCTCCATCCTGGCCGTGCCGCTGATGGCGTATGTCGTGGGTCTACCGCCTCATGCCGCCATCGGCACGAGCGCGGTCGCAGTGGCGGCGAGCGCGCTCGCCAACCTTGGAGGGCACGCGCGCGCGCGCACGGTGAAGTGGCCGTGTGCGCTCGTGTTTGCGGTCTCAGGAGTGGCGGGGGCCGCCATCGGGGCGCAGATCGGCAAGCGGGTCGATGGCCAGGCGTTGCTCGCGGCATTCGGCGTGCTGATGATCGCCGTTGCGGCTCTGATGCTGCGGCCCCGGCGGGACGGACACGATCCTGACGTGCGGCTGACGCGGGTATCCGCTGCGCGCCTGCTGCCGCCACTGGCCGGGACCGGCCTGGCGGCAGGTGCGCTCTCGGGGTTCTTCGGGATCGGCGGCGGCTTTCTCATCGTGCCGGGGCTGATATCGGCGACCGCAATGCCGCTGCTGAATGCGATCGGCTCCTCGCTCGTGTCGGTTGCCACATTCGGGGCGACGACGGCGGTGAGTTACGCGGCATCCGGACTGGTCGAATGGCGTGTCGCCGGACTGTTCATCGTCGGCGGGCTCGCGGGCGGATACGCGGGGATCGAGGCAGCGAAGGCGCTTGCGGAGCGCAAGCGCATGTTGGCGGTCACCTTCAGTATGGTCGTCGCGGTCGTGGGACTCTACGTGATTGCCAGGGGGCTCGGCCACTTCGCGTAGATATACCTGCTCCGAGTAGGTAGTTCCCACGATCGGCCCGTCGGGCCGCGCGCGGCAGAATCTCCGCCATGAAGATCGCGAGCCTTGCCGGTGACCGCCGGGACTGGCGGCGGCGCATGCGCGCGGAGCTCCTCTGGATCTTTCTCCTGAAGCTCGCGGCGCTGACGCTGCTGTGGCTGTTGTTCTTCTCCGCGGCCGACCGGGCGCCTCCGGACGGAAATTCCGTGAGCCGCCAGCTCGGGATCGTGCAGCCGCCCGCATCGTCGCGATCCGTGCCGGCAGCTTCCATGAAGGAGATGACCCGTGGCTGATCTCACGGTCGTCGATCTTTCGCGTCTGCAATTCGCGCTGACGGCGCTCTATCACTTTCTCTTCGTCCCGCTGACGATCGGCCTCTCCATGATCCTGGTGATCATGGAGTCGGTGTACGTCATGACCGGCCGGGAGATCTGGAAGCACATGACCCGCTTCTGGGGGACGCTGTTCGGCATCAACTTCGCGATGGGCGTGGCCACGGGCATCACGATGGAATTCCAGTTCGGGACCAACTGGGCTTACTACTCGCATTACGTCGGCGACATATTCGGCGCGCCGCTGGCGATCGAGGGCCTGATGGCCTTCTTCCTGGAGTCGACCTTCGTCGGGCTCTTCTTCTTCGGCTGGGACCGGCTTTCCAAGGTGGGGCACCTCGTGGTCACGGCGCTCACCGCGCTCGGCTCGAGCCTCTCGGCGCTCTGGATCCTCATCGCGAACGGCTGGATGCAGAATCCGGTCGGTGCGCACTTCAATTACCAGACCATGCGCATGGAGCTGTCCTCGTTCGCCACGGTCATCCTCAATCCCGTCGCCCAGGCGAAATTCGTGCACACCGTGGCGGCCGGATACGTGGTGGGCTCGGTGTTCGTGCTCGCAATCAGCGCCTGGTATCTGCTGCGCGGCCGCAACGTCGAGGTCGCGAAGCGTTCGATGGCCGTGGCGGCGAGCTTCGGGCTCGCCTGCGCGCTCTCGGTCGTGGTGTTGGGCGATGAGTCCGGTTATCTCGCGAGCGAGAACCAGAAGATGAAGGTGGCGGCGATCGAAGCGGAGTGGCGCACGGAGCCCCCGCCGGCAGCATTCACGGCCTTCGGCTTCCCTGACGTGAGAAATCGCACTACTCATGCAGCCATCATGGTGCCCTGGGCGCTCGGGCTGATCGCCACGCGCTCGACGGACGAGCCGGTGCTGGGGATCGAGGACCTGGTCGCCCGCGCGCGCGCGCGCATCGTGAGCGGTGTCATCGCCCATTCCGCGCTCGAGCGGCTGCGCGCCGATCCGCAGGATGCGGCCGCCAAGGCGCTGCTCGCGCAGCATCAGTCGGATCTGGGTTACGGACTGCTGCTGTTGCGCTATACGGCCAATCCGGCCGCCGCGACCTCCGCTCAGATCGACGCGGCTGCCTGGTCGACCGTGCCCGATGTCCCGGTGCTCTTCTGGTGCTTCCGCATCATGGTGGCGCTCGGTTTCTTCCTCATCGCGCTCTTCGCAACGGGCTTCTATCTGGCAACGCGCCATCGTCTCGAGCGCAGCCGGCGGTTCCTGAGGATCGCGGTCGCCAGCCTGCCGCTGCCCTGGATCGCCGCGGAGCTCGGGTGGGTAGTGGCGGAGTACGGCCGCCAGCCCTGGTCGATCGACGGGGTGCTGCCGACGTTTCTCGGAGTGTCGGTGACGCCGGCGTCCAACATCGCGCTGTCGCTCGCCGGCTTCCTCATCTTCTATTCGGCACTGGCTGTGGTGGATGTCTACCTGATGGTGCGCACCATCCGGCGCGGCCCGGACGGGCTCGGCTACTGGCCGCCGCTCCTGGAGGTGAGCCCTGCCGCAGCGCTGGTCGGGCCGGCCGCCGCGACGACGCCGCCGGCCGGGCGAGCGGGCGAGCCGCCTCTCGAGGACTGAAACCATGCTCGATTATGCAACCTTGCGCTTCATCTGGTGGCTGATCCTCGGCACGCTCCTCGTGGGATTCGCGGTGATGGACGGCTTCGATCTCGGAGTCGGCGCGATCTTCCGCTTCATCGGGCGAACGGATGAGGAGCGCAGGGCGCTGCTCGGCTCGATCGAGCCCGTCTGGGACGGGAACCAGGTCTGGTTCATTCTCGCCGGCGGGGCGGTATTCGCCGCCTGGCCGCTGCTCTATGCGGCGTCGTTCTCCGGGCTCTATCTGGCGATGCTGCTGCTGTTGGTATCCCTCATTCTGCGTCCCGTGGGCTTCACGTTCCGCAACCGGCTCGCCGATCGGCGCTGGCGGGAGGCATGGGACTGGATGCTGTTCGTCGGCGGCGCGGTGCCGGCGCTGCTCTTCGGCGTCGCCATGGGGAATCTCTTCCTCGGACTCCCGTTCCACTTCGATGCGCTCGCGCGGCCGGTGTTCACCGGCGGATTCTTCGGACTTCTGCGGCCCTTCGCGCTGCTTGCCGGGGTAGTGAGCCTGTCGATGCTGGTGGCGCACGGTGCGGCGTACGCGGCGTTGAAAGTGGGCGAGCCCATGGCCTCGCGGGCCGCCGCGGTCGGCAGGGCGGCGGTGGCGATTTTTCTCTCGAGCTTCCTCACCGCGGGCCTGTGGGTGGCCCGCGTGCTCGAGGGGCAGCGGATCGTCTCGGGGGCGAATCCGGACGGTCCGTCGGATCCCCTGCACAAGCTCGTCGTCCTGTTGCCCGGCGGCTGGCTCGATCACTACCGGCAGCATCCCATCCTCTGGCTCGCGCCGCTGCTGGCCGTCGGGGCGGCGCTGCTCACGTGGAATCTGGTCGGTGCCCGCCGCCACGGCGCCGCATTCATCACGAGCTGCCTTACTCAGGCAGGTGTCATCCTGACCGCGGGCATCGGCTTGTTCCCGTTCCTGATGCCCTCCTCGACGGAGCCCTCCCAGGGGCTGACGATCTGGGATGCCTCGAGCAGCGCCCGCACGCTCTCGATCATGCTGGTCGCGGTGGCGGTCTTCCTCCCCATCGTGCTCGGCTACACGGTCTGGGTTTTCCGGGTATTGAAGGGTCGTGTGACGCTGGAGGAGATCCGGCGGCATGCGGGTTTCTACTGATCCTTGCGAAGGGGATGAGCACCATGTGGTACTTCAGTTGGGTCCTCGGCACCGGACTCGCGCTCGCCTTCGGCGTGCTCAATGCCATGTGGTACGAGATGCGCGAGCAGCAGAAGACGGGACAGCGCCAGGACGTTGCCTGACAGCCAATGCTCGATGACCCCTCGCATCCACGGCCTGCGTACGAGCAGCCGTCGTTCCTCGAGAGTGAGGAGGCGCGGCCCCTGCGAATCCTGGCGGAGTATCTCGAGCCGCTCGAGCGCTTCCGGCGGACGGGCGTGCATGACACGATCGTATTCTTCGGCTCGGCGCGCCTCAGAATGGACGACCCGCTGGGGCGCTACTACGAGGAGGCGCGCGAGCTCGCGCGGCTCGTCACCGAGTGGTCGAAGTCGCTGCCGTCCCACGCGCATCGTTACGTCATCTGCTCAGGCGGGGGAGCCGGCATCATGGAAGCTGCCAACCGGGGTGCCTCGGAGGCTGGAGGCAAGACCATCGGCCTCAATGTCAGCCTGCCGCGCGAGCAGCGCCGCAACCCTTATGTGACCCACGATCTGCTCTTCGAATTCCACTACTTCTTCATGCGCAAGCTCTGGTTCGCGCACCTCGCCAGGGCGCTGATCGCTTTTCCGGGCGGATTCGGCACCCTCGATGAGGTGACGGAGATCCTGACACTCGCCCAGACGCGCAAGCTCTCGCGCGACATTCCGGTCATTCTTTACGGCTCGACCTATTGGCGGGAGATCCTCAACTTCGAGGCGCTGGCCCGCCACGGCATGATCGATGCCGGCGATCTGGATCTTTTCCAGTTCGCGGACGAGCCCGCGGCGGCCTTGCAGATCCTCAAGGAACGGCTCGCGGCCGAGCCTGTCGCAGTCTCGCCGGCGTTCGCTCACTCGCATCATCCTGCGCGCAACCCCTAGGTATCAGCCCTGATTTCCGCTTCCCGGCGGCGGGAGTAGAACTCTCGCGAACCGAGCGGGAAATCAGCCGCTCCCGTGAGTGCCGATCATGAGAGGGCATCAGTCATGAACGTTCTCCGTACGCGTATGGCGATCCTGGTCGCCGGCACACTCCTCAGCGGTGCGGCCGGGGCTCAGGGTGCCGTCCAGTGGCAGTCGCTGCCGTCCGCCGCGCCCGCTCCGGCCGACAATCCGACCACGCAGGCGAAAGTCCGTCTCGGAAAGATGCTGTTCTTCGATCCGCGCTTTTCCTCGACGGGCACTGTCTCGTGCTTCTCGTGCCACAACGTCATGGAGGGTGGCGATGATCACCGGCCGGTATCCATCGGTGTCGAGGCGCAGCGGGGAGGGCGGAACGCTCCGACGGTGTTCAATGCGGCATTCCTTTCCGTGCAGTTCTGGGACGGCAGGGCGGCCACTTTGGAGGATCAGGCGAAGGGGCCGCCGGTGAATCCGATCGAGATGGGCATGAAGGGGTTGACCGAGGTCATCTACCGGATTCAGCGCATTCCGGGCTACCGCCCTTACTTCGAGCAGGCCTTCGGCTCGGGGGATGTGGTGACGATGGACAATGCCGCGAAGGCGATTGCCGCCTATGAGCGCACGCTCATCACGCCGGGCAGCGCCTATGACCGGTACGTCGAGGGCGATCACACTGCGCTCACGGCGCAGCAGGTTCGGGGGATGAGCACTTTCGCGGCGGTGGGCTGCGCGAGCTGTCACCAGGGCCCGAACCTCAGCGGTCCCGCGCTGCCCACCAGCCAGGGGTTCTTCATGAAATTCCCCGTCTACCCGCAGAGCCCGTACGTGGCCAAGTACGACCTCATGAAGGATTCGGGACGATACGAGGCGACGCACAATCCGGCCGACAGGAACCTCTGGCGGGTTCCGGGTCTGCGCAATCTCGCCTACACGGCGCCATACATGCACAACGGCTCGGTCAAGTCGCTGCCGGAAGCGGTCCGGGTCATGGCCTCGGCGCAGCTCAACCGCACGCTGACAGCACAGCAGGTCGGCGACATCACGGCCTTCCTCCAGTCGCTGACCGGGCCGTTCCCCAAGCAGACCATGCCGCGCCTGCCGCCCACGCCGGGAAACCTGCTTGCTCGGTAGGAGGATCGCCGAAAGACGCCGGACATCGTGCGGTAGGTAGATCTTCGGATGCCGGGTGCGCCGCCCGAGTGCGACCATTCGCGCGCTCATTCCGAGCGGCGTGTCGGCGAAAGGGCGGGATCATATGCTCGAGCGAAGCGGCAAGCGTCATTTGTGGACCTTACTCGCGGTCTGCGTCCTCCTCGGCACCAACACGGCTGCGATCGGTCAGGTTCGGGTGGGTGTCGGTATCGCGGTGCCCGGCTTGAGCATCGGGATCAACGTCCCCTCGTACCCGCAGCTCGTTCCCATACCCGGATACCCCGTCTATTACGCCCCGCAGCTGGGCGTGAATCTCTTCTTCTACGATGGACTCTATTGGACCTATGCCGGCGACAGCTGGTATTACAGCTCCTGGTACGACGGGCCCTGGTACCTCGTGGAGCCCGAGCTCGTTCCCGACTTCTTACTGCGGGTGCCGATCCGCTACTACCGGCGTCCGCCTCCGTACTTTCTCCATTGGAGCCGGGAAGGCCCGCCCCGCTGGGGCGAGCACTGGGGGCATGCCTGGGAGCAACGTCGTCCGGGTTGGGATCGCTGGAATCGTGCCGCGGTGCCGCCGCGTGCGCCGCTGCCTGGATTTCAGCGCCAGTATCCGCGCGGCCGCTATCCCGATGTCGATCGTCAGCGGACGCTCGAGAATCGCTATTATCGGTATTCGCCCCGCGAGCCGAGGGACCGCTCTCGGTTGCCGGCGCCACAGATGGGGCAGCGCCTCGCGCCTCAGCCCGGCCGGCCCGCTCCGCAGCAGCGCCGTCCCGAAGCGCCGCCGCAAGCTCATCGAACGCCGCCCGGCGCGGAGCAGCAGCGCGCGATACAGCAGCCGGGCTTCAATCGGCCGCCCGCCCGCAGCGGGCAGCCCAGGCCCGATGTGAGCCGGCGGCCCGCCGCCCAACCTCCGCGGCAGCGTGAAGAGCGTGACAACTCCGGGCGTCCGCCGGGGCAGCAGCAGGGCGATCAAAGGCAGCCGCACGGGCAGAGGGGGAACGAGCACCGCCAGAATCAGCGGCCGCCCGGCTGAGCGGGCGACGATCCGCCGCCTCCGTCCCCCGCGCTGCGCTTCCCCTCAGGAGAAGCGCAGCGCCTCGTCCGCACGCGGCCCCTTGCGGGTCACTGGGCTTTCGCCTCTCTCCTGGATGCCGCGATCGCCTTCTCGACCTGGGTGGATGCCTGCGCCACGGACATCTTCGTGCACTCCGACGCGTTCTTCACTTCCAGCGGATAGAGCTCATCGAGCTGCTTGCAGGCTGCGCGGGCCGTCTCCTTCACGCGGCGCTGCAGCTCCGCGGCGCCCGCTTGCGTTGCAAGATCGAGATCGGCATAGCTGACTCGATGTGTGATGGTCACCTGCTCCATGGGAATGCCGGAGGAGGAGTGGCCGATCGTGGTCTTCGTCGTAACGGCGGCTCCGATCGTGATCGTCGGCAGCTCATCCGCAAGGGCCGGGCCCGTGAAGCACAACCCGGCGGCGAGAGCGATCGGAGCAAACTTTTGCAGGATTCGTCTGGCGTTCATCTGTCAGTCCTCGAAGTGGTTTTGAGTCGGGAAAATGGTAGGCGCGAGCCGGGCGGTGTACATACGCACTTGCAACGGCTCCAGGACCCGTAAAACTACGGATTGGTCAGGCCGGTACGGCGATGCATCCTGCTTGCGTGATTCGTGGTGCCTGCGCTCGGAGGTGATTTCGCCATGAACGCCAAATTGCAGAACGATTCTTCGCGCGGACGCGTTGCCATCCTGATCAGCTACGCATGTGTCCTGGCTCTCGCGCTGGGTCTGGCGGCTTGCGAAACCATGCGCGTCGGCAGCGACTACGATCGGACCGCGGACTTCACCAACTATCACTCCTTCACCTGGCTGCCCCGCGAGGAATACGGGGTCCGCAATCCGCTCGTGGTCGAGCGGGCGCGCGAGGCCATTCAGGCGCGCCTGCAGCAGAAGGGGTACACGTATACGAGCGATCCAGCGGCCGCGGACTTCGCCGTCGACTTCACGATTGGCGCTCATGACCGGACGGACATTCACACGTACCCCCAGCCGTACGGGAGCGGTTGGTACTGGTATGGGCCGCGCTGGTGGGGCTATCCCTACTGGGGAACCGGCATCGATGTGCATCAGTATCGTGAGGGAGTCCTCGCGGTCGATGCCTTCGACGCCAGGACGCACAAGCCGGTCTGGCACGGCTGGGCCAAGAAGGCGCTCACACGCAGGGACATGGAGCAGTCGGGGCAGTCGATTCGGGAGGCGGCCGATGCGGTGCTCGCGAAATTTCCGCCCGGATGAAGCCGCAGGTGGACACGCAAGTCATAGGCCATGACGCTGGGGAGCCTCACCAGGTACGCCAAGGGGCGCGATTGCAATGGCTGCGCCGGCCGAGCCGAGCGGCTGTGGCCATGGTGGTGCTCGCTCTCGTCGCGGGAGCAGGCAGCTGGTGGTACCTCAAACCGGCTGAAGAAGTCGCGTATGTGTCCGCCCAGGTCAGCCGCGGGGCAGTCTCCCCGTACGTCACGGCGAGCGGCAGCGTCAATCCGGTGGTGACCATACAAGTTGGAACATATGTCTCAGGAGTCATCCAGGAGCTCTACTGCGACTTCAACACGCGGGTAAAGGCCGGACAGCTCTGCGCCAGGATCGACCCGAGGCCGTACCAGGTCGTCGTCGATCAGGACACCGCGGCGCTCGCCGCCGCGAGGGCCCAGCTCGTGAAGGATCAGGCGAATCTCACCTACGCGAGGCTCAATTACGAGCGGCAGATCAAGCTCGTCGCGGAGAGCCTGGCCTCGAAAGATGCGGTGGACCTGGCCCGCAGCTCCTATGACCAGGCACGCGCCCAGGTCGGCCTGGATGCGGCCACTGTCGTGCAGCGGCAGGCGGATCTCGATGCCGGCAGGGTCAACCTGGGATACACCAACATCACGTCGCCCGTCGATGGCACGGTCGTGTCTCGCAACATCACCCAGGGGCAGACGGTCGCGGCGAGCTTTCAGACGCCGACGCTCTTTCTGATCGCCACGGATCTCACGCACATGCAGGTCGACGCCAGCGTCAGCGAGTCCGATATCGGGAGCATAAAGCAGGGCAATCCGGCGTCCTTCACCGTTGAGGCCTTCCCGCGGCGTATCTTCCACGGCAGCGTCGTGCAGGTGCGTCAATCACCGCAGACCATTCAGAACGTAGTCACGTACGATGTAGTGCTGCAGGCGAACAACCCGGACTTGCTGTTGAAGCCTGGTATGACGGCGGACGTGCGGATCATCACGGCGCAGGCCGCCGATGCGCTTCGCGTCCCGCTGGAAGCGCTGCGGTATTCGCCGGAAAGGATGTCGAAGCCGGTGCAGGACGGCTCGGCGCCGTCCCGCGTATGGGCGCTGCGGGACGGGAGGCCCATTGCCGTTCCCGTCGTCGTGGGCCTCAGCGACGATACGTATGCGCAGATCAAGCAGGGTGCTCTCTCTCCGGGAGATTCCGTCGTCATCGGTGAGCGCTCGGGCGGAGAATCGCCGAGCCGTTCCGCCGCGGCGAATCGGCCACGCTCGCCCTTCATGTAACGGCGCCAGACGTGGGTGACATCGTCATCCAGACCGAGGACCTGCGGCGCGTATATCGCACCGGCTCCGTCGAAGTGCACGCGCTCGCCGGCGTCAGCCTCGCGATCCGGCGCGGCGAGCTCGTCGCGATCATGGGATCGTCGGGTTCGGGCAAGTCGACGCTGATGGCATTGCTCGGTTGCCTCGACCGGCCGAGCGGCGGCCGGTATCTGCTCGAGGGCGCGGATGTCTCGGCGCTGAAGGAGCCCGAGCTCGCGCGCATTCGCAGCGAGCGCCTCGGTTTCGTATTCCAGAGCTTCAATCTCCTCCCGCGCACGAGCGCGCTGGAGAATGTGGCGCTGCCGCTCTACTACGATCCGCGAGGCGCCATCAGTGCTGCGGAGCGAAGTGCCCGTGCCGGCGCGGCGCTAAAGCTGGTCGGCCTCGCCGGACGCGAGCGCAATACCCCGGCGCAGCTCTCGGGCGGCGAGCAGCAGCGCGTCGCGATCGCGCGCGCGCTGATCAACGCGCCCGCCGTGGTATTGGCCGATGAGCCGACGGGCAACCTCGATACGCGCAATTCCCACGAGCTCATGGAGACGCTGGTCAGGCTCAATCGGCAGAGCGGCGTGACTGTGGTCGTGGTCACGCACGAGTCCGACATCGCTGCCTATGCCGACCGCGTGGTGACCATGCGCGACGGAGCCGTGATCGCCGACGAGCGCAACCGGGCGCCGCTCATGCCGGGGAAGGCCGTCGAGGCGCAAGCGCAGGCACCGGCTTCGGGCGGCGCCGTTCGCGCAATGGGAGGGCGGGAAGGCGCGGCGGCCGGCCCGCGCTCCTGGCCTTTCTGGCGCATGACCGTATCGAGCGCGATCCAGGCCATCGCCCGCAACAAGATGCGCTCCGGCCTGACCACGCTCGGCGTGCTGATCGGGGTCGCCGCGCTCATTGCGATGGTGGCCGTGGGGCAGGGCGCCAACAGGGCCGTGGGCGAGCTGATCCAGAGTCTCGGCACGAACATGCTGATCGTGCTCCCGGGGGCGACCACGGCCGGCGGCGTGCGGGCGGGATTCGGCAGTGCTTCGACGCTCACTACCGCCGATGCCGCCTCGCTGCGGCGGGATGATCCTGCCGTCGCTCAGGTGGGGTACATGATCCGCCAGGTCGGCCAGGTGCAGTATCGCAATCAAAACTGGGGCACCGGCCTTTTCGGGGTGACTGCGAATTACGACGAGATAACGAACTGGCGGATTGCGGCGGGACGGGGAATTTCGTCCGATGATGTGAGCTCGGCAGCGCTGGTCGCCGTCATCGGCCAGACGGTGTATCGGGAGCTGTTCGAGCCATACGAGAACCCGGTCGGTGCGACGGTTCTGGTCAAAGGCGTTCCGCTGAAAGTGATCGGGCTCTATCAGGCCAAGGGACAATCCCCGATGGGTCAGGATCAGGATGATCTCGTGACGATGCCGTTCACCACCGCCGAGCGCAAGGTGCTCGGCGTCGCTGCGCCGACGCAGCTCGGGGCGCAGGCCGCCGGAACCGTGTATCCGCCTCCACCGAACCCCTTCGGGATGCAGCCGAGGCTCACCGGCTATGTGAACGTGATCTACGTGCAGGCGGCGAGCGCTACGCTCGTCAACCACGCGATCGACCAGGTGACAGCGACGCTGCGGCGGCGGCATAACATCCATATGAGCGACACGGACGACTTCAGCGTACGGAATCTGAGTCAAATCGCCACCGCCGCCGAGGGCAGCAGCAGGGTCATGGCGCTTCTGCTGGCGACAGTGGCGTCCATCTCTCTGCTCGTCGGCGGCATCGGGATCATGAACATTCTGCTGGTCTCCGTCACCGAGCGCACGCGCGAGATAGGGCTGCGCATGGCCCTCGGCGCGCGCCGCACGCACGTACTGCTGCAGTTCCTCGCGGAGTCGGTGTTCCTCAGCGCGGCAGGCGGCACGGCGGGCATCCTGATGGGTGTTGCCGCCTCGGAGCTCGTCTCCGCCGTCGCCGGCTGGCCCATCGCGATCTCCGCCCTCGCGATGCTCGGGGGCTTCGTATTCTCCGCCGCGGTGGGAATCTTCTTCGGCTTCTATCCGGCGAGAAAGGCCGCTGCGCTCAATCCCATCGAGGCGCTGCGGTATGAGTGAGAACGATGCCGGCTAGGACTGCACGGAGACGCGGGCGCCATCGGCGAGCTCATTCGGCGGGTACTTGACGACCTCATCGCCGTCTTTCAGACCTGAGAGGATCTCGACCGATTCATCGCTCTGATGCCCGATGCGAACGCGGCGGGTCCGCGCGCGACCGCCTTCCAGGGCAAACACGCACCAGTCCGAGCCGCAGCGAAAGATCGCCGATAATGGGGCCTGAAGCACGTGCGGCGAGCTCCACGTGATGATTCGTGCGATGACGCGGTATCCGTCGCCCAGCGAGCCTGGAGGGTCGACGAAGTCCAGGATGACGTTCGTCCGCTTTTCCTCCACGCCGAGCGCCGAGATCTTGGTGAAGCCGTACGGCTCGACCAATCGCACGCGCGCCCGCAGCGGCTGATCTCCGCCCCATCCGAGGAGGAGCGCCGGCATGCCAGGTGAGACCCGTACGGCCTGAGAGGAGAGCATTTCCATGACGACCTCGAGATGGGCGAGGTCCCCGATGGTCAGGATCGGGGTTCCGGCGGGGATCACGCGCTCGCTCGGCTCGAGCACGCGCAGGACCCGTCCTGCAGCCGGCGAGTAAACCGTCAAAAACGTTCCATCGGCGGGGCGCGCACCGGACAGCGCGGCGAGGGCCGCACGCGCGCCTCGCAATTCGGCGTCGGCCGATGTGGCCCGGTTGCGCGCCGCCGTGACCTCCATGCCGAGCGTCACGACCGCGTTACGAGACTGATCGAGTGCCTGTATGGACGCCAGACCTTGCGCGACGAGGGCCCGCAATCTGCCATCCTCGCGGCGTGCTTGCGCCAGGTCTTCGATGGCATGCTGCAACTGGGCTCGAGCGCCGCGCTCGGCCGCCGCCGCGGCGTCCACCCGGGCAGCTGCCTCGTCCCGCTCGCGCGCACTGAGCGGTACCGGTGCGAGAGCGGCAACGGCCTGTCCGGTCATTACGCTGTCACCATCTCGCAGGAGCACGCGAAGCAGCCGCCCGGCGACCGGCGCCGCTACGACGTACCGGTCATGAGAGCGAGTCTCGGCCTGATCTTCCTCCGTCACTTGCAGCGGGCCAAAACGCACCGTCCCTGCTTCGATGACGACCGGCCGCGGCAGAAGCGCGACGATCGAGAGAGCGAGGAGGGTTGCGACGGCGATTGCCAGCCAGAGCGTACCGCGCCTGATTCTCACGGCTACTCCCTCGCTTTCAGGACCGCTATCAGATCGAGCCGGGCAATGCGGCCGGCGACGAGGCAGGCAGCCAATGCGGCAGACCCCAGGGTCACGATGGAGGCGAACCCGAAAGTGGCGCGTGTCAGAACGAAGGGCAGGCGGAAGACCTCCCGGTCGAAGGACGGCACGAGCAGCCGGCAGATCAGGGCGCCGAGGGCGCACCCCGCCGGTATGGCGATGATCGTCAGCACCGTCTGCTCTCCCAGAAGAAGCTGACCCACTTCGACGCGCGTGAATCCCAATACGCGCAGGCTGGCGAGCTCGTTGCCGCGCTCCGAGAGCGAGATGCGCACGCTGTTGTAGACCACGCCGGCCACGAGCACGATACCGAAGCTCGTCATGACGATTGTCATGAGGATGAAGCTGCGGTTCATCATCTCCCGGATCGTCTGCAGCGTGGCGGCGCGAATCGACACGGAGGCCACGGCGGGTGTGCGTTTCAGAGAGGCGTAGAGGGCCGGCTCGCGGCTCTTGTCCACCTGCAGGACCGCTCCGGAAATGGGCGCATCCTCGCCGAGCAGCGCCGCCAGGGCGTCCGCGTCGATGTAGCCGCTCATTCCGACCGGCTCATCCGAGAGCCGGCTGACGCTGGCGACGAATTGCCGCCTGCGGCCATCGAGCTGCTCCACCAGGACGTGATCGCCCTCGCGGACGGCGAGGATCCGCGCCAGCTTTCGGGTCAGCACCAGGCCTTTGGGCGGCACTTCGATCCGCTCTCTGCGGGCATCGATGAGCTGTCGCAGCGTGCCTGTGGGCGACAACGCCAGGATCGACGCGCGCTTTTCACGATGCCCAGCGCGAATCAGGGCCGGAATCGCCCGGAAGGGCTCTACGCGCAAGACCCCGGGCAGCTCCCGAAGACTCGTGACTGCGCTGTGAGAGCGGGTCTCGTTGAACGTCACCGTGACGTCCTCGCGCTGCGCGGCATCAAAATGCACTGCCAACAACGCGTTCACGGCATCGAACATGAAGCGGCCAACCACCACGGTTGCCACGGCGGCTGCGATCGCGATGGCGGAGAGAGCCGCCCGCCACGGGCGCCGGGCGAGGTTGCGCAGAATTGCCCTGGTGACCGTATCGAGCCGGCGCATGAGCCCCAGGCGATCGAGCGCTCCCGACTGAAAGCTTCGCGGCGGCTGCGGGCGCATTGCCTCCGCGGGCGCAAGCCGGACCGCCCGGGCGACGGCCGTAAGCGACCCGCCTACGGCGGCGGTGAGGGCGATGGCGGCGGCAAGCAGGAGGATGGAAGCGCTCAGACGGTACTGCAATACGGGGAAGTGAAAGTAACTCTGATAGACGCCGATCAGGCCGGCGCCCAGGTAGCCGCCCAGCCCCGCGCCGGCGATGAGCCCGAGACCGACGATGAGCAGCGCGAACTCGAGGTAATGCATGCCGATGCGGACATCGGAGTAACCGAAGGACTTCAGGAGCGCGATCTGGCTGCGCTGGATCGTGATCAGCCTGGCGAGCAGCGTATAGACGAGAAAGGCGGCGACGGCCAGGAATATCGCGGGAATGTAGGTGGCGTTCACCTCGATCTCGCCGAGCTCGTCGGTGAGGAAGCGGTCCGATGGCTGATCGGCGCGGCCATACGCCCTGAAGCCGCCATAGGGGGCGAGCAGGCGGTCGATGCTGGCGGTCACATCGCTCAGGGAGGCGCCTCGGGCCAGGGAGAGAGTCACGTCATTGAAGGCCCCCTTCATGTTGAACGCGGTGGCGAGCCCTTCGGCATTCATCCAGAGCACGCCGAAGCGTTTGTTGTCCGGAATGACCATCGCCGGACTGACTTCGTAGACGTACTCGGGCGAGAGGGCGAGCCCGACGACCCGCAGAATCTTCCACCTTCCATTGAGAATTGCCCCGATGCGGCTTCCGAGGGCGAGGGAGTTGGCGGCGGCGAAGGTCTCGCTTGCCACGACTTCGTCATCGCTTCGAGGAGAGGGATATCGACCCGATGTCAGATGGAGAACGTTGAGACTCTGCCCGCGCCGCTCGGCGCCGGGGAGCGATATCAGCCGTGCGGTGGCGGGCTCGGCGAGGCCCGGCACACTCAGGATGATGTCTTCGGCCACGCGCGTCTCAACGGCTGCGACCCCGGGAATCAGCCGCAGGGCGGCGGCCACGGAGTCCGGGGCGCGTTTGAGACTCGCGAAGACATCGGCAAATCGATACGCCGAGTAATACTCCACCCGCGCCCGGGCCAGCGACTGATATGTGCTCACCATCGTCACGAATGCGGCGATCCCCACGCCGACGACGAGCGCGGTGGCGATCACCTGTCCGCGCAGGTGCCAGAGGTCCCGCAGCAGCGCTCGATGCAGCCGGCTCACCAGGATATCGCCTCCGCCGCAGCCTGGGTGGGGTTGACGTGTACCTCGGCGATGCTGCCGCTGCTCATGCGCACGACGCGGTTCGCCATTGCGGCAATCGCCGCGTTGTGGGTGATCAGGACGACGAGCGTTCCGAGCTCGCGATTGGCGTGCTCGAGAACCTCGAGGACCCGCTTGCCGGTCGGGTAGTCGAGCGAGCCCGTGGGCTCGTCGCAGAAGAGAACATCCGGCCGCTTGGCGAGCGCGCGCGCGATGGCGACGCGCTGCTGCTCGCCGCCGGAGAGCTGGGAGGGGAAGTGGTGCAGGCGGTCCGCGAGCCCGACGCGCCCGAGGACCTCGCGCGGCGCAAGAGCGTTGACCGCGATTTCCGTCACGAGCTCGACGTTCTCGAGGGCGGTGAGGCTCGGCAGCAGATTGAAGAACTGGAACACGAACCCGACGTGCTCGCGCCGATAGCGGGTCAATTCGCGATCGGTCGCGGTGGAGAGGAGGTGATCCCGATAGCGCACCTCGCCATGCGTCGGAGTGTCGAGGCCGCCGAGAATGTTGAGCAGCGTCGATTTGCCGCTGCCGGATGCGCCGAGAATGACGACGAGCTCGCCGGCCTGCAGCTCGAGGTCGATCCCGCGCAGCGCATGCACATCGACTTCCCCCAGGCGGTAGGTCTTGCTCACGCCTCGGACCCGCATGACCGGCTCGGCAAAGGAAGTGCTCATTGCGCACGAGCATTGTGCCTCGGCCGGTAGCACGACGGCATAGGGAGATCTGCGGATGGGATGCGCAAGCGGGGAGGTTTAGCTTTTCGACCGGCCGGCGGCTGCGTGGAGCGGCTCGATGTCGTATCGGAGGTTCTTCCTGCTCTGGGCGGCTTTGGCGGGCCTTGCGGCAGGGCTGCTGATGCGCGCCTTCGATGCTCAGGTTCCGAGCCGCATTGCCTTCGCGGCCGTCACCAGCCTGGTGCTTCTCTCAGCCACCGTCTCGGCCGCCCATCGCCTGATGCGCGCAGAGCTCGGCGTCGATGTGATCGCACTGCTGGCGATGGCGGGGGCGCTGCTGCTCGGGGAGTACCTCGCGGGGGCGGTCATTGCAGTCATGTTGACCGGCGGCTCCGCGCTGGAGCAATACGCGATCGGGCGGGCGCGACGCGAGTTGAGCGCGCTGATCTCGCGGGCACCGAGGATCGCGCATCGCCGGCAAGGGGAAGCCTTCGTCGATGTCCCCGTGGAGGAAGTGTCCCTGGGGGAAGTGCTCATCGTGAAGCCCGGCGAAGTGGTGCCCGTCGATGGGATCGTCAGCCGCGGCAGCGCGGTACTCGACGAGTCCTCACTCACGGGGGAGTCGCGGCCCGTGAATCTCGAGGCCGGCATGCCGGTTCGCAGCGGCGGCAGCAATTCGGGCGCGCCCTTCGAGCTGCGCGTGACCGCGACGGCCGCCCAGAGCACTTATGCCGGAATCATCCGCCTCGTGCAGGCCGCGGAGGCTTCGAAGGCGCCGATGGTGCGGCTCGCGGATCGCTACGCGCTGCTCTTCCTGGTGTTGACGCTGACGCTGGCGATGCTGGCTTGGATCCTCGAGGGAAGCGCGATTCGCGCCCTGGCGGTTCTCGTCGTCGCGACACCCTGTCCGCTCATCCTCGCGGCGCCGGCTGCCATCGTCGCGGGCGTCTCGCGCGCCGCAAAGCACGGAATCATCATCAAGGGCGGCGCGCCCCTCGAGACGCTTGCACGCACCCGTGTGTTGTTGCTCGACAAGACCGGAACCGCGACATCCGCTCGCCCTGAGGTCGTGGCGGTGGAGACCATCGGCACGGGGTCTTCGGACGAGATCGTTCGCTGCGCGGCATCGCTGGAGCAGCTCTCGGTTCATCCATACGCGCCGGCGATCCTGGCGGAAGCACGCAGCAGGAACCTGGTGCTTGCGTTTCCGTCGGGGGTGCGGGAACAGATGGGCACGGGAATTTCCGGGGAGGTCGGCGGCCGCCGCGTCGCCGTGGGGCAGCGCGACTTCGTGGCGCCAGGCGCGGAGCGAACGACCCAGCTGCGTTCCGTAGAGCTGCGCACCGCTGCGGACGGGTCATCCAGTGTCTTTGTCGCGATCGACGGCAGGCTCGCAGGCGTTCTGATCCTCCAGGATCCGATTCGTCCGGAAGCCCCGCGGGCGCTGCGATTGCTGCGGACAATCGGCGTGAGGCACATCCATCTGGTGACCGGGGATCACCCTGATGTCGCCGAGCTCGTGGGAGACGCGCTCGGCGTCGACAGAGTTTTTGCCGAGCGGGCGCCCGAGGAAAAGGTGGAAGTCGTGCGTCTCGTTCGCACCGAAGGCGTTACCGCGATGGTTGGAGACGGCATCAACGATGCACCCGCACTGGCGCTCGCGGATGTCGGTATTGCGATGGGGGCGCGCGGTGCGACCGCGGCTTCGGAGGCGGCGGACGTGGTGCTGACTTCGGATCGCTTCCAGGGTATCGCGGAAGCGATCCAGATATCGCAGCGCACTCGCCGTATTGCGCTCGAGAGCGTGCTGGTCGGCATGGCTCTTTCGCTGGTGGCCATGGGGTTCGCCGCGGCCGGCCTCATTGCGCCCATCGACGGCGCGCTGCTGCAGGAGGCCATCGATGTCCTGGTAATCCTCAACGCCTTGCGTGCGCTGGGCGGCCGCGCGGTTGGAATCCGGGGCTCGCCGGAAATGATCGGTATCGCCCAGAGGCTCGCAGTGAGTCATCGCGCGCTGCGGCCCAAGGTTGCCGAGCTCGCGGCGCTCGCCGTTCGTCTGGACGAGTTGCCCGCGGCCGAAGCGCGCTCGCGGCTCGAGCAGAT
>JAGWPE010000250.1 GCA_028870635.1 Gammaproteobacteria bacterium | reverse complement strand
CCGGGCAGGGTGCGACGCATGCGTCGCACGGGTGGCCATGGATGGCCACCCCGGGCTTGCGCGGAGCAGGGACTGCGCAGCGCAATGCCCGGATCCAGCGCCATCAACGAGCGTAGGCGCGCCGCATCACGCCGCCATGCTCGGGGCTGCCGCGGCCGACGGATATCGGCTGCGCGAGACTCTCGGGCGGCGGCAGGCCGAGGAGGCGGTAGAGAACGACGAGCTGGCGGCGATAGAGGCTGTCGAACTGACTCACGGCATCGGCGGGGTTGTAATCGCCGAACCACCAGAACCAGTCGGAGCTCTCGCAGAGGGCGAGCTGGCGCTCGACGGCGGCGCGCTGTGTGGCATCGAGGGCACCCGCTGCAATGACGCCGTCGAAGGCGATCTTGGCGTCGCAGAGAAGATCCCACGCGCGGTTCTTGGCCGGATCGCCCATCCAGGTGGCGAGAGTGCCGTGCACCCAGCTCCCGGCCACCACGTTCTGCAGGGGTGCGGCCTCCAGGCCGCGCGCGACGCAATCCGACAGTGTGGTCAGCTCCAGCAGCGGGTGCGCGGCGAGGAGCGAGTAGAGCGCGCGCAGGAAGTAGTAGCCGTTGAACGGATAGTGCTCCCACGCGTTCTCGCCATCTAGTGCGATCAGGACGGCGTGACGGGTGCGGCCGTCGGAGGCGGTTCCGCTGGATTCGGACTCCGCGTACTGCCGCGCGAGATGGGCGAGCTCGTTGACGAGGTTGTGCGCGGCGTCATCTCCGTGCCAGGTCGCATACGTGAAGCCGATGAGGTCGGAAAGCGTGTCGTCGCGGAAGAACTCGAGCATGCTGGTACCGGCCAGGCGGTAGGGCCGGTTGTAGGCGTCAGCGTCGCGCGCGGCCTTGGGATCGCGGCGCGCCAGGGCGCCCTGCAGCACGTTGGCGCTGGTCGCCGCCCACTTGAAGCCAGCCTGATCGAGCAGCTCCAGGGTGGCGCGGCTGATCGCCCCTTCCGACGGCCAGCAGCCGCTCGGGTCCGAGCCGAACGCGCGCTTGAAGACGCGGAGCGACTCCCGCACGTGCCACTGCGCGCGCTCCGCCCCTCCCGGATAGGAGGTGTGCTGCGGCAGCGGCATGTTGGGCACGGCATCGCGTGACGCCTGGAAATCGAGCAGCAGCGGGATGATTGGATGCCCGTACGGCGTCACCGAAAGCTCGCACTGGCCGCGCTCGGAGAGCTTGCGATAGCGGGGCACGATGGAGGCGACCAGATCCCCGACCAGGGAGAGAAGCTCACGCCGCTGCGCCTGCGTGAAGGCGCGGCCCTGTTGGGTAAGGCTGCTCACGAAGGTATCGGAGCGGCGCACCGTCTCTCCGAGCCACGCGAGGTGGTACCAGACGGCGAGGTCGTGGATGAGCTGGTCGGAGGCGTAGCTCACCCGCTCGGGGGTCGCGAGCGTCTCGGCCAGCGTCGCGAGCTCGAGGTAAGGGCCGAAGCGCTCGATCATCTGCTTGCGCTGGGCCCTGAGACAGGCGCGCAGCAGCTCCAGGCGCTCGTTGGGCTCAGCGGGGACCGGATCGGGACCGAGGAGCGCGAGCACGGGATCCGGCAGCGGGCTGCCGGTGCGCAGGTGATCGGCGACGCGGCGCGCGATCTCCTCGAGCTGCTCGAGCAGCACGGGCGTGAAGTTGACGACCGCGCGGGCCGCCGGGTTGGCCTCCATGTGCGCGGCCATATCCGTGTAATCCTTGATCGCGTGGAGGTAGGTCCACGGCAACACGTAGCGTCCAGTGAGCGCGTCGCGATACTGTGGCTGATGCATATGCCACAGGAGGACGACGGGCAGGCGCGAATCGGATCTCATGAGGAGGAGGAGGCGGACTGCCGGCGAAGCATATCAGGGGTCACGAGGACGACGCCCTTCTCGGTGACGAGGAATCGCCGGGCATCCTCGGCTCGGTCCAGCCCGATCTTCATTCCGTCCGGAATCTCGCAGCCCTCGTCGATGATGGCCCCGCGGATCCGGCAGCCGCTGCCTATGAGCACGTGCGGCAGCACGACGGAGCGCTCGATGCTCGTGCGCTCTTCCACACGCACGTCGGAGAAGAGCAGCGACTCGCGCACCATCGCGCCGGAGATGATGCAGCCGCCGGAGACCATCGAATTGATCGCCATGCCCCGCCGCCCCTCCTCATCGAGCACGAACTTGGCCGGCGGCTGATGCATCTGGTAGGTCCATATGGGCCAGTCCTCGTCGTAGATGTTGAGCTCGGGCCTGACGTGCACGAGCTCCAGGTTCGCCTCGTAGTAGGCATCCAGCGTGCCGACGTCACGCCAATAGCTCTGCGCCCGCGTCTTGACGTCCTGGAAAGGATACGCAAATACCTGCAGCGTGCTGCTGAGGGTCTTGGGAATGACGTTCTTGCCGAAGTCGTGAGCGGAAGATTCGTCGGCTGCATCCTCTTCCAGGAGACGCTGCAAGAGACGCGTGTTGAAGACGTAAATGCCCATCGAGGCGAGGATCGCGTCCGGCCTGCCCGGGAGGGTGTCCGGAACGGCGGGCTTTTCCGAGAAGCGGGTCACCCGGTTCCATTCCGTCGCGGTGAGTACGCCGAAGTGCCGCGACTCGCTCGCGGGCACCTCTACCACGCCGACCGTGATGTCGGCGCCCTTCTCCACGTGGTAGGCGATCATCGGCCCATAGTCCATCTTGTAGATGTGATCTCCTGCAAGCACGAGCACGTGCTTCGGCCTGTGGGAGAGGATGAGCTCGATGTTCTGGTGGACGGCATCCGCCGTGCCGCGGTACCAGACGGGTCCCTTTTGCTGCTGAGCCGGAATGGTCTCGACGAACTCGCCGAACTCGCCGCGCAGATAGCTCCAGCCGCGCTGCACGTGCGCGATCAGCGACTGCGCCTTGTATTGCGTGAGGATCGAGATCTGGCGGATGCCGGAGTTGACGCAGTTCGACAGCACGAAATCGACGATACGGAACTTGCCGCCGAAGGGCGTTGCCGGCTTGCAGCGGTGCTCGGTGAGGTCCTTCAGGCGCTCTCCGCGGCCGCCGGCCATGATCACCGCCAGGGTGCCGCCGGTCAGTCGGCTGACGTAGCGTCCGGAAGAGGCGCGCGCAGGCTGTCGGGACATAGGTGCAGTTCCTGGGGTTTTCCCCGGGCGCTTCAACTCGCGGGGGCGGGTCTCAGAGGGGCTCACTCGGCCTCATTTTTTGCCAATCCTATCGTGCGCGCACGCGAAAGCCCAAAAAAAAGGCCTAAAGCCACTTCATCAGGCCGAGAGCGTACGGGTGCGACAGCAGGTCGTGCTTCGGGTACATGCGCACCTCGGTGGCGAACTGGCCGCATTCCGGCGGCTCGGCATCGAGGGCGAAGACGGCCGCACCGTCGGCCTCCTGCTCGCCCGTGGGCGCCAGGGGCACGCACCAGAGGCCGTTGCGCTCCGGCGGCACGAACGAGCACAGAGGCGGGGGCCCCTGCTCTGCCTCGGGGAGGAGGCGCCGGGCAACCAGCTCGACGCGTACGTCGGACGGGTGCAGGCCGTTCAGGCTGACGGCGATGCGCAGGCGCAGGTGCTCACCGCGGGGCAGCTCAGCGGGCGCATCGGCTACCACTCGCAGACTCACCCGGCTCCAGACCTGGCGGATGCGCTGCTGCCACTCCGCAAGGCCCCTGGCGCCGGCGTAATTGCCGCCGGCGAGGCGCCGATACTGCTCCGCGGCCGGGCGATAGAGTCCGCGCGTGTAGTCTTCGAGCACCCGTCGCATGTTGAACCTCGGGATTACGGTCATCATCGCGCGCTTGGCTCGCGCGACCCACTCCGTCGAGCAGCCGGACTCGCCATCCCTCCGACCGTCCGCGTAGTAGAGCGGTATGATCTCCTCCTCGAGCGCATCGAGGATGAGCTCCGCCTCGAGCCCGTCGCGGCGCTCGGGGTCATGCACATTGGCGGGCGGAATGCCCCAGCCGTTGTCCTGCATCCAGGCCTCGGCCCACCAGCCGTCGAGGATGCTCAGGTTCAGCCGGCCGTTGATCGCGGCCTTGATGCCGGAAGTCCCGCTGGCCTCGAGCGGCGCTATGGGATTG
>JAGWPE010000249.1 GCA_028870635.1 Gammaproteobacteria bacterium | reverse complement strand
GTGCATCGCGCTCTCACCCAGCTCGGAGTGCCGAGCGCGGAGGAAGTCTCGGCGCTCAGCAAGCGTGTCGATACGCTCAATGCCAACATCGGCAAGATGGCGCGCCAGACCCGAAAGACGCCCAGGTCCCGAGCCGGCGCGTCGAGGGCAGCCGCCCCGGCCGCGGCACCCTGAGAGGCTGTGCTGACCATCGAGCCCGCGCGACGGCGCCGCGCGGGCCGGGGGAAGTTCGCGATTGCCCTGGCAGGCGGCGGGCCGCTGGGCGCGTTCTACGCGCTCGGCGCTCTGCATGCCCTCGAGGAGGCGATCGTCGGGCGGGCGCTGACGGATTTCGATGTCTACGTCGGCGTCAGCTCCGGCTCGCTGGTCGCTGCCGGGCTCGCCAACGGCTTCGACACAACGACGCTGGGGATGACCTTCATTCACGACGAGTCGACGCTGTTTCCATTCTCTCCGGGTGCGCTGCTGACCCCCGCCTTCCGCGAATATGCGAACCGGCTCGCGCATGTGCCCGAGGTCCTCGCCGGCATCGCGCGCCAGTTCTACCGTGACCCGCTGCGCAGCGGCTGGCCGGCGGTCATGGGGGCACTGGGTGAGCTCGTGCCGGCCGCCTTGTTCGGCAACGCGGGCCTCGAGCGTTATCTGCATACCGTATTCACGAGCGACGGGCACACGGATGACTTCCGCCGGCTGCCCGGCCGGCTGCACGTGGTTGCGACGGATCTCAACACCGGAGAGTCGGTCTCCTTCGGCGACCGCCGGCACGATCGAGTGCCGATCTCGCGCGCGCTGGCGGCGAGCGCGGCGCTTCCGGGGCTGTACCCGGCCGTGGAGATCGACGGACATCATTACGTCGACGGCGCTCTCACTCGCACGCTCGATGCGACGTTCGCACTGGAGGCCGGGTGCGGTCTGGTGATCTGCATCAACCCGCTCGTTCCATATGATGCCTCGCGTGACCCGAAAGGCACCCGAGTCAATCTCGCCGAGCGCGGCCTGCCCGTCGTGCTCGGGCAGACTTTCCGCGCGCTCATTCACTCCCGCATGCAGATCAAGATGGCGAGCTACCCGGGGGAGTACCCGCACTCCGACATCCTGCTGTTCGAGCCCGATCGCCACGATGAGGAGTTCTTCTTCACCAACGTATTCCGCTATGCCGGGCGGCGCCGCCTCGCCAACCATGCCTATCAGCGGACCCGGCGCGATCTGCTCGCGCATGCACGCGCGCTCGCGCCGCTCCTGGAACAGCACGGGCTCACCCTGGACATGAAGCACTTGCGCGATGCTGAGCGCAGATTCTCGACGGCGGCGCGAGAGAGAAGGGCGCACGTCCGGCATGTGACGCGCCGGTTGAGCCGTGCCCTCGGCCGTCTCGAGGGCATCGTGGCCGCGCAGCAGTACTCGAGGTGATGCGGCGTGGCCGCACGCTGGTCGGCTTCGCTGCTCGCCTGCCAGCTGCTGTTGGCCGCAGGGCTCGCGGCCGCCCTTGCGGCCGTCTTTGGCCTGAGCGGCCCCGCGATCGCGGCGGTGGCCGCCGCGGAGCTTTGCGGTGTCGCACTGCTGCTGGCCGTCGCTCCGCTCGCATTGGCGCGCTCGGTGGCGCCGGCCTGCGTTCCGCGCGGGCACATGGGCCGCCTGCTTGGTGCGCTGTGCAGCGACGCTCTCGCGTTCGAGGCCGCATTGGGACGCATGGCGCTCGAGCCCTGCCGTGCGCCGCCTGACCTCCTTGCGGCCGATCCGCTGCTCGTGCGCCCGATGCTGTTGGTGCACGGCTTCGCGTGCAGCCGCGCCGTGTGGCGCCCGCTGATCGCAAAGCTGCGCGCAGCGGGAGTCGGACCGGTGCGAGCCGTGAGCCTGGAGCCTCTGTTCGCGGGCATCGAGACGTACGCGGCGAAGCTGCTCGCGGAGCTCGAAGCCCTTGGCTCTCTGGCCGCCGGCAATGCGATCACCATCGTAACCCATAGCATGGGAGCGCTCGTGGCCCGCGCGGCGCTGCGCGGCACGCCGCCGGGTCTCGTCGGCCGAATCGTCACGATCGGCGCGCCTCACCACGGCACCGCACTCGCGTGCCGTTTTCGCTGTGCGAGCACGCGGCAGATGTGTCCCGGCTCGAGCTGGCTCGAGGAGCTCAACGCCCGTCAGGAAGGCCGCCTCGACATTCCCGTCACGACCCTTTACAGCCTCGATGACAATTACATCGTCCCGGCGAGCAGCGCGCGCTTCCAGGGTGCGCACACGATCGAGCTCGAGGGGCTCGGCCACCTGGGACTTCTGGTCTCGCCGAGAGTCCTCGAGCGGGTGATGTCGGAGCTCCTGCAATGAGCCGCGCCAGTGTCGTCGATGGGCTGGAGCGGCTGATCGAGCGCAAGAGCGAGCTCGCGCGCCGCGCTGCCGCGGCGCCCATCGCCCAGCGCCTGCAGGAGCTGCGCACCTGGCAGGCTGCGCGCCTCGCCGGAACGTACTCGGATCTGCGCGTGGATGCGCTCACCGGGAAAGCGCTGAGCTTCTTCATGAGCGACCTGTACGGACCACAGGATCTCACGCGGCGCGATCACGACGTCGCACGCGCCTGGCGGCTGCTCAAGCGGGCGTTGACGCCGCGAATGCTCGAAATACTCTCCATGGCGATGGAGCTGGACGTCCTCAGCGCCGAGCTCGATCTGGAAATGGCCGAGCGGCTGCTTCCCGGTCCGCTGACCGCGGAAACCTACGCGCAGGCCTATCGGGCTGCCGGAAGGCCCGAAGCTCGCCTGCGTCAGATCGAGCTCGTCGTCGCGATCGGCACGGCCCTCGTGCGCGCCGTGCGCACACCGCTCGTCCGTCTCGCGCTGCGCGCGGCGCACGGGCCGGCGCATCTGGCGGGCTTCGGCACTCTGCAGGATTTTCTCGAGCGCGGTTTCGCCGCATTCGAGAGGTTGCCGCATCCCAAGGGACTGTTCATGACGATCGAGCGCCGTGAGGCCCGGCTCATGGACATCCTGCTGGCGGGCGGTACGATCTCGGCGGAAGGGTCGTCGGCGAGCAAGAGCGCATCCGGATGAAACACAACACGTTCGACTATATCGTCGTGGGAGCGGGCTCCGCGGGCTGTGTGCTCGCCAACCGGCTGTCGGCGCACCCCGATCTGCGAGTCCTGCTCCTCGAGGCGGGAGGCGTGGACTCGAGTCCATGGATCCACATGCCCGCGGGTCTCGCGCGCCTCGTCCACGATCCGCGCATCGACTGGCGTTACTACACGGAGCCGGAGCCCGAGCTGCAGAACCGGCGCCTCTACTGGCCGCGCGGCAAGGTGCTCGGCGGCAGCAGCTCGATGAATGCGATGTGCTACACGCGCGGTCATCCGCTCGACTACGAGGAATGGGCGGCGCTCGCGGGTGAGGAGTGGGGTTACCACCGGGTGTTGCCTTACTTCCTCGAGGCGGAGGATCAGGAGAGGGGGGCGGGCGCCTACCATGGCGTCGGCGGTCCGCTGGCCGTCGAGGACCTGCGGTTCCGTAACCCGCTGAGCTCGGTGTTCATTGCAGCCGCTGCGGCATGCGGACTGCCGCGCAACGACGACTTCAATGGCGATCGGCAGGAGGGCGTTGGGTTCTATCAGGTGACGCAACGCCGTGGCCGCCGATGCAGTGCCGCGGCCGGGTATCTCGCGCCCGCCCGGGGTCGAGCGAATTTGGAGGTCCGTACTCACGGCTTCGTCACGCGCGTCTTGTTTTCGGGCACGCGTGCCATCGGCGTGGAGTGCCGGCAGCCCGGCGGCACCGCGCGCATCCATGCCGAGGGCGAGGTGCTCCTGGCGGCGGGTGCGATCGGCTCCCCACAGCTGCTCCTGCTCTCGGGCGTCGGGCCGGCTGAGGAGCTCGGACAGTTGGGCGTGCCGGTGGTGGCGCACAGCCCCGAGGTCGGCCGCAACCTGCAGGACCACCTCGACTTCTGCACCGTGAGCCGCTGCACTCAGCCCATCAGCTACGACTTCAACCGGCTGCAGGAGGCAGGCGTCGCGCTGCGCTACTTCCTGACGCATTCCGGGCCCGGGGTCAGCAACATTGCCGAGGCGGGAGGGTTCGTGCGCAGCCGGCTCGCCCCGGATACGCGTCCGGACCTGCAGCTGCATTTCGTGCCGGCGCAGCTCGATGACCACGGCCGCAACCGGCTGCCGGGACATGGGTTTACGGTGCATGCCTGTGTGCTGCGGCCGCGCAGCCGGGGAGCGATCACGCTGCGCTCGGCGCGGCCGGAGGATCCGCCGCGCATCAGGGCCGGCTATCTGAGCGCAGAGGGCGATCTCGAGGCTCTCCTCGAGGGGGTGGAGCTCGCACGGGACATCATCCGCGCCGCGCCGTTCGCCCCCTTCCGCGGCGCGGAGGTCTTTCCGGGAGATGACGTCACGACGCGCAGCGCGCTGGAAGAGGTCGTCAGGCGCAAGGCGGAGACGATCTATCACCCATCCGGCAGCTGCCGCATGGGCCGTGATGCCGGCGCCGTGCTGGATCCGAGCCTGCGGGTGCGCGGCACGGAAGGGCTGCGGGTCATCGATGCCTCCGCAATGCCGAAGCTGATCGGCGGCAACACCAACGCTCCGACCATCATGATCGCGGAGAAGGCTGCGGCGCAGCTCCTGGAGAGCCGCTGCCCGCGGCAGCGGCCCCCGGGCGAATGACGCCTAGATCCGAACGGTGATCTCGTTCTTCACGGTCAGAACCCCGGGCGCGGCCCAGGCAGTCTGCTGCGCCTGATCGCGCTCGGCCCAGGAGCGCACCTCGCCGCGCAAGGTGACTTCGCTGCCGTTGGCATCCACCATCACTTTGTGGGCATCGAGCGCCGCGCTGCGCCGGAAGGCTTCCTCGATCCTGTGCTTGATCTCGGTGGGCGCCAGCCGCGGCTTCAGGCTGATGGAATTGCGCACGGACAGCACGCCGTGCAGCCGCCGCACCGCGGCCTCCGCGCGCTCGCGCTGGTTGTGCCACTCGACCGTGCCTTCCAGGGCGACGTGGCCCCCCTTGACGATCGGCCTGATTTCCTCCCAGAAGAGCGGCAGCTCGATCTTGAGCGCCGCCACCGCATCGCGAGCGATCTCGGGGTCGGTCGGCATTCCGCCGAGAGGCGAGCGCACAGCCAGGTCGTTCGCGACCGCGGCCACGCCTCGCACGCGCTTCACCGCTGCCTCGGCGCGATACTTCTCGTAAGCACTCGCCGCGTAGCCGGTGAGCGCGACGACGCCGCCCGTCACCTTCACGGCGATATCGGTCTCCGAGACGTCCGGCGCCCATTTGAGCTCCGCTTCCACGTCCCGCTTGATGTCGGTATCTGCTCTCATGTGACGTTACCTCTCGCGGATTGAGTGCACCATGCAATCGTGAGGCACGGAGCACAGTGCTGAAAATACGCGGAACTACATACTGAGGTCCGCAAAGGGGGCAGCCCCGCGGCCGCGGCGGCGGGCCAGTCTCAGGCGCGCTTCGCGGCGAGCCGGCCGGCGACGAATTCTCCCGCCGCGCGCAGACTCGCGAGCCGCGGATAGTCGGTCTGCGCGACTTCGACGCCGAAAGCCTCGCTCACCGCGGTGGCGAAATGCAGTGCATCCATGGAGTCGAAATCGAACTGGTCGCGCAGGTCGCGCGCCGGATCGACGGTCCCAGGCTCTATGTCCGGCGCGACGGTCGTCAGGAGTGAGAGCAGCTTGGCTCGGATCTCGTTCATATCCATCGCGGCAATCCCCCCTCGATCAAAGTGCTTCCGGGTGCGCGAGAAGGTCGGCGACAGCGCGCAGGAAACGCGCGCCCACGCGCCCATCCGTGACGCGATGGTCCCCGGCCAGCGCCAACATCAGAACCGGTCGGACGACGAGTTGGCCATCCTGCACCCATGGTTGCCGGCGGATCGCTCCGGCGCCCACGATCGCGACCTGCGGCGGATTGATGATGGGATAAAGAACATCCACACCCTCCACCCCGAGGCTCGTGATGGTGATCGTGGCCGCCGAGAACTCACCCGAGCGCAGGTGTCCGGCGCGCACGCGCGTGACGAGGTCACTGAAGTCCCGCATCAGCGTCGCCAGGTCTTTTCGGTCGGCGTCGAGCAGTGCGGGCGCCAACAGGCCGCCGCCGCGCACCGCGATTGCGGCGCCGGCGTGCACGCTCGGCGAGGGCTCGAAGCGGCCGTCGCGGAAATAGCCGTTGAAGCCCTCGATGCGGGAGGCGGCCAGCGCGACCGCCTTGGTGATGAGCACCGCCTCGATCAACCGGTCCTTCACCGGCAGTTGCTCGTTGTGCCGGACCAGCCAATCACGCGCCGGCTGGAAGTCCAGCGAGTGCCCGAGATAGTAGTGCGGAATCTCGCGTTTCGCGCGCGCCATCGCGGCGCCGATCGTCGAGCGCATGGCGGCCCGCGCGTCGGCCGGAGGGACAGGCTTGCGCGCCGCCAGCTGCTCGACATCCTCGATGTGGGCGACGCCGCCGGCGGCGGATCGCGCGAGCTCCTCGAGCGATACGCCGAGCTCTCGAGCGCGCCGGCGCGCAGCCGGCGAGATCCGGGCGTGCGCGGCCGTGCCTCCCGCGGGCC
>JAGWPE010000248.1 GCA_028870635.1 Gammaproteobacteria bacterium | reverse complement strand
GGGCGGCGCGCCTCTCCCTAGCCGCCGTCCGCCGGCAACTCCTCCACCCAACCGCGCCAGAGCGACAGCAGCGCCGCCAGGAGCGCCGGGCCGATGAAGATGCCCACCAGCCCGAAGGACTCGACGCCGCCCAGGATGGCGAGCAGCGCCCAGAGAAACGGCAGCTTCGCGCCCTCGCCTATGATTACGGGACGCACGAAATGATCGGCGACGAAGAGCACCAGGGTGCCCGCCGCGGCGACGACGATCGCGGCCCCGATCGAGCCCTGCGCCACCAACACGACCGCGACGGTGCCGAAGACGATGGGGGCGGCGAACGGGATGGTGGCGAAGACGCCGGTGATGACCCCTGACAGGATCGGGTGCGGCGCATGTGCCAGAGCGTAGACGCCGCACATGATTGCTCCCTCGCCGACGGCCACGAACACGATACCGTCCACCGCGGCGCGGATCGCCAACACCACGCGCCGCAGCAGCCGGTCAACCGACGACCCGAAGAGGCGCCGGAACATTTGCGGCACCTGAATGCTGAGGCGGTCGCGATTGAGGAAAACGAAGAAGAGCGTGAGGAGAGTGAACGCCAGCGTGACGAGGCGCCGCGCCACCTGCACTCCGACGATCCGCGTCCACTCTATCACCGCCGGAGCCGCGTGCACGCGCCCGCCGCCGCTGCCTGCGCCCGGCCCGAGGTACTGCGCCCAGAACTCGTGCTCCCACCGGCTGAGGGAAGGTATCTGCTGCAGCCATGCCGGCAGCGGCGGCGGTCCGCTCGCGGCGGAGGCGGCAAACTCCCGGCCGAGGGAGATCGCCTCGCGCCCGGCCACGATCCCTCCATAGACGAGCGGTACCACCAACACCGCTCCGATGATCACCGTGAAGGTGAGCGCTGCCCAGACGTCGCGGCGCCTGCCGCGGAACTTCGCCAGCCAGCGTTCGTAGAAAGACGAGGTGGCGATCGCCAGCACCACCGCCCAGCACAGCGCCGGGATGAAGTGCCGCAGCATCCAGGCGCCGGCGAGCACCAGCGCGCCGATGAGCACGTAACGCGCGGTCTTCTGGGCTATCGTGGCATTTTCTGGCGACACGCCGCACCTCCGGTCAGGGCAGCGCCCATGGTACATGCGGTTTTCCCTCCCCTGTTACCCCTGGGCATTCAAAATTCGCTATCCAGGTGGGCTCGGCGCTGGCGTTGCCAATGGCGCCTACAATACGCCGTGTGACGGCCGGGCCACCGGGGTATAGACTGGCCTTTTTTACCTGCACCCAGGAGCCCAGATGCCCATTGCACGCGACAGCGTCGTCACCATCCATTACACCCTCAAGGACGATGAGGGCGCAGTGATCGACAGCTCCGCCTCCGGCGAGCCACTCGCGTATCTGCACGGCCATGGCAACATCGTCCCGGGCCTGGAGAAGGAGCTGACCGGCCGTGACGTGGGCGAGAAGGTCAGCGTGAGAGTTTCTCCTGCGGAGGGCTACGGCGAGTACGACAAAGATCTCGTGCAGAGCGTGCCCCGTCGCGCGCTGCGCGGCATCAAGGACGTGCGCCCCGGCATGCATCTACACGCGCAAACCGAGCAAGGCCCGCGAACGGTGACGGTAACGCGCGTAGCAGGCGACATGGTCACGCTCGACGGCAACCATCCGCTCGCCGGCAAGAATCTCAACTTCGATATCCACATCGAGGACGTCCGCCAGGCGACCGAGGAAGAGCTGTCGCATGGGCACGTGCACGGCGCACACGGACATCATCACGATTGATTCGCCAGGCGCCGCACCGGGTCGCGGCGTCATCGGATGCTCGAGCTCGGCACCACCCCTGCGCCCGGGCGGGCTATACTGCCGAGCAGACGAGCCGAGCACGCGATCGATGCCAGCGGGGGGCCTTACGAACTCGATCAACTCCGACCGCCGGCGCGCGCTGCGGCTGCATGGCACCATCGCCCGCGACATCGGCGTGCGTATCGTGTCAGGGAGGATCCCCCCGGGACGCATATTGAACGGCGAAATCCAGGCCAGCGAGCGCCTGAAGGTATCCCGCACCGCCTATCGCGAGGCGGTACGCATCCTGGCCGCCAAGGGCCTGATCGAGTCGCGGCCGAAGCTCGGCACCCGGGTGAGCGAGCCGCGCTGCTGGCATCTTCTCGACCCCGACGTCATCTCCTGGATATTCACCGGGACCCCGGATGAGCGGCTGCTGCGTGCGCTCTTCGAGCTGCGCACGATAGTGGAGCCCGCGGCCGCGGCCTTGGCCGCCGAAAAGCGCAGTCCCGAGCAACTGCAGGCTCTGCGGCGCGCGTTGGATGAGATGGCGACGAGCACGCTCGCGGCCGAGGAAGGCCGCGAGGCCGACCGCGACTTCCACTCCATCCTGCTCGAGGCGTCGGGCAATCCCTTTCTCGCCTCGCTCGAGAGCGGGGTTGCCGCCGCGGTGAGCTGGACCACCGTCTTCAAGCAGCGCAAGCGGCCGCTGCCCCGCGATCCTCTGCCGGATCACGAGCGGGTGTACGAGGCGGTGGCCTCGGGCGATGCCGCGGTCGCGCGCGCGGCCATGGCGGAGCTGGTGCATCTCGCCCTGCTGGATACGACCGGCGAAAGCCCGGTCAGCTCACGAGCTGCTCGTCGTGCAAAGCGCCCGTTGGGCGGCAGCCCCAGACCGCGTAGAACAGAATGAAGAGATAACAGGCCCAGGGCAGCACGTACGACAGCTGCAGGCCGATGTGGTCCGCGAGCTTGCCTTGCAGCTCCGCGAGCGCGCCGCCCGCGATCGCCATGATGAGAAGCCCCGAGCCCTCCTCGGTCAGCGGGCCGAGGCCGCGGATTCCGAGCGTGAAGATGGTCGGGAACATGATGGAGTGGCAGAGCCCCACGGCGATGAGACACCACATGGCAAGATGCCCGCTCGAGATGATCGCGACACCGGCGAGAGCGAGCGCGCCGATGCTGACCGCCGCGAGCAGGCGGCCGGGCGATATCCAACGCAGCAGCCACGCCCCTACGAACCGGCCGGTCATGGCCCCTCCCCAGTAGAGCACCGTGTACCTTCCGGCCTGCTCGTGCGTCATGCCGCCGATCTCGGGGCGGGAAATGAAGTTCACCAGCGTGGAGCCGATGCCGATCTCGCAGATCATGTAAAGCACGATGGCCGGGACGCCGAACACCAGATTGCGATGCCGCCAGAGGCTGTGCGTTGCCCGCTCCGCGCGCGCGGCGCGGCGTGTCTCCTTGCCGAGATCGGGCAACCGCACGCGCCATACGAGCAGGGCCAGCGCGAGCAGCACGAATGCGATCAACACGTACGGCAGCTCCACGGTGTGGATGTCCGCGGCGCGTTGCTGCGCCGAGAGCGCCGCCGCGCCATGCACCGTGCCCGAAGCGCTTCGGCCGAAGATGAGGTATGCGCCGAAAAGCGGAGCGAGGGTCGTCCCGAGAGAGTTGAACGCCTGCACCAGGTTCAGCCGGCTGGAGGCCGTCTGCGGCGAGCCGATCACCGCCACGTACGGGTTGGCCGCCACCTGCAACAGCGTGATGGACCCGGCCAGGAGGAACAGCGCCAGCAGGAACATGTCGTAGGATTCCAGGATGGCGGCCGGCACGAATGCCGCGGCGCTCACGGCCATTCCGAGGAGCCCGAGCACGACGGCCAGCTTGTAGCCGGTGCGCTCCAGCACCTTGGCCGCCGGCAAGCCCATGATGAGGTAGCCGAGATAGAAGACGAGCTGCACGAGCAGCGACTGTGCGTAATCCAGCCCGAACGCCGATTTGAAATGCGGAACCAGGGTGTCATTGAGGACGGTGGCGAATCCCCAAATGAAGAACACGCTCGTCAGCACCGTGAGTGCCGCGGTATAGCTCTGCTGCGGGCCCGAGCTGTCGTGCGCGAGGCTGGAATTGCCGCCGAATTGGACTGCCATTGGGAGTTCCTGGGGCCGGGTGGCCATAGATAATCGGCCGGGTCGGCGGCTGTCAAGCACGGCGTGCTATTTACTCAGACAAGACTCCGGCGCCTCGTCTATCATGCGCGCCGGCTATCCACGCGAATCGGGGTGGGGATTTCCATGTCGTTGCGACTCTTGCAGTTGGAGCTGGCGGGCGGGAGACGGAGCGTGGCCGCTCTTCAAGGAAGCCGCCGCGCGGTGCCTCTCGACGGGGTCACCTCGACGTATGAGCTTGCCGGCGCGGCTCTCGCGGAGGGCGTATCGCTCGAAGAAGCGGCGCGCAGCCGCATGACGGCCGATGCGGTCGATGTCGGCGGCCCCAGCCCGGCCGTTCGACTGTTACCACCGATCGACCATCCGGACCCTGCGCACCTCTACCTCACGGGAACGGGTCTGACGCACCTGGGCTCGGCGGAGAGCCGCGACAGGATGCACGCTCTCGCCGCCGCCGACGGCGCGCAAACCGACTCGATGCGCATGTTCTTGGACGGCCTGAAGGGCGGCAAGCCCGCCGCCGGCGGCATCGGCACGCAGCCGGAGTGGTTCTACAAGGGGGATGGCTCCAGTGTGGTCGGGACCGGAGCCGCGCTGCAATTGCCGGAATTCGCGCTAGACGGGGGCGAGGAGCCGGAGATCGCAGGCATCTACCTGATAGACCCGCGGGGCGAGCCGCGCCGGCTCGGGTTCTGCCTCGCCAACGAGTTCTCCGATCATCTGACGGAACGGGAGAACTACCTCTGGCTCGCTCACTCGAAACTCCGTCCCGCGGCGCTGGGGCCGGAGATCCTGACCGGGCCGCTGCCCGCGGACGTGCGCGGTATCAGTCGGATCCGGCGCGGGGAGCGCGTGCTCTGGGAGAAGCCCTTCCTTACGGGGGAATCGAACATGTCGCACGCCATCGCCAACCTGGAGCACCACCACTTCAAGTACGGCAACTTCCGCCATCCCGGCGATGTGCACGTGCATTTCTTCGGCACGGCAACCCTGTCGTTCTCCGACCACGTGCGCGTCGAGCCGGGCGACGTGTTCGACATCAGTGCGGACGCCTTTCTGCTGCCGCTGCTCAACCCGCTCACACGCGCGCCGTCCCGCAATTTCACCGTGCGGCCGCTGTAGCCGAGGGCAGTGCATGAGATCCGCGCACCGGTGCCGTCTCTTCGCCTCTCTCCTCGCAGCAGGCGCCCTCGCCTGTCTGCCGCACGCCGCGCTTACGGCGGTTGCGCCAACACCCCCGATGGGCTGGAACAGCTATGACGCCTACGGCACGACGATCACGGAGGCGCAGTTCCGGGCCAACGCCCGCTGGATGAGTCGGCATCTCGCGCGTTACGGATGGCGCTACGCCGTCATCGACGCGGAGTGGTTCGTGCCGCATCCGACGCCCTCTGGCGGCGCCGCCGGCGCTCTCCTCGTCGTCGACAAGTACGGCCGGTATGTACCCGCGGCCAACCGCTTCCCCTCGGCCGCGAACGGTGCGGGATTCAAGCCGCTCGCAGATTACGTGCACTCCCTGGGGCTGAAATTCGGCATCCATATTCTCCGTGGCATCCCGCGTGAGGCGGTGGCGAGGAATCTGCCGATCGAAGGCTCGCCCTATACCGCCGCGCAGGCCGCGGACGTCCATTCCACCTGCCCGTGGAATCCCGACAACTACGGCGTCGACCCTCGAAGCCCAGCGGGCCAGGCCTACTACGACTCCATGGCCCGCCTCTATGCCTCGTGGGGCGTCGATTTCATCAAAGCCGATTGCATCGCGAGCCATCCCTATGCCGGGGAGGAGATCCGGATGCTCTCGGCGGCGCTGGCGGCAAGCGGACGCGACATGGTCCTCAGCCTCTCGCCCGGCCCGGCTCCGATGGGCAAGGCTGCCGACCTTCGCCGATACTCGACCATGTGGCGAATCTCCAACGATGTCTGGGATCTCTGGCACAGCAAGGCGCAGTATCCGCGGGGCGTCGGCGACCAGTTTGCGCGCGCCGCGCGCTGGGCGCCCCTCGCCGAGCCCCGTCACTGGCCCGATGCGGATATGCTGGCGCTCGGCTATCTCGGCCCCGCCCCGGGTCTGGGAAAACCGCGCGCCACCCGCCTCACGCATGCGGAGCAGCGGACCTACGTGACGCTGTGGTGCATCGCACGCTCGCCGCTTTTCATGGGCGGCAACCTGACCCGAATGGACCGCTGGACGGACGGTCTGCTCGCAAACCCCGAGGTCGTCGCGGTGGATCAACACGCCTCAGGTCCGCATCAGGCGCTCGCTCGCGATGGGTTCATCGTCTGGTTGTCGAAGCCTGACACCGGCGGGGGTTGGTATCTCGCGGCTTTCAATACCGAGCCGCACCAGCGGACGCTGACGGTACATTGGCGCGAGCTCGCGCTACCGTCCGATCGCTACGCGATACGCGATTTGTGGCAGCATCACGACCGGGGAGCGGCCGCCACACTCACGGTCAGCCTCGACGCCCACGGGGCGGCGCTCTATCGGGTTCTACCGCGTTGATTGGGAGCAACCAGCACGATGTCATCACTCAGACCGGTACTGATCGCGGTGCTCTGTGCGAGCGCATTCGCCGCGATGCCCGCTGGCCAGGCCGCCCAAGCGCGCCGCGCGACATTCGGCTCTCTCTCGGACGGCACCCGGATCGACGCCGTGGACCTCAGCAGCCGGGCCGGCGTCCGGGTACGGATCATCACCCTCGGCGCGCGCATCCAGTCGCTTTATGCTCCGGACAGGACAGGCAGGCTCGCGGACATCGTCCTTGGGTTCGCTGGCCCGCAGCAGTACTTCGATGACGGCAACTACTTCGGCGCCACGGTCGGCCGCTTCGCCAACCGCATCGGCAAGGGCCGCTTCACCCTCGGCGGCCACACCTATCAGCTCTCGACCAACGACCACGGCAACAGCCTGCACGGCGGCGATCGCGGTTTCGACAAGCGGGTCTGGAAGATCGACTCGACGCACAGCGGCGGCGACGCCTCGGTCGAGATGTCGTATGTGAGCCCGGACGGCGAGGAAGGCTACCCGGGCACCATGCGCGTGACCGCCACCTACACGCTGACGGACGGTGGCGAGCTGCGCATCGATTACCGGGCCACCACGGACAAATCGACGATCGTCAACCTCAGCGGGCACTCTTATTTCAATCTTGCATCGGGTCCCGGGCACTTCTCCACGATGCGCGACCTGCTGCAGATCAATGCGTCGCACTACACGCCGGTCAATGAGACGCTGATCCCGACCGGCGCGATTGCCCCGGTCGCAGGCACGCCCTTCGACTTCCGCAAGCCCACGCCCATCGGGCTTCGCATTCGCGACGGTAACGACCCGCAGATCCGTTACTGTCACGGCTATGACATGAATTTCGTGCTCGACGGCCGCCCCGGGACGCTCCGGCTCGCCGCACGCGTCGCGGATCCCCGCTCGGGACGCGTACTCGAGGTCTACACCACGGCGCCCGGAGTGCAGTTCTACTCCGGGAATTTCCTGAGCGGAACCATCGTGGGCAAACATGACATCGTCTATCGGCAGGGGGATGCCGTGGTGCTGGAGCCGCAGGACTTCCCCGATGCGCCCAACCACCCGAACTTCCCTTCCGCGACGCTCACTCCCGGCGCCACCTACCACAACGTCATCGTCTACCGCTTCCTCGTGAGGAAGTAGCCGGGCCGCCGGCCCGGGCCGCAGCCGGCCTACGGTAGCGCTACCATTTCTGCTATCATCGCACCGCACGGCGCAGCCGGCAAAGGCCGCCCTTTGCCGGCTGCAACGAAGCTCATGTCCGAGAAACGGCCTCAGGCCTGTTTTTCCAATCCACCAATAGGAGCTGCGCATGACGATCCGGTCCCGCATCCTGCAGCCGGCAGCGTTGGTTGCAAGTCTGGCGGTCCTCGCCGGCGGCGCGCTTGCCGCAGACGCCTCTACACCCACGTACCTCGATACCAGCCTGCCTCCGCAGGTGCGCGCTGCGGATCTGGTGCACCGCATGACGCTCCAGGAGAAGGTCTCGCAGCTCGTGAATGGAGCTCGGGCGATTCCGCGGCTCGGCGTGCCGTCCTACAACTGGTGGAGCGAGGCTCTGCACGGGGTTGCCGTTGACGGTACCACGGAATTCCCGGAACCGATCGGCCTTGCCGCGACCTTCGACGCGCCGGGTATTCATCAGATGGCCCACGACATCGGCGTCGAGGGACGGGTCGTGCACGAGCAGGCGGTGCGCGCCGGCGGCTCGACCATCTTTCACGGCCTCGACTTCTGGGCACCCAACATCAATATCTTCCGCGATCCGCGCTGGGGCCGCGGCCAGGAGACCTACGGCGAGGACCCCTTTCTCACCGCAAGCATGGGCGTCGCCTTCGTCACGGGGTTGCAGGGGCCGAACCCCCACTACTACCTCGCCATCGCCACGCCGAAGCATTTCGTCGTGCACAGCGGCCCCGAGCCCACGCGCCATTTCGCGGATGTCGACGTCAGCAAGCATGACATGGAAGACACCTATCTGCCGGCGTTCCGCGCCGCCATCGTGCAGGGTCATGCCGGATCGGTGATGTGCGCCTACAACGCCATCAACGGGCAGCCGGCCTGCGCCAACGAATTCACGCTGGACCACACGCTGCGCGGCGCTTGGCAATTCCACGGTTACGTAGTGTCCGACTGTGACGCCGTGCGCGATATATTCAACGGGCACCACTACCGCGCGAGCCAGCCGCAGGCCTCGGCGATTTCCCTCGAGCGCGGCATGGACAACGAGTGCGCCGACTTCGGGGAAGGGAGCGGTGACGGCGACTACGAGCCATTCCTCACCGCCGTGCAGCAGGGCTACCTGTCGGAAGGCGCCATCGACAGGGCACTGATCCGCCTGTTCACGGCGCGGATTCGTCTCGGCATGTTCGATCCGCCGTCGAAGGCGCCTTATGACAGGATTCCCGCGAGCGAGCTCAGCAGCCCGGCTCACCGCCAGCTCGCCCTGCGTTTGGCCGAGGAGTCGATGGTTCTGTTGAAGAACGACGGCGTCCTGCCTCTGCGGTCCGTCAGGCGCATCGCCGTCATCGGTCCGCTGGCGGACCAGACTGCGGTTCTGCTCGGAAACTACACCGGCTACCCGACGCACACGGTGAGCCTGCTCGAAGGGATGAAAGCCGCGTTCCCCAATGCCGCCATCACCTATGTTCCGGGGACGCAATTCCTTTCCAACCAGGGCACCCCCGTGCCCTCCTCGGCGCTCACCACTGCGGACGGAAGGCCCGGCCTCGAGGCCGAGTACCGCGCCGGTGTGGGCAAGGCCACAGCCTCCACGCCGCTCGCCTCGCGCGTGGAGCCCACCGTGGATCTCGTCGCCACGAATCTCCCCGCGAGTGTGCCGGGCAACTCGGCATTCACGGTCGAGTGGAAGGGATTCATCGATCCACCGAAGAGCGGCGATTACCTGATCGGCGTCAAGGCAGACGGCTTCGCTCAGGTCACCGTCGGTGATGAGCAGGTCGTGCGGATGTACATCGAAGCCTCGAACATGAGTCCGGTGCATCTCGAGAAAGGACATCCAGTGAAGCTGGACGTCGTGTATGGACGCCGCGGCGACAAACCGGAAGCACGGTTGATCTGGGCTCCGGTGAACGACAAGCCCGATCCGGCCGCCGTCGCCGCCGCCAGAAATGCGGACGTGGTGGTTGCGGCAGTCGGAATCACGAGCCGTCTGGAAGGCGAGGAGATGCCGGTACATTACCCCGGCTTCCGCGGAGGGGACCGCACCAACCTCGAGATCCCGCAGCCGGAGGAAGCACTGTTGCGGGAGGTCGCCGGCGCGGGCAAGCCGCTGGTCGTGGTTCTGATGAATGGCAGCGCGCTGGCAGCCACCTGGGAGAAGGAGCACGCCAATGCCATCCTCGAGTCGTGGTATTCCGGCGAGGAGGGAGGGGCGGCCATTGCCGCGACGCTGAGCGGCAAAAACGATCCTGCGGGACGTCTGCCGGTCACGTTCTACAAGGATGTCAATCAGCTGCCCAACTTCGAGGACTACTCGATGAAGGGCCGCACGTACCGATACTTCAAGGGTGAGCCGCTCTGGCCGTTCGGATACGGCTTGAGTTACACGACCTTCGAGTACGGCGATCTCACCCTCCCCAAGACGCCCATCGATGCAGGCGCGCCGCTGAACGCGTCGGTGAGAGTGCGCAACACCGGGAAGCTGGCGGGTGACGAGGTCGTGCAGTTGTACCTGAAGTTCCCGGACGTACCGGGGGCGCCGATCCGCGCTCTGCGCGGGTTTCAGCGCATTCACCTCGCCCCGGGCGAGACTCGGACGGTCGAGTTCCAACTGAAGCGCCGCGATCTCAGCATGGTCACTGAGACCGGTAACCGGATCGTCGCCCAGGGCACATACACTCTGTCGCTGGGCGGCGGCCAGCCGGGGACCGGTGCGCCTTCAGTCAGCGGAACGTTTCAGGTGAACGGGCAGATCCAACTGCCGGAGTAAGGTTTCCGGGCGGCTCGGAAGCCGCAGCTGAGGCAGACCGGACCGCCGCGCCGGTTATCCGTGAACCCGCGGATGGCCTGGCGCGGGGGCGCGACGGTCCGGCAGCCTGCTAGCGATGCCCGCCGCGGTTTTCCGGGGGACGCCGACCGCCGCCGCGTTCCTGCTGCGGGCGGGGCTCCTGCCGGTACCCCTGGGGCTGGGGTGCGGACTGCTGATGGAATTGGGGCGCCGGGCGGTAGTCCTGGGGCTGGGGCCTGAACTGCTGATGGAACTGCGGCGCCGGACGGTACTGCTGCGGCTGAGGCCTGAACTGCTGATGGAACTGCGGCTCGGGACGGGCCTGGGGCCGCTCCATCGGACGGTAGCCCTGGACGTTATTTTGCGGGCGTGACTCGAACCGCTGTTGAGGCGCGTAGCGCTGCTGCGGCCGCTCGTAATTGGGCAGCGCATGCATGCGCATGGAATCACTGCGCTGCATGGGCCTTTCCATGGACCGGCCGGAATGGCTCTGGCCAGTGGCCCAGGAGGGGCGGTCGG
>JAGWPE010000247.1 GCA_028870635.1 Gammaproteobacteria bacterium | reverse complement strand
GGCAGTCCATCGAAGACCTCGCGGGCGCCGCGCTCGAGAGGCTCGAGGAGCGGCTGCAAGACCATCCGGTGGACCTGAGCCTGCCCGCCGACTTGCCGCCGGTGTACGTCGATGCCGGGCTCGTCGTGCAGGTATTCGGCAATCTGTTCGACAACATCGCCAAGTACACCCCGCCCGGTACGCACGCCCGCGTGTCGGCGACGCATGATGAGGCCTTTGTTCGGGTCATCGTGGAGGACGAGGGCCCCGGTTTCCCGGCGGGCGATCCCGCCAAGCTCTTCGACAAGTTTCAGCGCGGCAACGAGGAGGGCGCGGTGGTAGGCGCCGGCCTGGGACTCACCATCTGCCGCGCGATCGTGCGCGCGCACGGCGGTGAGATCGAGGCTCGCCGGCGCGAGGGCCAGGGGGTCAACAGGGGAGCGCGGTTCGAGTTCACGCTGCCGGCCAGAGAACCGCCCGCATGACGGAGGCGATGCATCAGGTCCTCGTGATCGAGGACGAGCCCGCCATCCGCAACATTCTCAAGGTGTTGTTGGAAGCCGAGCGCTACCGGGTGATCGAGGCGGACACGGCGCTGCGCGCCGAGATAGAGACCCGCAGCCACAAGCCGGACCTGTTGCTCATCGATCTCGGGCTGCCCGACGGCGACGGCCTGGCGGTGATCCGCAGAGTGCGCGGCTGGTCTCCCGTCCCGATCGTCGTCCTCTCGGCGCGTACCATGGAGGAGCAGAAGATCGCAGCGCTCGACGCGGGTGCCGACGATTACGTCACCAAGCCCTTCAGCGCCCCGGAGCTGCTCGCCCGGGTCCGCGCCGCGCTGCGCCGCAATGTGCGCGGCGCGCAGCAGACCTCCACCCTCGACCTCGGCGACGTCCGGCTCGATCTCGCCAAGCGCGAGTCCCGCGGCCCGGCGGGAGAGCTCCACCTGACGCCGCTCGAGTACCGCGTGATCGAGTGCCTCGCGCGCCACCTCGGCTCGATCGTGATGCAGAGCCAGCTCATCCGCGAGGTTTGGGGCCCCGACCGGCAGGGCGACTCCCGCAGCCTGCGCGTCTGCATCAAGAACCTGCGCGGCAAGCTCGAGGCCGATCCCCACAAACCCCGCTACCTGGTCACCGAGGCCGGGCTCGGCTACCGCCTGCGGGGGGACGAGGACACCTGACGCTTCGCCTCGTGCTCCCGTCCTCAGGGCTTCGCGGATTTCAGAATCGCGAGCGCCTGTCTGAGGATGGCAGCATCCATCTTGTCCTTCGGTCGATCGCCTTGCTTCGTCAGCAGAAGCCCTTCGAGGTTGAGCACGCGCAACGGAACGCCATCCAGGTCGACGGTTTCGATGTACCGCTGCATCTGCTCCCACGAGTGCCCGGCCACCGATGGCATGATGTCGACCGTAAACTCGTCGTTGACCCTGAGCGCATAGCGCTTGTCGTCGGCAAATACATCAGGCTCCTGTTCGAGGGCTCGAGTCGCCTGATCCGGAAGCTGGCTCAGCGCGATGATCCAGCGGCGAGAGTTTTCCGCGGTGGGATTGACCAGCAAGTCGATGTCCTCCGATTGCCGGCTGAAGCCGTGTGAGGCGATCGCGTAGCCGCCTACCAGCGCGTACTCCGCGTGGGCCTCGTTCAACAATTTGGCCAGCCGCCCGAGGTCTTCCCAGGTCGCGGGACGAGTGTACTCAGGCACGCTCGCTCTGCTTCTGCACGATCGCTTCGACCGCCCACCGCTCCCTGTCGCGGGCCATCTGCTCGTGGCTTTCGTAGAAGAACAGCCCCTTTGGCGCGCGGGTGCGATATCCGGCGTTCGCATCCATCGCCGCACGTACGGTCGCGCTGGGTAGCGTTCCCGGCGGGGGTGCGACGCGCTTGCCGACTACCCGCCGGATGGGTTGCTGATCGGCAGGGATCCAGGGCTTCGACGGACCGCTCATGCGCGAAGTATAGGCCCTCCCCGTATTCACGCCACTTGGGCGTATCCCACAGGACGTCGTTTTGTGGGATACGCGCGCGGGATGCGGTATGATTCGTATCCCACAAGCCTTATTTCGGTGGGATACGTGCCATGGCCTCCCTGACCGCACCGCACGAGAGGGCGCTGACCCTCCTCCTGGCGGAGCTTGCGAGCACCGCGGCCCGCCAGGAGCAGGCATTTCTCGGCAGCCCCGGCTCGCTCGCGGAGCGGACCAATGAGACCGGTACGCGATACTGGGTTCACCGCTATTCGGATGCCGCCGGCCGGCGCCACGAGGCGTACCTCGGAAAGGTCGACGACCCATCCGTCATGGGCCGTGTCGCCGATCTGCGCGAGCGGATCGAAGTCGCCAATTCCGCCATCGCCAGCGTCAGAATCCTTGCCCGCGCCGGCTTCGCCACCGTGGACCGCAAGGCCTACGCCACCTTGGCCAGCCTGCACAACCATGGCCTCTTTCGCGCCGGGGCGCTGCTCATCGGCTCGCACGCGTATGGCGCGTTGCTCAACGCCCTGGGGGTACGCGCCGCAGCGTACTCGACCGAGGACGTCGATATCGCCCGGCGAGCGCAGTTGGCCGTCTCAGGGTTGCCGTCCTTCATCGATATGCTGCGCGAAACCGGACTGGAGTTCTTCCCTGTTCCCGCGCTCCATCGCCGCGCGCCGTCCACGTCTTTTGCCGAGCGGGGCGGCTCGCGGCTGCGCGTCGACCTTCTGGTCCCTTCGCCTGATGAGGATTATCCGACAGTATCTGTCCCAGAGCTCGGGGCGCATGCCAAGGGATTGCCCTATCTCGCCTATCTGCTGGGCGGATCTCAGGAGATCCCTTTGCTCAGCCCTCACGGGGTCGTCACGGTGCGTGTGCCGGTGCCCGAGCGCCTCGCAGTGCACAAGCTGCTCGTCTCACAGCTGCGCAGCGCCGCGAGCGCAAAGCCCGAAAAGGACTTGCGACAGGCGGCTACTCTGATCGAGGCGCTCGCCGAGCGCTTCCCCAACGCGGTTGCCGAGGCCGTCGCAGCCCTGCCGAAGACCGGCGCGAGCTACGTCATGCGCGCGATCAGACCGTTGGAGCGTCATCTGCCCGCATCGGCGCAGAGCGCATGGGAAGAATTGAAGTCGCTGCGGTCCCGATGACGAGCCGCTCCTGCGGCCGGCAAGGGCTCAGCTCAGCGAGACGACCAGCTTCGCCGAGTGGCTGCGCCAGTTGATCGGGATGATGAAGGAGCGCTGGCCCGGCTTCTGCGCCAGGGACGGCTTCTCGCCGGCGAGCACGCTCGGGACGGAGATGACGAAATCGCGGCCGAAGTCCCGCCGCGCATTGCCGGAGATCGTGTTGGCGACCTCGCCCACCAGGTCCCGCATGGTCTCGTGGCTGAAGTCGTTCTCCTGCATCTTCATGAGGAGCACGGTGAGCATCGCGCGCGGCGCCGTGAAGTAGACGACTCCCTCGCGCTTGCCCGAGATGCTGATGACGCCCGTGTAGTCGTGCACCGCGGGGGCCCCTTCCATGAGGTACGGCGAGCCGATGGTGGCCGGCTGCTGTGCCGCCACCTCGAAGTAGTTCGTCGTCCCCTCGACGAAAGTCTTCAGCTCCTCTTCCCGCAACATCTCTGCGCTCTCCGCCTCGGCCTCAGGTCATCAGCTCCGCGATCGCCTCGTTCAACTGCCGGTCGGTGAATGGCTTGTTGAGAAAGCCGTTCGCCCCGCGCTCCATGGCCTCGACCGCGGTCGCCTTGTCTGCGAGTGCCGAGATCACCAGGATACGCACCGCCGGCTTCAATTGCACCAGCTTCGAGATGCACTCGATGCCGTCCATCTGCGGCATCGTCAGGTCCATCGTGACCATGTCAGGGTCGGTCTTGCGGAACATCTCCAGCGCCTCGATCCCGTTGCCCGCCGTGCCGACCACCTCGAGCTCCTCGAACTGCTGCGAGCGCTCGATCCGCCGCCGCATGATGTTCGAGTCGTCCACGATGAGGAGCTTGAGCGACTTTCGGCCGCCGGCCCCATTGACTTGACTCCCGCTCATCCGCGTTCTCCCTCGTCCTCAAGCTACCGCCGAGCTCGCCGCTTCCGCGGCAGGCAGAACGATCTTGAAGCGTGTGAAGCGGCCCGGGTTCGTGCTCACCCCGATCTTGCCGCCCAGACCGTAAACGGTGCGTGCCACGACGTCCATGCCGACCCCTCTCCCAGCGTCCATCGTGACTTCATCCTGGGTTGAGAATCCCGGACGGAAAATGAGGGACATGGCCGCGCGAGTGTCCATCGAGCCGGCTTCCTCGGCGGTGATGATGTTCTTGCGCACAGCCGCTTCTTTCAGTGTCTGCGGTGAGATGCCCGCACCGTCATCCTCGAATACCAGCTCATAGCCGTCACCCAAGCGGTGGAAGTCGATGCGGACCGTGCCGACGTCCGATTTCGCCTGGGCGCGGCGCGCCTCACTCGGCTCGATGCCGTGGACGGCGGAATTGCGCAGCATCTGGATGACGCAATCCTTGACGGTCGCAATGTAAGCGGCAGGCACGTCAGCAAGCCCGGAGAGCGTCAGCTTGAAGGCCTTGCGATGATCTTTCGCCAGCTTCTCCGCGAGCGCCTGCAGCGTGGGTGAGATGTCCTCGCCGGACCTGCCGCCCTGAGGAGACTTCGGCCGCGCAGGTGCGGCTTGGGGCGTGGCCGCCGCCGGGTCCTTCAGCGCCGTCAGCCGCGTGGCCATCTCCCGCACCCCGCGCAGGTGCGCCAGCAGCTCATCGAGCTTCAGCACCATCGGCAGGAAGTCATTGCCGGAGAGCTCCGCTCTCTTCTTCAGCTCGCTCACCATGTCCTCGAGGTGATGCACCCGGTTGGCGATGCTCATCAGGTTCAGCGCCGAGGCCTCGCCCTTGATGGAATGCAGCTCGCGGAAGAGGCCCCCGAGCTTCTTGCGGAATTCCGCATCGGTGCGCGCCGGCTCCTTGAGAATGGCGTTGATGAGCTGCAGCCCCGTCTCGGTGGTATCGAGGAAGGAGCCCAGCTGCAGCGAGTCGACGTGCAGCATGCCGACCATCATGTCGACCTGCGCATTCGCGTTTTCCTGCGCCTCCTGCAGCTCCTTCGCGAGCAGCACGTTGGAAGTGATGTCGCCCACGGCGCACAGCACGTGCTTGACGCCGCTGGGGCCGGTCACGCGGTGGAAATCGAACTGCAGGTAGCGGGTCTCCTTGCCGCCGCGGCCGTTGTCCATGCTGATCTCGAGCTGCCCGAGCGGGTTGATGCTCTTCATCAGGTTCTCGTGGGCCCGGT
>JAGWPE010000246.1 GCA_028870635.1 Gammaproteobacteria bacterium | reverse complement strand
GTCGCCGTAATGTTGGCCGTCGCTGCCGCTCTCTTCGTGACCCGCAGCATCCTGCGGCAGCTCGGTGGCGAGCCGGGATATGCCGCGGAAGTGCTGCAGGGCATTGCTGGCGGCGATCTGAACGTACATGTGGCAACCCGGCAGGGCGATGAGTCGAGCATGCTCTACGCCGTGAAGAGCATGACCGAGCGGCTGAGGCAGGTCATGACCGAGGTGACGAGCGCGGCGGATGCCCTGGCGGGCGCAGCCGAGGAGGTGAGCACGACCTCGCAGTCGCTGTCGCAGGCGGCGAGTGAGCAGGCTTCCGGTGTGGAGGAGACCAGCGCCTCCATCGAGGAGATGACCGCGTCCATCGCCCAGAACAGCGAGAACGCCAAGCTGACCGATTCCATGGCCACCAAGGCCTCGAACGAGGCCTCCGAGGGGGGCGAATCAGTACAGGCGACGGTGATGGCGATGAAGCAGATCGCGCAGAAGATCGGCATCATCGACGACATCGCCTATCAGACGAACCTCCTCGCCCTCAATGCGGCGATCGAGGCGGCGCGCGCCGGCGAGCACGGCAAGGGTTTCGCCGTGGTCGCCGCCGAGGTACGCAAGCTCGCCGAGCGCAGTCAGGTCGCGGCGCAGGAGATCGGCACGGTCGCCTCGAACAGCGTCGATCTCGCCGAGAAGGCGGGCACTCTGCTCGCCGCGATGGTGCCGAGCATCAAGAAGACCTCAGACCTGGTGCAGGAGATCGCCGCCGCCTCGCAGGAGCAGTCCTCCGGCGTCGGACAAATCAATTCCGCGGTCACGCAGTTGAGCCAGACTACCCAGCAGACCGCAGCCTCGGCCGAGGAGCTGGCCTCCACCGCCGAGGAGATGAGCGGTCAGGCGGAGCAGCTGCAGCAGGCGGTGGCATTCTTCAAGATCGGCGATGGCCGGGCGCCCGGCCGGCCCGTGGCCCGCAAGCCTGTGCGTTCCGTCAAGGCCGCGGCCGCCAAGCCCGCCCGCGGGGTGCCTTTGGTCGCGGGCCCCAAGCTCGCCGGGGGACTCGCGTTCGCGGGCGCGCAGCCCGATGAATCGCAGTTCGCGAAGTTCGAGTGATCGGTCGGGGAGCGGCAGAGATGGCACAGAATCCCAGGCAAGAGCCGGCATCCCCAGCCGCCCAAGCGGCGGCCGGGGACAATCAGCAGTACCTCACCTTCATGCTGGCCGGTGAGACCTTCGCCCTCGGCATCCTCGCGATCAAGGAAATCATCGAGTACGCCAATCCGACCGCTGTGCCGATGATGCCCGAGTACCTGCGCGGTGTGATCAACCTGCGCGGCCTCGTGGTACCGGTGATCGATCTCGCGGTGCGCTTCGGCAAGGCCCCGAGCCCGGCCACCAAGCGTACGTGCATCGTCATCGTAGAGATCGAGGCCGACGGCGAGCGCCACGATATCGGTGCGGTGGTAGACGCCGTGAATGCTGTGTTGGAGATTCCGCAAAGCGAGATCGAGCCGCCGCCGACCTTCGGCGCGCGCATCCGGACCGACTTCATCGCCGGCATGGGCAAGGTGGAGGGGCGGTTCGTGATGCTGCTCGATCCGCAGCATGTGCTCGCGACTGGGGAGATGGAGGCGCTTGCCGGGACTCTGGAGAGCGACGCGGCCGCATGAGACCGGCGGTGCCTCATGACGGAGATCTCTGACTCGGAGTTCGCGCAGTTCCAGCGCTTCATATACGAGGCCGCCGGCATCACGCTCTCGGCCGCGAAAAAGGCGCTGGTCTGCGGTCGGCTCGGCAAGCGGCTCCAGGCCTGCCAGGTCGGCAGCTTCGGGGACTATTTCGAGCTGCTGATGAGCGGCGAATCCGCCGGCGAGCTGCAGAATGCGGTCGACCTGCTGACGACCAACGAGACCTATTTCTTCCGCGAGCCCAGGCACTTCGAGCGGCTGCGGGCGGAGGCGGCCGCCGCACCCGCAGACACGCCGTTTCGCGTGTGGAGCGCCGCCGGCTCTACCGGCGAGGAGGCCTACAGCATCGCCATGGTTCTGGAGGATGTCCGCCCGGGACGGCGCTGGGAAGTCGTGGCCTCCGATATAAGCGCGCGCGTGCTGGCGCAGGCGCGTGCCGGCCACTACCGGGCCGATCGCCTGCAGAACTTTCCACCCGGGTTTCTGCAGCGCTTTTGCCTGAAGGGCTGCGGTCCGCGCCAGGGAACATTGCTCATAGAGCGCTGGCTACGGGAGAAAGTTGGCTTCCTGCAGGTCAATCTCAACGAGCCGCTGCCGCAACTCGGTGTCTTCGACGTGGTGTTCCTGCGCAACGTGCTGATCTATTTCAACCGCGACACCAAACGAAAAGTGGTCGCCCGCGTGCTGCAGAAGCTGCGCCCGGGAGGGCTGCTCCTGGTCGGGCATTCGGAAAGCCTGGTCGACGTCACGAACGAGGTCAGTATGTTGGCGCCATCGGCGTTCAGGAAGCCGCGATGAGCGCCATCCGGGTCCTCATCGTCGATGATTCGGCCGTAGTGCGTCAGGTGTTGACCGAGCTGCTGCGCGAGGATGCCGGCGTCGAGGTGCTGGCCGCAGTCGCGGACCCGCTGTTCGCCATGCAGCGAATGAAGGCTCATTGGCCGGATGTCATCGTGCTCGACGTCGAGATGCCACGGATGGATGGCATAACATTCCTGCGCAAGATCATGAGTGAGCGGCCGACTCCCGTGATCATCTGCTCGACGCTGACGGAGTCAGGCGCCGCGACGACTCTGGAGGCGCTCTCGGCGGGCGCCGTGTCGATCATCACCAAGCCCAAGGCGGGTCTCAAAGGATTCCTGGGCGAGTCGGCGGCGGAGCTCTCCGCCGCCATCCGCGCCGCGGCGCGGGCGAATCTCAATAACCTTGGCCGTCGCGGACTGGCGAAGGCGCCCGCCGCGCCGCTAGCGTCTAGGTCCAATCACGCGGCCAGTCCCGCCGCCGAGGGCAGCGTCGCGCAGGCCTCAGACCGCCCTCGCGTGCCGGCCAAGCACTCCGCCGACGTGATTCTGGCGCCAGCCGGCGAGCGCGCCATGAGTCGCACGACCGAGCGGGTGGTTGCCCTCGGCACCTCGACCGGGGGCACACAGGCCCTGCAGGACGTGCTGGCCTCGCTCCCCAACGTGTGCCCTGGCCTGGTCATTGTCCAGCATATGCCGCCGCAGTTCACCGCGGCTTTCGCGAAACGGCTCGATTCATTGTGCCAGATCGAGGTGCGCGAGGCGCGTGACCGGGACCGCGTAGCGCCCGGATGCGCCCTGATCGCGCCCGGGGGCCGTCACTTGCTACTGCAGCGCAGCGGCGCGCAGTACTATGTCGAGGTTCGCGACGGACCGCCGGTGAACCGACACTGCCCATCAGTCGACGTGCTGTTCCGGTCCGTGGCGAGAGCGGCCGGGCGTAACGCGCTCGGCGTGATCATGACAGGCATGGGGGATGACGGCGCCCGCGGCCTCAAGGAAATGCGCGATGCCGGTGCCGGCACGATCGCGCAGGATGAGGCGAGCTGCGTGGTATTCGGTATGCCGAAGGAAGCCATCCGAATGCAGGCGGCGGAACGCGTGCTGCCGCTCGAGGCCCTCCCGGAGGCGATCCTCACCGCGTGACGTCAAGTCAGCCGGCCCGGCCATGCCGGGTCGCAAGTGGGCTCAGGTCGGGGTCCGCCACGCCCGGC
>JAGWPE010000245.1 GCA_028870635.1 Gammaproteobacteria bacterium | reverse complement strand
CGGCGTCGTGCTGATGGGCGCGAGCATGTTCGCGCTGGGCTTCGGCTACGTCAGCGCGCCGTGGCTGATCGGCGAACTGTTCCTGTTCTTCGTCGGCTTCAACCTGATGGAAGCCCTGCTGCCCTCGCTGGTCTCGCGCATCGCGCCGCAGTCGCGCAAGGGACTGGCGATGGGGGTCTACAACACAGCGCAGTCGCTGGGCCTGTTCGCCGGCGGGGCGGTGGGCGGTGCGCTGGCCAAGCTGTGGTCGGCCGAGGGCGTGTTCCTGGCCTGCGCGGCCCTGTGTCTGGTCTGGCTGGTCGTTGCCTGGTTCGTGCAGGCGCCGCCGCACCGCGCGAAGACCGAGGCGTCCTGAAGAGGACCCCGCCGCCGCCCGCGGGCGGCGGCCAGGCTTGAATTTCCCGCGACCCCGGCCCGGCGGTCGCGGCGCATTACCATACTTCCGATATGTCCGATCCGACCCCCCAGCCCGATTCCGCGAGCACCGACGGCGCCGCGACCGAGCCGCGTTCGCGCCCACCGCTGCAGGCCATGGTGCGCCTGGGTCGCAGCCGCGGCCGGCGACTTTTCCTGCAGTACGGGGTTCCGTGGGGCGCCGCCCTGCTGGTGGGCCTGGTCGCGGTGCTGTACGCGCGCTGGAGCGAGGACGCCTACGAGTTGTTCCTGCACTGGATCGACGGCCGCATCTGGCTGGCCTTCCTGATCACGCCGGCCATGACCATGCTGGCCGTGTACCTGACCCGCAGGTGGTTCTCCGGCAGCGAAGGCAGCGGCATCCCGCAGGTGATCGCCGCGCTGCATGCGCCGCGTATGGATGAGGAAGACACGCTGATGCGGCGCCTCTTCGGCGTGCGCGTGATAGCCGGGAAGATCCTCGTTTCGCTCATTGGTCTTCTGGGAGGCCTGACCATCGGCCGCGAGGGGCCGACCGTGCACATCGGCGCGGCGATCATGGCGGAGACCCGGCGCTTCTATCCGCACCGCAACGCGCAGCTCGAGCGGCGCCTGCTGCTCGCCGGCGCGGCGGCGGGGCTTTCGGCGGCTTTCAACACACCGCTCGCCGGCATCATCTTCGCCATCGAGGAGCTCGCGCGGGATTTCGAGAGCCGCACCAACGGCATCATGATCACCGCCGTCGTGTTCTCCGGCCTGACCTCGCTCGCCTTCGCGGGCAACTACCTTTACTTCGGGCAGATCAACGTGCCCGGGAACCTGGGCGGAGCGTTCGTCCTGCCGGTCGTTCTGTCGGCGGCGCTCTGCGGACTCTTCGGCGCCGCCTTCAACCTGGCTCTGCTGCGCTGGCGAGCGTGGATGCCGGACTGGCTGATCGCGCTGCGCGCACGCCGGCCCTTGCTCTATGCGCTCGCCGTGGGCCTCGCGGTCGCGGCGCTCGGTGTCGGGACTCACGGTGAGACCTGGGGCAGCGGTTACGATCAGGCGCGTCACCTTCTGGAGGGCGCTGCGCCGCTGAGTGAGGGCTACGCGGTCACCAAGTGGGGTGCGATGGTGGTCACCTACATGGCCGGCATTCCCGGGGGGCTCTTCTCGCCGTCGCTGTCGATTGGCGCCGGACTTGCGCAGTGGGTGCACGCGGCGTTCACGTGGGCGCCGATGGCGGCGGTGATCGCACTCTGCATGACGGGTTACCTGGCGGCGGTCACGCAGTCGCCGATCACGTCCTTCGTGATCGTGATGGAGATGACCAATGGGACCGGAATGGTCATCCCGATGATGGCGACGGCGCTCGTCGCTGCGCGCATCTCGGCATTCTTCACCCCGCCTCTCTACGAGGCGCTGGCGCAGGCCAACTACTTCCACGTGGCAGGGCTTCCCACGGGGGGATTCCTGCAAAAGAAGCCGGTGCCGCCGCCTGGCGCGTGAGCCGGCCGCAGCTCGTGAGAATCAGCCCGCCGCGATCCGCTCGAGCATCGCCTCCATGGAGGCGATGGAGGCGAAGTTCTCCGGCGTGATTTCCGACTGCGCGATGGTGATGTTGAACTCAGCCTCGATCGCGAGCATGAGGCCCACCATCTTGATGGAGCTGATGCCGAGATCGCTGAGCCGCGCGTCGACGGCCAGAAGCCGGGCCGCGCCAGGGGGGCCCATTGCCTTGCGCACGAGGGTCAACAGCCGCTCGCGCGCCGTCAGGGGTGATGTCGGATCCACGTCCGCTTCGATGCTGCTCATGCTCGGATCTTCTTTGGTGAGATCATACCCCGACGGAAGCGGTTTTGCGCGTGCGCTCCTTCGCAGTCGCGACATGTTGCAGCCAATTACGGTAAATCGCCGCCGCGCCCGGCTGCCACCGGGCCTCCAAGCCGGCGGCCAGCGGGCCCATCGGAAACTCGGCCAGGAGCTGCGGGTCGCGAGCGCAGTCGGCACGCTCGCGGAAAGCCGCGATCAGCCTCAGCGCCTCCCCATCGAAGTAACCCTGGGGCAGGTTGGGCCATGCCGGCTGCTCGCCGCGTAGAAACCGGCCCACGTCGCGCCGGTATTCCTTGAGAAGTGTCAATGCATCGTACTCCGGATGGCCTTGGAAGCAGACGAGGAGACTGCGGCCGGAGCGCACGAAAAGATCGGCGCCGGTCTCCTTCGAGGCGCTCAGGACGGCGAATCCGGCGCTTTCGAGGTCCGCGACCGGCAGCTCGTTCCAGCGCGAGTGCGGAGTGAGGAGCGGGGCGCGCACGCCCGCGAGAAGAGGTGTGTCAGCGGCGATACGGTGCCCGAACACGCCGAACCGCTTCTGCGGCAGGCGGCGCCGGCGCACGCCGCACAGCGCCTGAGCCAGCGCGTGCGCCGCGAGGCACGACCAGATGCTGGATGCGGTATGCGTCTCGGCCCACTCGATGAGCCGCACCAGCCGCTGCCAGTAGGGCTCCTCTTCGAGTGCCGGTGTGCGCGGCTCCGTGCCCGTGACAATGAGCGCATCGGGGCGCTGGGACAACAGCTCATCGAGCGGCCAGTAGTCGCAGTCGATGCGTGCGCGGGCCGCCCCCGTACGCGAGAGCTCCGGCAGGCTGGAGAAGCGCAGCCGCACCGTGCGCGCGCCTGCGGCGGCGCTCAGCAGGGCGCCGAACTGCAGCTCTGTTGCCTCGAGCGCGGCGTCTGGCATATTGTTCAATAACCCGATCGTGACGCCGTCCCGCGAGTGCCCGGCGGGGCGGGCGCGCGAGCCGCGGTGCTCTATTTCGAGCGGCATGGTCTCTGCATGTGCGTTATGTGATCCGGTACTGGCGTCAGGCGGGGCTTTTGCGCTTTAATGATTACCGAGCCTGGATGGCTATCTATACCAGTGTCAGGATAAAAATAGAACCTAGCGGGGATCGCTTTTGAACGATTCGTCCGTCGCACCTTCCACCATGGCCGCTCCGGGCCTTTCCGGGGCGGGTTTCAGCGACCGTTCCGCGGCTGTTGCCACCATTGCCGCCCGCCATGCGGCCGAGGTCGACTCGGCGCCGCGGTTTCCGGCGGAGGCTTTCGCCGCCGCGAAGGCGCAGCGGCTGCTCGGGATCCTGGTGCCCTCCGACCTCGGCGGCGAAGGCGCCCCCGTGCGCGAGGTCGCCGATGTCTGTTACAGGCTGGGCCAGGCCTGCTCCTCCACCGCGATGATCTATGCGATGCACCAGGTGAAGGTCGCGTGCCTGGTGCGTCACGGCCGCGGGAGCGAGGCGATCGAGCGCCTCCTGCGCCGGCTCTGCGCCGAGCAGTTGCTGTTGGCTTCCTCCACCACGGAAGGGCAGGGCGGAGGCAACGTCCGCTCCAGCGAGGCCGCGGTCGAGCATCGCGACGGCCGCATCCACCTCGAGCGGCGGGCGAGTGTCATCTCCTATGGCTCGCAGGCGGACGGCATCGTGACGACCGCGCGCAGGGCCGCGGACGCCGAGTCCTCGGACCAGGTGTTGGTCGCCTTCCTCGAGGACGACTACACTCTGACACGCCTGCAGGGCTGGAACACGCTCGGCATGCGCGGCACGTGCAGCGAGGGCTATAACCTCAAGGCCTCCGGGTTGCCCGGCCAGATCCTGCCGGAGCCCTATGAGGTCATCCACCAGCGGACCATGGTGCCCTTCGCGCACCTGCTCTGGGGCTCGGTATGGGCCGGCATCGCCGCGGGCGCCGCCGCGCGGGCGCAGGCTTTCGTGCGCCATGCCGCGCGTCACGCGGGCGGTCAGGCCCCTCCCGGGGCACCGCAGCTCACCCAGGCCCTGTCGAAGTTGCGCACCCTGCGGGGGGTTCTCGCCAACTCGCTGCGCGCCTACGAGAGCAAGATGGATGATCCGAAGGCCCTCGGCGCGCTCGATTTCCAGTCCCAGATCACCCTCACCAAGGTGGAGGTCTCGGAGCTCGCGGTGGCGACCGTGCTCACCGCGCTGCGCGTCTGCGGACTCTCGGGTTACCGCTGCGACAGCGAGTTCAGCATCGAGCGGCAGCTGCGCGACGTGCTCTCCTCGCCCCTGATGATCAACAACGACCGCATTCTCTCGAGCCTCGCCGGAACCTCGCTGATGTCGGCCGTCCCGACCTCCCTGAGAGATTGAAGGGAGGGCGATACGTGAGCCCAGCCCGACCTGAATCATCCGCGAGCAGCGCCGCCGAGCCGTTGGAGCACATCCGGGAGGCGCTCTTTCATCGGATCGGAGCCGACGGTGTGTATGCGCGCACCGGCCTTTACGAGGACGTGCTGCAGCGCCTGACGGCATTCGTCACACGGCAACGCGATCCGCGCGCGGAGGTGCTGCGCTTCCCGCCGGTGATGAGCCGCGCGCAGCTCGAAAGGTCCGGCTATCTCAAGAGCTTTCCCAACCTCCTCGGCTGTGTGTGCGCGCTGCACGGCACCGAGGCGCAGATCCGTGCCGCCGCGGACAGCCACGAGCAAGGCGGCGACTGGACGGACTCGCTCGCGCCCTCGGACCTGGTGCTCTCGCCCGCGGCCTGCTATCCGGTGTACCCCCTGGCCGCCGAGCGCGGCCCGCTGCCGGCGGAGGGGCTGATTTTCGACGTGGCGGCGGACTGCTTCCGCCGCGAGCCCTCGCGGTCGCTCGATCGCCTGCAGTCCTTCCGGATGCGCGAGTTCGTGCGCATCGGCTCGCCCGAGGCCATCCAGGCGTTTCGGGAGGAGTGGATGAGCCGCGCCCGCCGGCTGGCCGGTGAGCTCGCGCTGCCCTGCGAGCTCGATGTGGCGAGCGATCCTTTCTTCGGCCGTGTCGGGCAGGTCATGGCCGTGAGCCAGCGGCAGCAGTCGCTGAAATTCGAGCTGCTGATTCCCTATTACCAGGGAGCGCGGCCGACCGCCTGCATGAGCTTCAACTACCACCGCGATCACTTCGGGGTCACCTGGGGCCTGCAGGGCGGGGACGGCGCGCCGGCGCACACGAGTTGTGTTGCATTCGGCATGGATCGCCTGGCGGTCGCGCTCTTTTGCGTCCACGGCCTCGACCCGGCGCGCTGGCCGGCCACGGCGAGGCACGCCCTTGGCCTCTAGGCTCCCGTAGTACCGGCCAGGGTGCGGCTCCAACGTGCCTCTCGACACACAGGTCAGCCGGTTCCTCGACAGGTTGGCGGTGGCCGCGCCGCGCGGCGCCGGCGAGCTCACCGTCACGGAGCGGCGCGCCGCCATCGAGCGGCTGTTGGCTCTCGGGGGAGAGCCGGAGCCGGTCGCCCGCCTCGAGAAGCGCTCGATCCCGGGGCCCGCCGGAACGCTGCGCGCATGGGTCTATACGCCCGCAGGCGCGCCGCTGGGCCTCCTGCCCGGGCTCGTCTACTTCCACGGGGGCGGGTTCGTCGCCGGCGGCCTGGAGACGCACGACGGCATCTGCCGGTCCATCGCCAACGCGAGCGGCTGCAGGCTGATTTCGGTCGATTACCGCCTGGGACCGGAGGCGCGGTTTCCTGCCGCGCTGCTCGATGCCTGCGCGGCGACGCGCTGGACCGCCGAGCAGGCGCAGCGGCTCGGCATCGATGCCCGTCGCCTCGGGGTATGCGGCGACTCCGCCGGGGCCACTCTCGCCGCCGTGGTCGCACAGACCCTCGCAGCGGAGGGCGGACCTTCACTGGCGCTACAGTGCCTGGTCTGTCCCATTCTCGACTACAGTGCCGAGACCGCTTCGCGGGATGCCTTCGGCTCCGGCTACCTGCTCGACCGGGAGACGCTCCAGCACGATCTGCGGCACTACATGGGCGACGGCGCGGACCCGGGCGATCCTCGCGTATCGCCGCTGCGGGCGCAGCGCCTCGAAGGCCTGCCTCCGGCCTGCATCCACACGGCCGAGTGCGACCCGCTGCGCGATGAGGGCGCCGCTTACGCGCAGCGGCTCGAGCAGGCGGGAGTGCGCGTGAGCTACCGCTGCCATCCCGGGATGGTCCATCTCTTCTACGGGCTGCAGGCCGTCATTCCCTACGCGCAGACGGCATACCGCCTGATCGGCGCGGATATCCGCGCGCTGCTCGAATCCCGAGAAACGCCATGAGCGCCAACGTAACCCCGCCGGATTGCGACCGTTCCAGCCTGGAGGCGCTGCTGCGCGAGCTCTACAGCGCGCGGGCGGCGGGCGAGCTCGAGCGGCTCTGCGCCTTGTTCGCACCCGAGGCGCTGCTGAAGATCTCCGGATCGAGCGATGGCAAGCCGATCACCATCGCCGCGCGCGGGACGGAGGAAGTCCGCTCCTGGCTCGGAGTGCTCGTCAAGACATTCCGGCTCGCCCGGTACGAGATCCTGTCGATGGTGATCGACGGGCCGCACGCGGCGGTCCACTGGCGGGCGAGCATTCACTCGCGGATCACGGGCGCAATCGTGATGACGGAGCTCATCGACATGGTCGAGGCGCGGGGAGGGCGCATCAGCTCGTATGTCGAGCTGTTCGTGCCGGGCTAGTGCGGAGACTACTTACTACGGGAGGGCGCGATTCCCGCTAAGATCTCGCGAAATCAGAAGAATAACTGTCAAACAGAAGAAATATCATGAACGCGATGGCGATCGAGGGGACTCGCGCCGGGGAATCGGGGTCGCACCAACCTCTCTACTTTCCCTCCGGCGGGCAACAATTGTTCGGCTGGCTGCACCATCCAACCGGCGCAGCCGCATGCGGCTGGGGCGTGGTCGTCTGCAAGCCCTTCGGCTACGAGGCCCTGTGCGCTCACCGCAGCGTGCGCGCATTCGCCGATGCGGCCGCGCAGCTCGGCATGCCGACGCTGCGGTTCGACTATCTCGGCACCGGCGACTCCGCCGATATCGATCCCAGCGCGGACCAGGTGGAGGCCTGGACACGCGACATCGTCAGCGCAGTCGCGGAGCTGCGTCGCCTGACCGGCGTCTCGCACGTGTGCCTGCTGGGATTTCGGCTGGGCGCGCTGCTGGCCGCGCTTGCGGCGGAAAAGTGTCAAGTGAATGCCATCGCGTTGGTGGCGCCGGTGCTGAGCGGCCGCAAATATCTGCGAGAGGCCAGAACAGCGCAGCTGGCCGCTGAAGCAGCGGAGGCCGAGGCCGGCGGCGGCCTACAGGTAAATACGCCGGCCGGGACGGACGGCGGCATGGAGGTGAGCGGCTATGCATTGTCCGCAGCGACCGTCGCCAGCCTCACCGTGGCGGAGATCGACGCCGCACGGCTCGTCAGAGTGCCGGACATCCTGCTCGTCGATCGCAGCGATTTGCCGACAGCCCGCGCTTTATCGCGATCGCTTCGCGACCAGGGAGCGGCGGCCGAGCATCACGAATTGCCGGGGTTCGTGGAAATGATGCTCACGGCGCCGCAGTTCGCGACTCGGCCGCAGGCGATGTTGCAGGCGACGGGCGAGTGGCTGAAACGGCTGCAGGCGCAGACATCATCTCGCGTGCCGGCGCAGACGCATTCCGCAACCGTGCAGCTCGCCCTGCAGGGACAGGGCGACCCGAGCAGCGGGGGTTCGCTTACCGAGCGACCGGTGTTT
>JAGWPE010000018.1 GCA_028870635.1 Gammaproteobacteria bacterium | reverse complement strand
CCGGCAGACCATTCCGCCGTACCTCGGACGGATGCTCACCCTCGTCGATTTCGAGGGCAGGGGCGAGCTCGATTTCGGCGAAGCGGCGGAGCCGGGCCGGCAGACGGCGACACCGGAGCAGTTCATCGAGCAGTGGGAGGCCAGCCGGGATGCCATCGCTTTCTTCGATCCGCGGGTGTGGGATCATTACCGGCAGCAGGGTCTGCCGGGTCGGGTCATTGCGCGCGACAGCTTCACGGTCGCGGTGAGCCGCTCATGAGACTGTCGGACTTCTCGATCCTCTCCTGCGGAGTGCTGCTCAACGCGCTGGCGCAGCTCGGGCTGAAGGCCGCGACCGACGCCACGGGGCCCCTGGTGGGTGCCGAGGGCGTGGTGCTGCGCCGCTCGCTCGAGCTCCTGACGGTGCCCTGGCTGTGGGCCGCGCTCGCCTGTTATGGAGTGAGCGTCGTCGTGTGGCTGTTCGGGCTGTCGCGCGTGCCGGTGAGCCAGGCATACCCACTGCTCTCCCTCGGCTACGTGCTCAACGTCGGACTCGCGTGGTGGCTGCTCGGGGAGATGCCCAACGCGCAGCGGGTGCTCGGGATAGCGGTCATCGTGTTTGGAGTGGTGTTGGTGGCCAGATCATGACAAAATTGTTGGGAACAATTTTGGACGGCGAAAGCCGGCCCGAAGGGCGAGGCACAGGGACGGGGCCTGGCACACCGTTCCTGCCCTTTACCCGGCCGACGATAGACGAGGAGACGATCCAGGGCGTGGTCGAGGTGCTGCGCTCCGGCTGGCTCGCCACCGGCCCCAACGTCAAGAAGCTCGAGACCGCCCTCTCGGAATACTTCGGCGGGCGGCCGGTGCGCACGCAGACTTCGGCGACTGCGAGCCTCGAGCACGCGCTGCTCGCCGCCGGGATAGGCGCAGGCGATGAAGTGATCACCCCCGCCATGAGCTTCGTCGCCACCGCGAGCGTCATCGTGCGGGTGGGTGCGCGCCCGGTGTTCGTCGATGTCGATCTCGACAGCCGCAACATCGATTTCGATCAGGTCGAAGCCGCCATCACCCCGCGCACCCGCGCGATCATGCCGGTGCATTTTGCGGGCTTGGCCGTCGACATGGACCGGCTGTATGCGATTGCCGGGCGCCACCGCCTGCGCGTCATCGAGGATGCCGCCCATGCCATCGGCTCGGCCTGGCGCGGCAGGCGCATCGGCAGCTTCGGCGACCTCGTCTGCTTCAGCTTCCATCCCAACAAGAACCTCACCACGATCGAGGGAGGCTGCGTCGTCGGGGGCTCGCCCGAGGAAGTGGCGCAGCTCGAGCTGCATCGCTTCCATGGCCAGAGGAAGGGCGCGGCGGATGAGTTCGACACGCTCTTCGCGGCGGGAAAGGCCAACCTTTCGGATGTGGCGGCGCGAGTGGGTCTCGGCCAGCTGGCCTCGCTCGAGCGATTCAATGCGCGCCGCCGCGAGCTCGCCGCCCGGTACTTCAGCCTTTGGGGGCGGGATGCGCCGGTACGTCTGCCGGCGCGCGGCGAGGAGGGGCACAACTGGCACATCTTCGCGCCGCTCCTGCCGCTCGAGCGGCTGCGGATCTCGCGCCTGCAGTTCATCGAGCAGATGGCCGAGAAGGGCATCGGCGTCGGAGTGCATTACGCGGCGATCCATCTCTTTACGGCCTATCGGGCCCTGGGCTATCGCGAGGGACAGTTCCCGAACGCTGAGCGGATCGGCCGCGAGACCGTGACGCTGCCGCTTTTCCCGGCGATGGAGCCCTCGGACGTGGACCGTGTCGTCGAGGCCGTGACTGACATTCTGCGGAGAGCGGCGAAGTGACTGCTGCGGTCTCCGTCGTCATTCCGGTCTATAACGAGGAAGCGGGGCTCGACAGCCTGTTCGCGCGGCTCTATCCGGCGTTGGATCAGCTCGCGCGGCCCTACGAAGTGATATTCGTGGACGACGGCAGCAGCGACCGCTCGGCCGCAGTGCTGCGGACGCAGTTCGAGCGCCGCCCGCAGAGCACGCGGGTGATCCTCCTCACCCGCAATGCGGGCCAGCACATGGCCATTCTCGCGGGCTTCGCCCATTCGCGCGGCGACTACGTGATCACGCTGGATGCGGATCTGCAGAACCCGCCGGAGGAGATCGGCAAGCTGGTCGCGGCCATGGACCAGGGCGCCGACTACGTCGGCACGGTGCGCGCGCGGCGTCACGATGTCTACTGGCGCAAGCTCGCCTCGCGCATGATGAACCGCATCCGCGAGCGCACCACCCAGATCCAGATCACCGATCAGGGATGCATGCTGCGCGGCTATCATCGCAGCATCGTGGAGGCTATCAACCGCTGCGTGGAGGTCAGTACGTTCGTGCCGGCGCTGGGGTTTACCTTCGCGCGCCATCCGGTGGAGATCGAGGTGGCGCATGCGCAGCGTACCGCCGGGCAGTCGAAGTACTCCATCTACCGCCTGATCCGGCTCAATTTCGATCTCATGACCGGCTTCTCGGTGGTGCCGCTGCAGTTCTTCACCATGGCGGGGATGATGCTCGCGCTCCTCTCGCTCTTCTTCGTCATCGTGCTGGCGATCCGCCGCATCTTCATCGGACCGGAGGTGCAGGGCGTGTTCACGCTCTTCGGCATCGCGTTCTTCCTGATCGGTGTGCTCCTCATCGGTCTCGGTGTCGTCGGCGAGTACGTCGGCCGCATCTATGAGCAGGTGCGGCAGCGTCCGAGGTACACCGTCGCGGCCGTGTTGGAAGAAGGAGCGCCGCGAGCCGTCGAGCGCCGGGCGCTTCCGGAGGTCCGGCAGGGACTGCACCCGGAGCTCGACCACTCCGAGATGCTGCGGGCCGAGCGTGCGCGAGGCGCGACCGAGTAATGAGCGCCTTGCGGTCAGTCGTGTTCGCCTACCACGATGTAGGCGTCCGATGCCTGAAGACGCTGTTGTCCGCGAAGATCGAAGTGCCTCTGGTCGTTACCGTCAAGGACGACCCCAGGGAGAATCGGTGGTTCGCGAGCGTCGCCGACACGGCGCGAGAGTACGGGCTGCCGGTGGCGATGCCCGATGACGCCAACAGCACCGAGCTTGCGGAGCGGGTCGCCCGGCTGCAGCCGGACTTCATCTTCTCATTCTACTATCGCTCCATGCTCGGCGCGCCCCTCCTGCGCAGCGCCCGCCGCGGCGCCTTGAACATGCACGGCTCGCTTCTGCCGAAGTACCGCGGGCGCGCGCCCGTCAACTGGGCGATTCTCAACGGCGAGCGGGAGACCGGCGCCACCCTGCACTACATGGTCGAGCGGGCGGACGCCGGAGACATCGTCGATCAGCTCGCCGTGCCGATTTTGGAGGACGATGATGCGCGCGAGGTATTCGCCAAAGTGACCGCGGCAGCGGAGATCGTGTTGGCCCGCTCCCTGCCGGGACTGATCGCGGGTGATGCGCCGCGCCGCCCGCAGAGCATCGAGCCCGGGCAATACTTCGGGCGGCGAAAGCCGGAGGACGGTCGCATCGACTGGAGCCTGCCGGCGGTGCGCGTTCACAACCTCGTACGCGCCGTGGCGCCTCCCTTCCCGGGCGCGTTCACCGAGGTCGACGGGCATCCGTGGCGGATCCATCGCACGCGGGTGGAGACCAGGCTCATCACTCCCTCGGAGCGGGCGAGACTCTTCGGCGCGCAGGGCGCCTGTTACGCGGCGTGCAGGGATGGAGGGATCCTGCGGATCCTCGCCGCGGCGACCCCTGAGGGGCCGGTCGATCTCTCGCGGATCGCGCGTGAGCTCGAGTCGCACCCGGCGGCTCTGGCGTGATCTCGGGCTGAGCCCGCGACGAAATGGGGACGATCGCGCTCAAGATCGACGTCGACACGTACCGGGGCACGCGCGCAGGCGTGCCGCGACTCGCCGCGGCGCTGGAGCGCGCCGGTGCCCGGGCGACCTTCCTCTTCAGCGTCGGCCCCGATCACACGGGCAGAGCCATCAAGCGGGTGTTTCGCCGCGGGTTCCTCGGCAAGGTCCGCCGCACCTCGGTGACGCAGCACTACGGCATCAGGACGCTGCTTTACGGCGTCCTCATCCCGGGCCCGCACATCGGGCGAAGGTGCGGGGATATCATGCGGGAGGTGGCCCGGCGCGGCTTCGAAGTGGGGGTCCACACCTACGACCATATCAAGTGGCAGGACGGTGTGGCGCGGGCGAGCGAGGCGTGGGCGCGGCGGCAACTGGTGCTGGCGCGCGAGGAGTTCATCAGGGTGTTCGAGCGTGCACCCGAGGCGCATGGGGCCGCGGGATGGCAGGTCAATGCCAGTGTGCCGGGGCTCGAGCGGGAGTTGGGGTTTCGGTATGCCTCGGACACGCGGGGAGTGTGCCCGTTCGTGCCGGTCGTCGATGGGAAGGAAATTCACGTACCGCAGCTGCCGACGACTCTTCCCACGCTCGATGAGCTGATCGGGCGGGAGGACCTCGGCGGAGTCGATCCGGTGGAGCATCTGCTTGCGCTAACGGAACACGGTGCAGATCATGTGTTCACGCTGCATGCGGAGCTGGAGGGGGGAGCGTACCTCGAGGGATTCGAGCGGTTGCTTCAGGTCTGGCGGGAGCGCGGCTTCAATCTGACGGATCTCCGCTCGTGCGCTCAGGCACTGGATCTCTCACGAGTACCGCGCTGTCCGATCGTGCCAGGCACTGTGGAAGGCAGGTCGGGGACTCTTGCCGTTCAAGGGCAGTGCGTCCCGCAAGAGGGGCCTCCCCGGAACGCTGTTTAGGCGCGCCGCCATGGCCTTCCCTGGCGGCAGGGCACCCGGCCCCGCGCGAGAGTCTCACGCCTGAGGAGCGTGAGCGGCTGCGCGCGAAGTACGCTCGCCATTGCCGCTGGCACCGGGGGGGACCCGAGAGCGACAATGTCCAGCTATGAATGACATACCCGCTTCCATGACGGCGATCGAGATCGGCACGCCGGGTCCACCGGAGAGCTTGCGGCCGGCCTCCCGCCCGGTGCCCGAGCCTGCCCCGGGCGAGGTATTGATTCGCGTGGCGGCCGCGGGTGTCAACCGGCCTGATGTGCTGCAGCGAAGAGGCGCCTACCCGCCGCCCAAGGGCGTGACCGACATTCCCGGCCTCGAGGTGGCAGGCGAAGTGGTACGTGCCGGAAGCGGCGTGACCGACCCGGCTGTCGGTGCGCGCGTCTGCGCGCTCGTGGCCGGCGGAGGCTACGCGGAGTATGTCAGCGCGCCCGCAGTACAGTGCCTTCCCGTGCCGGGCGCGCTGTCAATGGAAGAAGCCGCCGCCCTGCCGGAAACCTTCTTCACTGTCTACTACAACGTCTTCATGCGCGCACGGCTGCGCTCCGGGGAGACGTTGCTGGTCCACGGCGGCTCGAGCGGCATCGGTACGACCGCAATCATGCTCGCAAAAGCATTCGGAGCCCGCGTCATCACCACGGCGGGAAGTGCGCAGAAGTGCGCGGCATGCCGGGCGCTGGGCGCGGATGTGGCGATCGACTACAAGACAGAGGATTTTGTCGCCCGCACTCAGGAGGCGACGGGAGGGCAGGGGGCCGATGTCATTCTCGACATGGTCGGGGCCGAGTACCTGGCGCGCAACATTGCCGCGGCGGCCGTCAATGGGCGGATTGCGATCATCGGCACTCAAGGCGGGGCGAAGTGCGAGATCGACCTCCGCAGCGTCATGATGAAACGCCTCTGGGTCGGCGGCTCGACACTGCGTCCTCAGACCATAGAGAGCAAAGGAGAGATCGCCGCCTCCCTGCGCAGGGAAGTCTGGCCGCTCTTCGAGTCGAAGTCGCTGCGGCCCGTGATCCATGCGCGGTTCCCGCTGCGAGAGGCGGCGCGTGCGCACGCGCTGATGGAGTCCAGCGCGCACATCGGCAAGATCGTGCTCCTCGCCTAAGCGATGATCTGCCGCGCCCGCAGCGCGGCGACGATGCGCGCCGCGGCATCCTCCGCGGACCCCTCGCCGGTGTCGACGACGATCTCGGGACTCTCCGGCGTCTCGTAGGGAGAGTCGATGCCGGTGAAGTTCTTGATCTTGCCCTCGAGCGCCCGGGCATAGAGTCCTTTCGGGTCGCGCTGCTTGCAGATCTCGAGCGGCGTGTCGACGTGGATCTCGATGAATTCGCCCTCATCGACCAGCTCGCGCACCATGCGCCGCTCGGCGCGGAAGGGAGAGATGAACGAGCAGAGCACGATGGCGCCGGCGTCGACGAAGAGGCGGGCGACTTCTCCCACGCGGCGGATGTTCTCCACGCGGTCGGCGTCCGTGAAGCCGAGGTCGCGGTTCAACCCGTGACGCACGTTGTCGCCGTCCAGCATGTAGGTGTGCGCGCCATGCGCGTGCAGCTCCCGCTCCACGATGTTCGCGATGGTGCTCTTGCCGGAGCCGGAGAGCCCCGTGAACCAGAGGATGGCGGGACGGTGGCCGTTCAGGCGGGTGCGCGCCGTCTTGTCGACGAGCAGCGCCTGCCGGTGGATGTTGGTGGCGCGGCGCAGCCCGAAGGCGATCATGCCCGCCCCGGCGGTGGCGTTGGTGAAGCGGTCGATCAGCACGAAGGAGCCGGTCTCGCGGTTCTCGGAATAGGGATCGAACGCCACCGGCGTCGCGGTCGAGAGGTTGCACAGTCCGATCTCGTTGAGCCCGAGGGTCTTCGCGGCGATGTGCTCCAGGGTGTTGACGTCGGTCTTGTGCTTGAGGCTCGTCACCCGCGCCGGCACGAACTTCGTGCCGATGCGCATGAGGTACGACCGTCCCGGCAGCATCGGCTCCTCGATCATCCAGAGCACCTGCGCGGCGAACTGGTCGACGACCTCGGGCCGGGCCTGAGGCTCAGCGAGCATGTCGCCGCGCGCGACATCCACCTCATCACTCAGTGTCAGCGTGACCGCATCGCCGGCATGCGCTTCCGGCAGATCTCCATCCGCCGTGACGATACGTGCGACGTGCGTTTCCCGACCCGAGGCCGCCACGACCACGCGATCACCCGCGCGCACCGCGCCGGAAGCCACGGTGCCCGAGAAGCCGCGGAAGTCGAGATTCGGGCGGTTGACCCACTGCACGGGGAAGCGGAACGGCTTCACGTCGAGTCCCTCGCTCGCATCCAGGCCCTCGAGGTGCTCGATGAGCGTCGGCCCGTCGTACCAGCACATCCGCTGCGAGCGAGTCGTGACGTTGTCGCCGTAGCGCGCCGATACCGGGATGGGCGTGATGGAGCTGAAGGAGAGCGCCTGCGCGAAGCCGAGGTAATCGCCCACAATGTGGTGGAAGCGCTCCCCCGAGAAGTCGACCAGGTCGATCTTGTTGACCGCGAGCACCACGTGCCGGATGCCGAGGAGCGAGCAGATGTAGCTGTGCCGGCGCGTCTGCGTGAGCACGCCCTTGCGCGCATCGATGAGGATGACGGCCGCCTGGGAGTTGGAGGCGCCCGTGGCCATGTTGCGCGTGTACTGCTCGTGACCGGGTGTGTCGGCCACGATGAAGGCGCGGCGCGGCGTCGAGAAGAACCGGTACGCCACATCGATCGTGATGCCTTGCTCGCGCTCGGCCTCGAGGCCGTCGACGAGCAGCGCGAAATCGATGTCATCTCCGGCCGTGCCGTGCTTGCGGCTGTCGCGCTTCAGCGCCGCGAGCTGGTCCTCGAGAATGAGCTTGGTGTCATAGAGGAGGCGCCCGATGAGGGTGGATTTGCCGTCGTCCACCGAGCCGCACGTGAGGAAGCGCAGCAGCCCCTTCTGGGGTCCGCCGCGGCCGCCGGAGCTCACCGTCACCCGATCGTGCGCATAAGCGGTCATGGCCTGGCCTCCATCAGAAGTAGCCCTCGCGCTTCTTCTTCTCCATGGACGCCGCCTCGTCGCTGTCGATGAGGCGCCCCGAGCGCTCGGAGGTGCGCGCGATCAGCATCTCTTCGATGATGTCATCGAGGCTCGCAGCCCGGCTCTCGATGGCCGCCGAGAGCGGATAGCAGCCGAGGGAACGGAACCGCACCACGCGCACCTGCTCGGCCTCGCCGGCCTGAAGGGGCATGCGGTCGTCATCGCGCATGATGAGCAGGCCGTCGCGCTCGACCACCGGCCGCGGCGCCGCGAAGTAAAGCGGCACCACCGGAATCTGCTCGGCGCGTGTGTATTGCCAGATGTCGAGCTCCGTCCAGTTGGACAGCGGGAAGACGCGGATGGTCTCACCCTTGGCTATGCGGGTGTTGTAGAGATTCCACAGCTCGGGCCGCTGGTTGCGCGGGTCCCAGACGTGGCCCGCGGAGCGGAAGGAGAAGACGCGCTCCTTGGCGCGGCTCTTCTCCTCGTCGCGGCGCGCGCCGCCGAAGGCGGCATCGAACTCCCACTTGTCGAGCGCCTGTTTCAGCGCCTCGGTCTTCATCACCTGGGTGTGCAGCTGCGAGCCGGACGCGATCGGATTGATGCCGCGCGCCACGCCTTCCGGGTTGGTATGGACGAGGAGCCTCACTCCGTAATGCGCCGCGATCCAGTCGCGGTGGCGGATCATCTCGCGGAACTTCCAGCCGGTATCGATGTGCAGCAGCGGGAAAGGGGGCTTCGAGGGGTAGAAGGCCTTCAGGGCGAGGTGCAGCATCACGCCCGAGTCCTTGCCGATGGAATAGAGCATCACCGGGTTGCGAAACTCCGCGGCGACCTCGCGGATGATGCCGATGGATTCCGCCTCGAGGCGCTTCAGATGCTGCGAGAGCGTCTGCCTGGACTGGGTGCCCGTGGTCATGGACGGCTCAGGCGGCCAGCGGCACGGGACTCAACGTCCCGCTCGCAATGAAGAAGGAGTTGCGAAAGCCCGGCTTGCCGTAGGCGAGCGGCTCACCGCCCGGGGCGAGCACCTTGCCGCCGGCGGCTGCGAGCACCGCGTGTCCGGCGGCCGTGTCCCACTCCATCGTAGGACCGAGGCGCGGGTAAAGATCCGCCTCGCCGGCGGCGACCAGGCAGAACTTCAGCGACGAGCCGACGGAGACCCGGTCGCTGATCCGGTAGTGGTTGAGGTACGCCTCGGTGTCGGGCGTCGAGTGTGAGCGCGAGACCACCGCAGTGATTCCTGTCGCAGGGACAGCTCGAACGCGTATCGCCTCTCGGGCTGCGGACGTTGCGGCATCAGCTGGATGAGAGCATCGAAACGCACGTCCGGTGGCGACGTTACCGGCATAAAGCACGCCGCCCACGGGCGCATACACTACACCCAGGGCAGGAGCCCGCCCACGGATCAGCGCGATATTGACGGTGAATTCCCCGTTGCGATGGATGAACTCCTTGGTCCCATCCAACGGGTCTACGAGGAAGAACTCCGCACCTACCTGCGGAATGGAGCCGGCCGCGACCGCTTCTTCCGCAACCACGGGCACGGCGGGCGCAAGCCGCGCGAGATGCTCGAGGATGATCCGCTCCGCGGCGTGATCGGCCGCGGTGACCGGCGACTGGTCCGCCTTCTGCGTGACCGTGAAGCCGGCACGGTCATGGTAGACATCGAGAGCGGCCCTGCCCGCCGCCACGGCGGCGGCGAGCAGGGCCTCGATCAAGTCATCGTCTGCTATGGAGCGGGGCATGGGGCTCGATGCTCATAAGACCCCCAGAGTCTACACAATGCTCCGCCGGGCAGCCGCCGCCAGGCTGGCCGCCCTCAGATTTCTTCGGAATGTGGACATGCCGCGCGCGAGCCAGTGCCTTCCAGCGGCTGGCCAATGGCACGACCCACGCGCCGCCTCAGCCTTGCCGCACCGCCTCCACCTGGATCTTGAGGCGCACCCACATCTGGAAGCCGAACGCCTTGCCGAAATCCATGCCGTACCGATCGCGCTGGAAGTGACCCTCGGCATCCGCGCCGCAGCGG
>JAGWPE010000017.1 GCA_028870635.1 Gammaproteobacteria bacterium | reverse complement strand
TCGGCGCGCGAGAGAAAGAGCAGCTCCTCGATGATGCGGTTGAGGCGCGCGAGCTCCTCGAGCTGCATCTGCACGGATTCCTCATGGGCGGGTGACAGGTTGCCGGCGACGAGGAGCTTCTCGGCCTGCAGGCGGATGAGGGACAGAGGGGTCTTGAGCTCATGCGATGCTTCCGCCGCGAAGCGGCGCACCTGTTTGAACGAGGACTCCAGGCGATCGAACATCTGATTGAGCAGCCGCGCGAGCTCCGAGATCTCGTCCCGCACGCCGGAGACCGGGATCCGCTCGCTGAGATTGTCGGAGCCGATTCGGCTGGCGGTCTCGCGGATGAGGCGGACGGGGCGCAGGGCGAGCCTGCTCAGCGCGATTCCGATGATGGTGCTGACGGCGAGCATGGCCAACAACAGGCCCGCGCAGACCTCCACGTACCCGTCCATCACCTTCAGCACCTGCGCCGAGGAAGTCGCTATCGTGACATCGAAGGGCGGCAGGATGAACTCGGCGACACGCAGCGGCCCTATGCCGGCGATCGAAGCGTCATAGCGGTGCTTCTTGGGAACGTCCGGAATCGCGCGGCCGTGCAGGTTGTTGGAGTAGAACACCGTGCCGCGCTTGGGAATATTGACCTCGAAATAGAAGAGGACCGACGCGTACTGCGTCGTCGTGCGGATGCGCTGCTTGACGGCATCCGAGCCGAGTGTCCGGTAGTCGGGACCCAGCCGTGCGCGGATCTGCTCGAACTCCGCCGTGTTGAGCAGGTCCAGGCCATGGATGAGGTAGCTCTGGAGAAGCTGATAACCGACTACGAAGAGGCACGCCAGGGTCACCGTTGCCGCCAGGGCGTACCAGGCCGCGAGCCGCGTGCTGATCGACCGCATCACAGAAGCTGGTAACCGACGCCGCGCACGGTTTTGAAGAGCGGCTTCTCCTGGCTCTTCTCGAGCTTCGCGCGCAGCCGGCTCATGTAGACATCGAGCAGGTTGGTGTCGACGTCGTAGTGCGAGGCCCAGATCTTCTCCGAGATCAGCGTGCGCGTGAGGATGCGCCCGGGGTTCTGCATGAAGATCTCGAGCAGCGCGAATTCACGCCGCGTGAGCTCCACCGGTTGCCCGCTCAGATGCGCCGTGTGGCTCAACAGGTCGAGCTTGATGCCGCGGTACTCGAGCACGGTCTCCTTGACCTCGGACTGGCGGCGAAGCTGCGAGCGCACGCGCGCGAGCAGCTCCTCGAAGCTGAAGGGCTTGGAGAGATAATCGTCGGCCCCGAGGTCGAGGCCCTTGACGCGGTCCTGCACCGCATCGCGCGCGCTGAGGATCAGCACCGGCTCCTTGAAGCCGCTCTTGCGCCACTCGCGCAGCAGATCGAGGCCGTCGCCGTCGGGCAGTCCCAGGTCGAGGATGATGAGGTCGTAGGCGGTCTCACAGAGGGCGTCGCGCGCCTCGCGGCAGGTGCGGGCGCAGGCGACGGTATACGAGCGCTCCGTGAGCCCCTGCTTCAGGAGCTGCGCGAGGCGCTGCTGGTCTTCGACGATCAGAACCTTCATTTGTGCGGCCGCTCGCGGTCAGTATACGCCGGCCTGGACGGGGCTTCCCTGAAAGGTCTTTAAGAGTCAGCGGGCCCACTATAATGCGGCGCTTACGAGCACCCATGGGCATGCGCGCCATCGACAAGTCCGAGCAGAATCCTCCCGCCGACCACTGGGGAGAGCGCATGCCGCGCTCGCTGGGACCCTGGGGCGCCACGGCGGTCGTCGTCGGCGTCACGATCGGCAGCGGCATCTTCCGGGTGCCGGCCACTGTCGCGGCGCAACTGCACGCGCCGGGGCCCGCGATGCTCTGCTGGCTGCTCGGCGGCCTCATCAGTCTCTGCGGCGCGCTATCGGTGGCCGAGCTCGGCGCGGCGCTGCCCCGCTCGGGAGGCATCTTCGCCTACCTGCTCGAAAGCTACGGGCCCGTGCCTGCGTTCCTGTATGGATGGGCGTGTCTGATGGTGATAACCCCGGCCGCCCTCGGGGCCACTTCGACCATCTTCGCCGAATACCTGGGCTATTTCCTGCCGATCTCGGCGGCGGGCGTGCATTACGTCGCGGCGCTCACGATCGTACTGATGGGCGTCATCAACTACATCGGCCTGCGGCGCGCCTCGGCCGTCATGAACGTAACGACCGCCGCGAAATTCGTCGCCGTCATCGTGTTGGGCCTGCTGGCGTTCACTGCGGTCCGTGCCCCGGCAACGGTGCCCGTCCCGGTATCCGCCCCGCACCCGGCCAGCCTGTCGCTGATCGCGAGCGCGCTGATCCCGGTCCTGTGGACCTACGACGGCTGGTCGAATCTCACATCGGTGGGAGGGGAGATCTCGCGGCCGCAGACGACGCTGCCCATCGGGTTGGTTCTCGGCACCGCGTGCGTGGTCCTCGTTTACGTGCTGCTCAACCTCGGCTTCTGGCACGCATTGTCGGGAACGGAGATGGCGAGCTCGCCGCTCGTCGCGGCCACCGCCGCGGCCCGCATCCCGGCAATCGGCAGCGCCGGCGCGGCTCTGGTCGCGGGTCTCGTACTGGTGTCCACCTTCAGCGGCCTCAACGGCTCGATGATGACCGATCCCAGGATCATCTACGGCATGGCCGACCGGGGGCTCTTCTTCCGTCGCGTGGCCCGCGTTTCGCCGCGGTTCCAGAGTCCCTCGGTCGCGATCGGACTGTCGGTGGCCTTCGGGTGCGTGTACGTGCTGCAGAACGACTTTGCACAGCTCGCCGACCGGTTCGTCCTCGGCGAGTGGCCGTTCTATGCGCTGTGCGTGGCGGGAGTGTACGTGTTGCGGCGCAAGCGGCCCGAGCTGCCGCGGCCGTACCGGGTGTGGGGCTACCCGGTGCTGCCCGCGCTCTTCCTGCTCGCCTCGCT
>JAGWPE010000244.1 GCA_028870635.1 Gammaproteobacteria bacterium | reverse complement strand
TTGTCGTTCATGATGTCGTACACCATGCTGTGCACTTCCTTGTGGGACAGCGGCGGCATGTTGATCCGCTTCATGTCGCCGTCGACGCGGATCATGGGCGGCACGCCGGAGGAGAGGTGCAGGTCCGATGCCTTGTTCTTGACGGCGAACGCCAGCAGTTGCGCGATGTCGACGGCCATGGAATTTCCTAGTGCGACGAGTGCGAGCGGCGCCCCGGGAAATCGGGCCCGAGCGCTCAGGGCAGTATAGCGGAGGGGTTTGGGCGTCCATATGTTAAGGTCCTCGCAGAATTTGCCGGAACGCATCGCCGCGCTGCGCGCCCGGGCGGCCGCGGCCGCCGCGGCCGCCGGGCGAAATGCGGACTCGGTCACACTCCTTGCGGTTTCCAAGGGCCAGCCCGCGCAGCTGATCCGCGCGGCGGCGGCCGAAGGGCTGCGCGACATCGGGGAAAGCTACCTCGCTGAAGCGCTCGGCAAGATGGAGGCGCTGCGCGACCTGCCCCTCACTTGGCATTTCATCGGCCGCCTGCAGGCCAACAAAACCCGCCAGGTGGCGGAGCACTTCGCCTGGGTGCACGGCGTGGATCGGCTGAAGATCGCGGAGCGGCTCGCTGCGCAGCGTCCCTATCACGCGCCGGCGCTGAACGTCTGCATCCAGGTGAACCTCGCGGGGGAGGCGAGCAAGGGAGGCGTGCCGGCCGCGGAGGCGCCGGACCTTGCGGCCGCCGTGGCGAGCCTGCCGCGGCTCGCCCTGCGCGGCCTGATGTGCATCCCGCCCGAAGAGGCGGATCCAGGGCGGCAGCGCGCATGGTTCGCCGGGCTGCGGCAGCTCAGGGACACCCTGAATGCGGGCGGCATGAGCCTCGATACCCTGTCGATGGGGATGAGCGGGGACTTCGAGGGGGCGATCCGGGAAGGCGCAACCATCGTGCGGATAGGCACCGCGCTCTTCGGCCCGCGCGGCTCGTAGAAGCGCTGGATCCGGGCTCCTGCCCGGCCCAGCGCCGTTGAGCCAAAAAGCGTGGTTTTTGGATCAACGTCCGCCACCTACGGCGGCGGGGCACATCCATGTGCCTGCTCCACCCGGTACAATCCAATCATGAGCCATATCGAGCTGACAGTCCTCGGCGGCGGCAACATGGGGCGGGCGCTCATCGGGGGTCTGCTGCGCCACGGCATGCGCCCGGAGCAGATCGCCGTCGGCGAAAGCCAGGAGGCGGCGCGCGCGACCCTCTCCCGGGAGCTCGGCATCGCCGCTGCCGCGGACAATGCCGCAGCCATCCGCAAGGCGGATCTCATCGTGCTCGCCGTGAAGCCCCAGGACGCCGGCTCCGTGCTCGCGCCGCTTGCCGCGCAGCTGCAGCAAAGGCGGCCTATCGTCCTCTCGATCGCGGCGGGCGTCAGAATTCAGGCGTTGCAGAGCTCGTGCGGCCCCGGCGTGCCGGTGATCCGCGCCATGCCCAACAGACCAGCGTTTGTCGGCGCGGGAGTCACAGGTCTGTTCGCCCCGGCGGAAGTCGACGCCTCCCAGCGCACGATGGCGGCACAGATCATGCAATCCGTCGGCGAAGCCGTCTGGGTGGCAACAGAGGATGCGCTCGATGTCGTGACGGCGCTTTCGGGCAGCGGTCCTGCCTACTTCTTCCTGCTCGCAGAAGCGATGGTGAACGCTGGCGTGGAGCTCGGACTACCCGTGGAGACGGCGAAGCGCCTGTCGATTGCGACGTTGCACGGCGCGGGCCTTCTCGCGCAAGGCAGCGATGGTGATCTCGCCCGCTTGCGCGCGGAAGTGACATCGAAAGGCGGCACCACCGAGGCGGCCTTGCGCACGCTGCAGGCCGCGGATTTCAACCAGCTCATCTCCCGCGCGGTCGCGGCGGCCACGCGCCGCAGCCGCGAGCTCGCCGAGCAATTCGGCGGCACCAGCCCCTAACCGCACACGGGTACCCCATGAGCGCCTTGATCTTCATCATCGAGACCCTGCTGTCGCTCGCGCTTTTCGTGGTGCTGGCGCGCCTGCTGCTGCAGCTCACACGTGCCGACTTCCGCAATCCCATCTGTCAGGCGGTCGTGCGCCTCACCAATCCGCTGATCCTGCCGCTGCGACGCGTCCTGCCGCCGATCGGTAAGGTCGACACCGCGTCCGTGGTGGCAGTCATCCTCATCGCGGTCGTGGAGGTGGCGATCGTCTTCGCCATCCGCGGCATCACCTTCGTGGGTCCACTCTACTGGCTGCAGGCCGCGGCGCTGGAGATCGCGCACACCCTGCTGTGGACCTACTTCTACGCGGTCATCCTCTATGCGCTGCTCAGCATGGTGGCGCCGGGCGGGTATTCGCCGCTGCAATCGGTGCTCGCCACC
>JAGWPE010000243.1 GCA_028870635.1 Gammaproteobacteria bacterium | reverse complement strand
GTTCGTCCTCGGCGAGTGGCCGTTCTATGCGCTGTGCGTGGCGGGAGTGTACGTGTTGCGGCGCAAGCGGCCCGAGCTGCCGCGGCCGTACCGGGTGTGGGGCTACCCGGTGCTGCCCGCGCTCTTCCTGCTCGCCTCGCTCGCCCTGATCGGCAACGCGCTCGTCACCGATCCACGGGATACCGGGGTCACGCTTCTCACCATAGCCGTCGGCCTGCCGGCCTATGCCGTCTGGAAGGCGCTGGAGAGGCTTTCGGCGAGACGGTCGGCGGTCAAGGATGCTCGGCGGGAGGCGGACTGATCTCGCTTCGCCCGGGCGCATCCAGCACGTCGCCCAGCAGGCGGCGCACCGCCACGTAACATACCGGTATCAGCAGAACCCCCAGCACGGCGGCGGTGAACATGCCGCCCACCACGCAGGTGCCGATGTCATGGCGGCCGTTGGCGCCAGCGCCGCTCGAGACGACCAACGGGAAGACCCCGAGGATGAACGCGAACGAGGTCATGATGATGGGCCGGAAGCGCAGTCTCGCCGCCTCCAGAACCGCGTTGTGCAGGCTGCGCCCGTTGCGCTGCTCGGTGACCGCGAACTCGACGATCAGTATCGCGTTCTTCGCCGTGAGACCGATGATGGCGATGAGGCCAACCTTGAAGTACACGTCGTTGGGTAATCCGCGGGCGAGCGTCGCGAGCGTACTGCCGATGAGACCCACGGGCACCGCGAACAGCACCGAGGCGGGAATGCTCCAGCTCTCGTAGAGCGCGGCGAGGGCGAGATAGACGACCAGGATCGAGAGGCTGAAGAGCGCCGGCGCCTGCGCGGCCGAGACGAGCTCCTGCAGCGACTGGCCGGCCCAGTCGTAGCCGAATCCGCTCGGCAGGTAACTGCCGACCAGCTTCCTCATCTCGCTCATCGCCTGGCCGGAGCTGTAGCCCTGCCTGGCGGACCCGACGATCTCCACGGCGGGATAGCCCTCGTAGCGTGTCAGCGCGGGCGCAGCGATGATCCACTGCGTCTTCACGAAGTCCGACAGCGGGATCATGGTGTTGTTGCTGCCCGCAAGATAGAAGTGCTGCAGCGCCTCGGGACTCATGCGGTATCGGGCGTCCGCCTGCAGCAGCACCTGCAGCACGCGGCCATCGTAGATGAAGTTGTTGGCGAACACAGGAGCCAGCATGAGCTGCAACGCGGTGTAGGCGTCCGTGACGGAGACGCCCATGGACTGCGCCTGCACCCGGTCGACCGTGAGCAGCAGCTGCGGCTGGGGCGCCAGCCCGTTGAGGCGAACTTCCGACAGCACCGGATCGTTGGCCGCGTGCGAGATCAGGGTGTCCTGCGCCTGTGTCAGCGCCGTGCGGCCCAGGCCGCCACGGTCCTCCAGGTAGAAGTCGAATCCGCCGAAGTCGCCCATGCCGCGGATCGCGGGCCGGTTGCTGACGAATACCTGCGCGTCGTGAATCCGGCGATGCACCGCTCTGTTGGCCCAGCGGACGTACTGGTCGGCGGTCTGGCTGCGCTGGTTCCAGGGAATGAGGTGGATGAAGGCGCGGCCGGAGTTCTCGGAATTGCCGGCGAAACCGGAGCCGGCGACCTGGAACACATCGTGCGCCGCGCTGTCGCCTATCAGGATCTTGTATACCCGGTACAGCACGTCTTCGGTGCGTTGCAGCGTCGAGCCTGCCGGCAGCTCGACGCTCGCGATGACATCGCTCTGGTCCTCCTCGGGCACGAAGCTGCCCGGGAGCCTGACGAACAGGAATATGCCCACCACCAGCATCACCGCGTAGCCCGCCAGCCAGCGCGGCAGGTGCGTGACGGACTGGAATACCCGCCGCACGTATGCGGCGCGCGTGCCCTCGAAAGCCCGGTTGAACGCGCGGAAAAGAATGTTGGCCTTCATGTGCTCCTGCCGCAGCAGCGTGGCGCAGAGCGAGGGCGTCCAGGAGAGCGCGAAGAAGGCAGAGAACAGCATCGAGAGGGCGATGGTGAGCGCGAACTGGCGATAAATGACGCCGGTGCTGCCGGTCTGCATGGCGCTCGGGATGAACACCGCGGCGAGGACGAGCGTGATGGCTACGATCGCGCCGCTGATCTGCCGCATCGCTTTGCGCGCGGCCTCCTTCGGCGCCAGATGCTCCTCGTGCATGATCCGGTCGACCGCCTCGACCACCACGATGGCATCGTCGACGACGATGCCGATCGCGAGCACCATCGCGAACAGCGACAGCTGGTTGATGGAGAATCCGACCGCGTATATGCCGATCAGCGTGCCAAGGAGCGC
>JAGWPE010000242.1 GCA_028870635.1 Gammaproteobacteria bacterium | reverse complement strand
GGCGCCTGCGCGCTGCGGGCATCCCGGTCGTCTCGGTGTTCCTCTCCGGCCGCCCCCTGTGGGTGAACCGGGAGCTCAACGCCTCCAACGCGTTCGTGGCGGCCTGGCTGCCGGGCTCCGAGGGCGAAGGTGTCGCCGATGTGCTCTTCCGCAAGCCCGACGGCGCGGTCCGTTATGATTTCCGCGGCACGCTGTCTTTCGCCTGGCCGCGCACTCCGCTGCAGTTCGGCACCGACACGCCCGGCCAGCCCCTCTTCCCGTTAGGCTACGGCCTGCGCGATGCCAGCAACGGCAATCTGCCGAAGCTTCCGGAGGCGTCCGGGCTGCCGTCAGCCGCCATGGTCAACAACAGCGTGTTCTTCGCATCCGGCATCACCGGCTCGGGCTGGCATTGGGCGGTCGCCGACGACGCTGGCGCGACTCCCGTGCCCCACGGCATCGGCGCGTCGGACAGCCGACGCCTGGTCCTCACGGCAATCGACAAAGTGAAGCAGGAAGACTCCCGCCAACTGCGTTGGCGGGGCACCGGCCAGGCGACCGCGCAGATCACCGGCGCGACCGCCATCGACCTCACACGGCAGACCAACGGCCAGCTGGCTCTCGGCTTCGACTATCGCGTGGACGAGGCGCCGAGCGCTGCGGTGACCGTCGGGATCGGCTGCGGCGCCTCCTGCAGCGGCACCGTGCCGATCACGGCAGCCCTGCGCGCCGCGCCCCGCGGCCAATGGCGGCATCTCGATATTCCGCTGGCCTGCTTCGCCGCCGCCGGGGCGAGCATGAGCCGCGTCCGCACGCCTTTCGCGCTGCAGACGGCCGGCAAGCTGACGCTCGGCATCAGCAACATCCGCCTGGAAAGCGGCACCGCCGGCAACGTGCACTGCGCTCACTGAGCGCGCTCACCGCCTCGCCAGACCGGAGGGGGCGCGCCACGCCTTTATACTAGCGCCTGGACTAATATATTTGTCGAGCGTAAAATATATTTGCGCGAGGCCCCCGACGAATGCGTACTCCTCAGCTAGCCCACAGCCATATCCGCTTTCCGTTGTCAGCACTACTTGGCGACAGCGGTCATCTTCGCGTACTGCGGGTGCTACTTTCCTACGACGGACCATTGAGCACCATGCAGGTTGCTCGCGAGACGGGACTTTCCCGCCAAGCCGTGCGCTTGGTCCTCGATAGCCTCTTGGCGCAAGGCGCCGTACGGGCATTGGGCACTCCACGAAGTCGACTCTTTGCGGCAGTTGACACTGCACCGCTCGTTCCAGCGCTAAAGCCCCTCTTTGCCGCCGAGCGCGCGCACTGGGAAGGATTGAATGCTTCCTTGCGCGACGCTCTTGCTGCGTCACCCGATGTGCGATCGGCTTGGCTCTACGGAAGCGTCGTCCGGCGAGAGGACACGCCCGCCAGCGACCTCGACTTGGCAGTGGTCCTTTCCAACAGGCGCTCGGAAACGTCTCTCCGTGACGAACTCGAGGCAGTGGGTACGCGATTCGACGTACACGTGTCACTCGTCGCCTTGACGACCGAGGACATTCGAAGCCGCCCTGTTCGGGACCCCTGGTGGGCGGGACTGGAACGGGACGCTCAGGTTCTCAAAGGCTCGAGTCCTGCGCAGGAACGCGCTCGTGCAAGGGAACGTGGCTGAGGTAGCTCGTGACGCGCAGGCCGCCGACCAGATCTGTCGATCCGCAATTTTGGCGAGGTCGACGGGATGAAGCGCGGGCATTCTCTCTCGCCGCTCGAGAGGCGATGGATCTTGCCAGCCCTGGGACCAGTGCAAGTCCGATCGTGAGCCAGATCGTGCTCGCCGTGATCGCGTACTCAGACAGCCTCACGGCAAAACGCGCCCAGGTCGTCAACCAGCAGGACCACGCCGGTGCGGTGCGCCTCTTGCGCGATGTCCTGAGAAGCCGCCTCCCGGATGCCCAGGAGAAAGCATTTCGTCGCATATTGCGCGTCAAGGACGAAGCTCAGTACGGTGCACGGGCCATGCTGCTCGAGGAGGCTAGAAAGTTGCTGGCGGACCTCGATAGCTTCATACATTTCATCGAGGGGCTTCTACTAGAATGAGAAGCGCGCGTGCATCACCGATCTCCGGGCTCCCCGTACACGATCCCCCGGCCGTCGGTCCCCACGGCCGGGAAGCTGACGCTCGGCATCAGCAACATCCGCCTGGAAAGCGGCACCGCCAGGCAACGTGCACTGCGCTCACTGAGCGCGCTCGCCGCGCCGCCAACCTGCGGTAGAAGGAAAGAAGTCTCCGCAGGCGGGGCTTCGCTTGACGACTTCCGCACCTTGCGTAAGTATATACGCATTATGCGTAACTCTCCCTTGGACGCCCTACTGCCCAAAACCCGTCAGGCAATTCTCGCGGCTGTCTTCATCCAGCCGCAGAAGGAGTGGTACGCCTCGGAGCTCGCACGCCACATCGGCGTGCGCCCTTCGAGCCTGCAGCGCGAGCTGGGTAGTCTTACTGAAGCGGGTGTGCTCATTCATCGTCGTCAAGGCAATCTCGTCCTCTATCACGCGAATACTGATTCGCCGATTTTTCCGGAGCTCCGCGGGTTGCTACTGAAAACCGCGGGCCTCGTTAATGTGCTCAGCCATGCGTTGCGCCCCTTTGAGTCAAAAGTACAGTTTGCCTTCGTGTACGGTTCGATAGCACGAGGGCGGGAACGCAGCGAAAGCGACGTAGATCTAATGGTGGTCGGTACGGTATTGCCGGCGGAGCTTGTCATGGCGCTGCGCGCTGCGCAGCAGGCGATTGGCCGTGAAATCAATCCGACGCTGTACTCGCAAGAGGAATTTGCCCAAAAAAGAGCGTTGCACGATCCCTTTCTCATGCAGGTACTGGCGGGACCGAAGCTCTTTGTGATAGGAAGCAAAGATGACCTGGCAAGAGCTTCTGGCGAACAACACGGTCGCGCGCACGCGCGCCACGAAAAGTGAGTTGGAGAATCTCCGGTCGATAGTGGCTCGCTCTCTGCGGGATGTAACCTCGCCCGGGCTTTCCGCCGATCTCCGGTTTGTGCTTGCGTATGACGCTGCACGGACGCTCTCGTTGATGATCGTGCGAGCCGCCGGTTATCGGCCGAGAAAGGTTGGCGGGCATCAAAACACGTTTCTGGCTCTAGAAACGGCGGACCCAGCGTTTTCGCTGTCATCAGCGTACTTCGACGGCTGTCGCGTCAAGCGAAACACGACCGAATATGACCTCGCGGGTGCAATTACCGATACGGAGGCAGATGCGCTCCTCAATGCCGTTCAGCGCTTTGCCGTCGACGTCGAAGATTGGATCCGAGCCCATCATCCGGAGTTTGCCGCAGCGTAGTTCCCCGATACTTCGGTCGCACAAATCAGCGCTCCTCGGGTACGAAACGCCGGGCACGCGGCTCCCCGTACACGATCCCCCGGCCGTCCGTCCCGACATACACGCGGCCGAAGACCCGCGGATCGCCTGCGATGCAGCGCAAGCGCTGTCCCCACTCGTGATGATCATCGTTGATGCGTATCCAGGAGGCTCCCTCGTCGTCGGAGCGCCAGACCGCGTAGGTGCTCCCTTGCCTGCCAAGCGCGTAGAGGGCGGGATACCCGCGGCCGGGCGGTGCTTTGCCGAAGCCGAGCGCCGCGACGAGGATGCCGCCATCGATGCGCGCGAAGGAGCGGCCCGCGTCGGTGGAATGGAACAGTCCCTCGCGCACGGGCAGCCACAAATCACCGCGCTTTCCCGGCGTTGCGATGAGCGGCCACTCCTGCTCCGGCGAACTCGGTACGTCATCCGCCAGGCTCGCGGGCAGACCGCGGCTGGCGCGCCGCTCAAAAGTCCTGCCGCCGTCCGCGCTCACGTAAAGCCCGGGACTTGCGAGATCCAAAGCATAAAATGTCTCCGGCGCGACCTTGTCCGCTATTGGATGCGCTCCGGTGGGCAGCCCTCGCACCGCAGTCCAAGACCGGCCGCGATCGCGCGTGATGAGAGGCACCGGCGCAGTCACGGCGAACACGCGCCCATCAGCCGAGACGGTGATCGCGGATGTAGTCGCTGACGGCTGCAACGGCTGCCATGATCTACCGTAGTCCAGCGAGTACGCCAACGTTGGCGCCCCCACATCCGACCGCGGGGCGCGCGTGCCGCTTCGAACCACGACGCTCGGCTCGGAGCCGGCGTAGTCGATCTCGTCCGTGTTGGCGAACACCGGGTGGGCAAACTGCTCGCGGGGAGAGCGCGCCAGATCCTCATGCGCGAAACCGCTGATGTCGCCGAACCCGCTGAGGAGGTGCGGGCCCCGCGGCGGACTCACCAAGGTGAGGACGGCCGTCTGCTCGATGCCCCGAACCCACGGCTGCCAGAGAATGCTCTTGCTCCGGTCCGCATCGAGTAGCTGATCCGTGCCGTAGACGGTCGCACCCGTCGAGTAGGCCACGTGCCCGGAGTCGAAGGGATCGATCGCAAGGCCCGCCATCCACCAGCCGAAATCCGCCTGCGGGCTGCCCCAGAGGAGGAAGGGTGTTGCGGACACATCGCGCCGGCTCAGCGTGCGGATATTCCGCCAGGTGCGCCCGCCGTCGATCGTGCGCCAGAGAATATCGCCCGGATGCCAGCGGTTGAGCGTCGCGACAACCACGGTCCCCGGGCGCTGCGCATCGACGCTGAGCCCCATGTATCCACCCGGAGCACGGCGCGGCCCTTTCTCCGGCGTGATGTCGGTCCACTGCCCCAAACGCGTGTCGTAGCTGAACACTGCGCCGTCAGTCACGCCGTTAGGTCCAACCCCGTTGCTGTACGTGATGTACAGGATACCTCGGGAATCGAGCTCGCCGTGCACCGGGAGCAGGCTCGCGCGCGGTTGCCCAGGCACGGCCATCCAGCTTCGCCCAGCGTCATCGGAGCGATACAGATGCTGGGCTCCCGCGTCCGTCACTCCGACGAAGATGCGCCGTGAAGGCTGGCCGTTCGCTCCGCTCGCCGGATCGATGACCACGAAACTGATACCCGTCTCATCACGCGCCGCCGCCCGCCAGCCCGTTCCGCGGACCGGGAAGGACGCGACCGGCGACCACGTCTCGCCGCGATCGGTGCTGCGCTTGAGCCCGTCATAGCGCGACCCGAAATAGAGAATCGACCGGTCGCTCGGGTCTATCGCTAGGCGCTCGCCGACACCCCGCCCGGGCTCATTGCCTCCCATGTGGAACGGCGTCGGAAATATCTGCCAGGTATTGCCCCGATCCTCCGAGCGCAGGATCGCGGCAGGCTCGCGCGCGTACATCCCCGCCGCGACATACACGACATTCGGATCCACGGGGTCGGCGGCGATGCTCTCGATTCCGAAGTAGCTCGACTGCGCGATGCCGTCCTCCAGAGGTATCCAGGCCTGGCGCCTCGCGCTCCACCGATACACGCCGCCCATGTCGGTGCGCAGATACGCGAGTCCGCGCTGCGCGCGGCTGAAGATGATGTCAGGCGCGAACCCCCCGGCGCCCACCGTCACATTCCGCCAGAGGTAGCTCGGCGTCCTTGGGACCGCCGCGGCGGCCGAGATCCCCATCCCCCAAAGAGAGGTCGCGATGATTCCCACGGCGATCCCGCGCCACCGCTTGGCCACCTCGTCGGCTTCCATCATTGCGTTGCTCCAAACCGGCAATAACTCTGCAAATCTACACGAACGCGGACGCTATTGCCGATGCTTGGCCGGCTGATGACCGCTACGGTGGCGTCCCCTGCCGTGCGTTTCTTTCATCGCTTGACGTAGTGAATATAATTCACTAGTCTCCAGCTGAATCCGGAGAAACGGCGGTGAAACTCAAAATCTCGCGCGTCGAGGCGCTACCGCCGGCCCGCCTGCGGTTCAAATGGGCGAATCGCAATTACAGCGAGGTGGACGTCAGCGAATATCTGAAGTCGCCCGGTCACGAGCGGCTGCGCGATCCGGCGTTCTTTGCTCGAGCCCAGGTGGAGGAATGGGGGCACGGCGTCGAATGGCCGGGAGCGGATGTCGGGATTCCCGCCGAGGCGCTCTATCGTCTTTCCAGGGAGCAAGCGGGCGATGCATTTCCAACCGCCGACTTCAATGCCTGGATGAAGCGCAATGCCCTGTCTCTGACCACCGCCGCCAATGCGCTCCATCTGACGCGGCGGACCATCATCTATTACAGCACGGGCGCCAAACCCATCCCCGCGTACATCGGCCTCGCCTGCAAGGGCTGGGAAGTGACGCATCGGCCTCGCGCCAATGCCGCCCGCACCGCAAAACAGCATGCCGTGCGTCGCGGCCGCCCCCGCTCACGCTGAGCGGGCGCTCAGCAGCAGTCAGGCGCTTACGCGTGAGCGCGGCACGGCAGGTCTAAGACCCCAGGATCGCACGACCCGTTAATCGCACTCATTGACCGCAACACGCCCGCGCTCATCCGCGCTACATTCCACCCGTGCAGAGCAAGCCCCCCTTCATGCGCCGCGCCGCTCCCGTCGGAGGCCGGCAGGTAGTGACCTACGGCCTGCCGATCCGGCCCTGGCAGGACCTCTACCACCTCTTCATGACCCTGAGCTGGCCGCGGCTCTTTGCGAGCTACGCCGGCTTCTTCGCGCTCTTCAATCTCATTTTCGCCGCGGCCTATCAGTTGCAGCCGGGCGATGTCGCGAACCTCAATCCCGCCGGCTACTGGGGCCGCTTCTTCTTCAGCGTGGAGACCCTCGCGACCGTCGGCTACGGCGACATGCACCCGCAGACGGTCTACGCGCACATCATCGCCTCCGTCGAGATCTTCACCGGCATGATGAGCCTCGCCCTCATCACCGGCATGATGTTCGCGCGCTTCTCACGGCCCACGGCACGCATTCTCTTCGCCCGCCACGCGGTGGTGCGCGAGTTCGACGGGATGCGCACGCTCATGCTGCGTGCCGCGAACGAGCGTCAGAACGTCATCATGGAGGCGACCGCGCAGCTGCGCCTCGTCCGTGACGAGCAGACCTCGGAAGGCTATCGCATCCGCCGCATCTACGATCTGCCGCTGCGCCGCAGCGAGCAGCCGGTCTTCCTCTACGGCTGGAGCCTGATGCACGTCATCGACGAGGCGAGCCCCCTCGCCGGGGAGACCTCCGAGTCGCTGATGGCGGGCAAAGCCTTCCTTCTCCTCACGATCGGCGGCATCGATGAGACGACCGGCCAGATGCTGATGTCGCGCCAGGAATACCACCCCTCCAGCCTCCGCTGGGACCACTCCTTCGCGGACATCTTCACGACGGGCGAGGACGGCATCGACCGCTTCGACTACACGAAGTTTCACGACGTCGAGCCTCTCTCGAGGCCCGAGGCGCAAAGCGCGCCCCCGGGGTAATACCGCCGCAAACGGCTATTGCGCGTTCCCGCCCAGGTTGGCCTTCGTCTCCCTGAGGAGGAAATCCACCACCGCCTGCAGCGCCTCCCGGTCGCTCGCGCCGGCGGCGCGCGCCTCCTCGTAAGTCCTGATCTGCCGGTGCGCGCTCGTCCCGCGGCTGAGCAGGGTCTGAAGATGCTCGACCTCCTTCAGACACCCGAGCTCCGCGGCGTCCTCCCGCACCAGCGCGATCAGCTCGCTGACGAGCTGCGGGAAAGCCACCAGCTCCCCGCGCGCGAGGTCCAGCAGCTCCCCATCGACGCTGTAGCGCATGGCGCGCCAGCGGTTCTCCGCGATCAGCATGTTGGGATAGATGCGCCAGCTGCGATTATCGAGCTTCAGCCGGTACAACCGCCGTGCGAGCGAGACGATGAGGGCGGCCAGAGCGGCGGCATCGTCGATGCTGGTGCAGCTGTCCATCACCCGCACCTCGAGCGTCGGGTGAAGCGAGCCCAGGCGCACATCCCACCACATTTTGCCCTGGTGCTCGATCATCCCATTGCGGACCAGGGTCTCGAGATGGCGCCGCAGCTCCGCATGGCTCGTGAACCGCTCCGGCAGCCCCGTGCGCGGCAACGAGCTCAGCAGGGTCATCCGAAACGACATGAGCCCCGTGCGCTCCCCATCCCAGAAGGGCGAGGAGCACGAGAGCGCAAGGAGGTGGGGCACGAAGTAGGTCAGCTGGTTCATCAGATCGACCCGCAGGTCATCGTCATCGACGCCTACGTGCACCCGCATGCCGCAGATCATGATGCGCCGCGCAGCCCCCTGCATCTCGTTGGCGAGCGCGAAGAACTGCTCGCGCGCGGTCGTGATCTGGCGGGTGACCTTGGCGAAGGGGTGCGTGGCGGCGGCAATCGGCGCGCAGCCGTAGCGCCCGCTCACCTGCGAGATCATCTCGCGCAGGCCCGCCAGGCCCGCGCGCGCTTCGGCGATGGAGCGGCATGCCGGCGTGCTCGCCTCGAGCTGGCTGCGCAGGAACCGCGGACTCACCTGCCCGCTCGAGCGGCGTGTGCACTCCTCGAGCAGCGGCGCCGGCGGATTCTCGGCGACATCGCGCGAATCGAGGTTGACGAGCAGATATTCTTCCTGGATACCGACGGTGAACGGCGGCTCAGAGCTGCCCATGAGCAAACACTCCCGGGTGGCATACCCGTTTCCCGGTGCTTTCACGCTCGCGGGTGCGGGGTCTCAGTGGGGCTAGTGTAGCGCAGCGACCGCCGAACTCCCGCTACAGCTCTACAGCGACAGCCCTTCTATCGGCTCCGGCCTCGCCAGGTAGTAGCCCTGCGCGTAATCGATGCCGATGCGGCCGAGCTCATCCAGCACGGCCTGCGATTCGACACACTCGGCCACCGTCTCGATGCCGAGCGCCCTGCCGACCTTGCAGATGGCCTCCACCATGCTGCGGTCGACCGGGTCGTCGGCGACGTGGCTGATGAACTGGCCGTCGATCTTCAGGTAGTCCACCGGCAGGGTCTTCAGGTACATGAAGGAGGAGAGCCCGGTGCCGAAGTCATCCAGCGCGAACTTGCAGCCGCGCGCCTTCAGCTCGCGCATGACGAAGGTCGCATTGGAGAGGTTGGTGACCGCGGCGGTCTCGGTGATCTCGAAGCACAGGGCCTGCGCCAGCGTCGCATCGCCCACCTGTTGCAGCACCCAGTCGATGAAGGACTGCTCGTTGAGGGAGGTGCCCGAGAGATTGACGGCGAGCAGCGGCAGCCTCGTCCCGGCGAGCTCGCGCGCCTGACGCGCCTCGGGCCCTGGACGCACCACCGCGCGCGTGCCGGCGTTCGCGGCCTCCAGCAGCTGCGAGCGTCCGGCCCACTCCTTCAACCGCTCTATCGCCCGCTGCACCACCCAGCGGTCGATCACCGACATGACGTTGTAGCGCTCGGCCGCCGGGATGAACTCCCCCGGGGACACCAGGCGCCCATCGTCATCGCGCAGCCGCACGGTCAGCTCGTGGAAGCCGACCGCACCGGGGCGCGCGATCGGCCGGATCGGCTGGAAGAAGAGCTCCAGCCGGTTCTCCTCCGCCGCGCGCGTCACCCGCGCGACCCAGTGCATCTCGCGGTGACGCGGGTGGGAGATTCCGTCCGACTCGTAAAGGTGCACGCGATTGCGGCCCTCGTCCTTAGCCGCGTAGCACGCGATATCGGCCGCGCTCATCACGTTCGCGACGCTCTCCGTCTCCGCCGTGATCTGCACGACGCCGACGCTTGCACCGACGGCGAGCGTGGTGGCTCCCCAGACGAATCGATAGTCACGGATAGCCTGCCGGACGCCTTCCGCGATCCGCGTTGACTGCTCCACGGTGCAGCCTTCGAGCAGCACTCCGAACTCATCGCCGCCGAGCCTCGCAATGGTATCGGAGGCCCGCACGCGCGCCTGCAGCAGGCCGGTGACATCCCGCAGCAACCGGTCGCCCGCCTGGTGGCCGCAGGTGTCGTTGACGACCTTGAACTGATCGAGGTCGATGTAAAGAAGCGCGTAGGCGCCCTCGCCCCGCTGCGCGCTCAGC
>JAGWPE010000241.1 GCA_028870635.1 Gammaproteobacteria bacterium | reverse complement strand
GGAAAGCGCCGCGAGTTGGGTCGGCACCGGATAGACCGCCATGACATAGCGTTCCTCCGGACTGGCGGACGATTCGCTGAGCGGCGCGCCGATGCGAATGAGGTACTGGCCGTCCGACTGCGGCTCCAGGCTGACGTACGGGCGATGCCCGCTCACGCGGCGGACCAGCTCCGCCGGTGGCGCGAGCGGCACGCTGGCCAGCGGGTTTTCGAGACTCGCCGCGAGAATGCGCTCGTCACCCCCGAACAGGACGATCTCGGAGGCGGCGGTTGCGCGCCGCTCCTCATCGAGGCGCGTCTGAATCTCCACGCCGGATCGCGAGGTCAGCGAGCGGGCGAGCAGCTCCGTGCGGCGCGAGCATTCCTCCACCCGCAGGTCGAGCGCGGCGCGGGAGAGAACCAGTGCGTCCTTCAGCCCCTGGCGCACCTCCACCCGAAACCAACTATCGATGCCGCGGTTCAGGAACTCGAGCGAGGACAGATAGACGATGAGAAGCGGCGCCACCACGAGGGCGCCGAAGATGATCACGGTGCGCGCCGTCAGGCGCGAGCCCGGCACGTGGTTGCGGTAGTCGCGCACCAGCTGCCAGAGCTTGCGCACCAGCAGCACCGTGAGAGTGAGCACGCCGGCGATGTTGAGCAGCAGGATCCACGGCTGCAGCCGGCCGAACTCGGAGGAATTCTGCACGCTCTTGGCGAGCAGGAGCAGCAACGCGCCGAGGCCGACGACGCCCCAGAGCGCCAGGGACCACGCGCCGCGGCGGCGTGCGCGCAGCCGGTGCGCGGCGTCGCGATCGTCGCTTACACCGGCAGGGGCCATGAGTACCACTTGCTCACGCGTTGCCAGTCATCCGTCCAGAAGAGCAGCGCCCGCAGGGATGCGGGCAGCTTGCCGCGCCGCACACCGGCGCGCACGCTGATGATATAGCGCCCTCCGTCGAGCTGCGGCTCCACGAGGATGGGCCAGCCATCGACCTTGCCGAGGTAGGCCAGCGCCTCCTTCAGCGTGTCGAAGCTCTTTTGATCGCCGCTGCGCACGTCGCGAACGACGAAGCGGTCGGTGACCACGTGATAGGCAAGCTCCCGCCGCAGCGTGAGGTCGACGACGTTCGCATCGAACCAGAGATGCCGCGCGCGGTCGACTCTCGCCTCGACATCGAACGTCAGCGTGACTCCATCCTGCAGCGCCTCGCGGATCGCCGGATTCAGCGGGTACTGGACACGCGCGTAGAGCTGGATGACCCCGTGATCGAAATTGACGTAAGCAGAGCTGACTTCCAGCACCCCATCCAGGGCATTGGCCAGCGCCAGCGTTGCCGAGAGCGCCAGCAGCAGGACCCCGGCGAGAGTGGTCAGGCTCCGCCAGCGACCCCTGCGCAGCTGTGCGAGCGCGCGCCCCGGTGCTGAGAACCATCGTGGCATGAATGCAACGGTAGATGCTTGAGTGTCCCGGACTTTAACGCGCCACTCATGTTCCGCGCGTTGTCTTTTCGAGACAAGCATAATAGAACCCGTCGCTTCCCGCCGCTCCTCCGCAAAGAAGCTGGGTGCCGACGGGACGCGCGAGCCCCCCGGGGGCGAGCTCCTCGCCGCGAGGCATGACGGCCGGACACGCCCGCGGCTCCTCTTGCAGGAAACGGCTGACGACGGCTTCGTTCTCCGCCGGCAGGACCGAGCACGTCGCGTAGACCAGGCGCCCCCCGGGCGCAAGCATTCCGAACGCCGCACGCAGGATCTCGAGCTGGGCCGCGGCGAAGGACACGACGTCCTCGGCGCGGCGCAGAAGCTTGATATCGGGGTGGCGGCGGATCACGCCCGTGCCGGAGCACGGCGCATCGACCAGAATGCGGTCGAAGGGCCTGCCATCCCAAAAGGACGCGGGGTCACGCACATCCGCCGCGACGAGGCGCGCCCTGAGCCCCAGCCGGCTCAGGTTCTCCTCGACCCGGCGGAGCCGGCCGGCATCGATGTCCACGGCGGTGAGGTCGAGCGGGCCGGCTGCGCTCTCGAGCAGATGACTCGTTTTCGTCCCCGGAGCAGCGCATGCATCGAGAACCCGCATGCCCGGCGAGACATCGAGCAGCATGGGCGCGAGCTGTGCGCCGCCGTCCTGCACGGACACCCACCCCTCTTTGAAGCCGGGTAGCGCGGCCACCGCGACCGGCCGCTCCAGCACCACGGCGACCGAGCCGGCCTGGGCGCCGCCGGTCCAGTCCACGAGCGACCCGCCCAGTGCGGCGGCCGCCAGATCGGCAAGGTAATCCGCGGGGGGACGCCGCCGGGTATTCAGGCGCAGCACCATGGGCGGATGCGCATTGTTGGCCTGCAGGATCTGCTCGTAGCTCCCAGGCCAGGCGTCGGCAAGCGCCTGGACCAGCCAGCGGGGGTGCGCAGTGCGGACGGCCAGATCTGCATCCGCGCCCGCGAGGAGCGCCTGCCGTTCGCGGACGAATCGGCGCAGTACGGCATTGACGAGCCCGGCGCCACGCGGCTGGCCCAGCGCTCGGGTTGCGTCCACAGCAAGACTCACGACGAGCGCCGGAGCGTCGCGCGAATACTCGATCTGATACGCGGCGGCGATGAGGAGCGCATGGACTTCGCGGGTCAGCTGCTCCGGCCGGCTGAGCAGCGCTTCCATGGCCGGGCGCAGGCGCAGGTACCAGCGCATCGTGCCCAGCGCGATAGCCCGAACGGCGGGGCGCCGGGGGCTCGCGTCCGAGGCGGCCAGCGCCTCGTCGGCCGACCGCCCGCGAACGACGGCGGCGACTGCGCGCGCAGCCTCGGCAAGGGCCTGCGCGCCCGGCTTCTGAGGGCGGCCGCTCAAGCCGGCTCGCCCAGCACCATCGAGCGCTCGAGCGCTCGCGCCCCCCGGGTGAACAGCGAGGCCGGCATGCGCTGCCCGCCCGGACGCTGCAGGGTCAGGAGGTCCAGGCGACCATCACCGCACTGGACGCGAACGTACCCCCCGTCCTGACGTCCGTCGGTTTCGACGATACAGCCGGGCGGGCCGGCAGCCGCGCCGAGGTCCGGCGCGACTCTGGCGGAATGGACGAGAAGACGCTCCGCTGCGCCCGTGCGCGGATCGCACACGAGGGTCTCCGCCACCGGCCAGGGCTGGAGGGCCCGGACCTGCCGCTCGATCTCGGCGGCGGGGCGCCTCCAGTCGATGGGCGCTTCGCGTTTCTCCAGCTTGCGTGCGTAGGTGACGCCTTCGGCGGGCTGCGCATGCGGGCTCAGAGTGCCGTCGGCAAGTCCCTCGAGTCCCGCAAGCAGCAGCCGGCCACCCATCTCGGCGAGCCTCGTCCGCAGGGTGGCGCCGGTGTCGTGCGGGTCGATCGCGAGCGGCTGCTGCAGCAGAATGGGCCCGGTGTCGAGCCCTGCGTCCATCAGCATGATGGTTACCCCGGTGGTCTCGTCACCGGCGAGCAGAGCGCGCTCGACCGGCGCAGCGCCCCGCCAGCGCGGCAGGAGCGAGGCATGGACGTTCACACAGCCGAGCCGCGGGATCTCGAGCACCGCTTTGGGCAGGATCAGCCCATAGGCCACCACCACCAACACATCCGGGCGCCAGGCGGCAAGCTGTGCCCGGTCGTCAGGAGATCTGAGCGTGGCCGGCTGCGCCACCGGCACGGCGCCGCTGACGGCAGCCTTCACGGGTGAGGGACTCAGACGCTGTCCCCGGCCGCGCGGCCGGTCTGGTTGAGTCAGTACGCCGACGAGCTCGTGCGGCGAGCTCGTGAGCGCCAGCAGCGTCGGCACGGCGAAATCCGGCGTGCCGGCGAATGCCACACGCAATCGCGTCATAGCGGCGGCCGTTGAGACGGGTGTCGCAGCGCGCTAAAGAGCGCTGCGGCGGCGCTCAGGCGCGGACGCTCGGGCGGCGCGTTCCTTACGCTCCTTTTCGAGCTTTTTGCGAACGCGCTCGCGCTTGAGGCTGGAGAGATAGTCGACGAAGAGCTTGCCGTCGATGTGATCCATCTCATGCTGGACGCAGACGGCGAGGATTTCCTCGCAGTCGCGCTCAAAGACTTTGCCGTCGCGGTCCTGTGCGCGCACGCGAATTTTGGACGCGCGTTTCACCTCATCGAAATAACCGGGAACGGACAGGCATCCCTCCTCGGTGGCAGTCTCGCCCTCGCGGGACAGGATCTCAGGATTGATGAGGACCAGGGGGTCGTTGCGATCGTCCGAGATGTCGATTACGACCAGCCGCTGGTGCACGTCGACCTGCGTGGCGGCGAGGCCGATGCCTGGCGCGGCATACATGGTCTCGAGCATGTCATCGATCACGCGGTGCAGGTCCGCATCGAACCGAGTGACGGGCTGCGCCCGAGTGCGCAGCCGGGGGTCGGGGAATTCGAGAATGGTTCTAATGGCCATGGGGGGTTCGATTGCGGCGGGAAGTGCGGGTTCAAGGCAGAGGAAGGGAAGCGGCCCGGGCCGGCCCGTGACCGAGCGCACAACTTGACATTAAGCCACCCTGCGCCCGGTACCGGCATGCGATTATAGCCCGCCCATTCAAGCTGGTCGCAGCCGGCGGTAGCAGCGGCCGGAGCGCCCCGTTCGCTTAGCTCAAGGGGTTGAGGATGGTCTCGAATCAAGCTTTCAGGGCCCGCCTGGCCGCGGGTATCGCCTTGTCGGTCACGCTGGCCGGCTGTTCACTCCTGCATGGCTCGCGCCGTGCGACGCCGCCGGCTGTGCCGGAGAATACGGCCCCGCCCGCCAGCCAGGCTGCAGCCGCGGACGATAACCAGACCGCGACCGCGGCCGCGGTCGCGGTCGCCGCAGCAGGCGAGCAGCCTCAGGCGCAGGCTGCACCGGCTCCGCAGGTGAATCCGAACGCGCCGCTGACGTACACCGTCAAGCGCGGCGACACGCTCTGGGGCATCGCCTCGATGTACCTGCGAGACCCCTGGGATTGGCCTGAGGTCTGGTACATCAATCCGAACATCCGGAATCCTCACCTGATCTATCCGGGCGACAAGCTGGCCTTGGCCTATGACGGCAAGGGCCGGCCGCAGGTCCGGCTGGTCGAGGCGAGCGCCCTGCGGCTCGAGCCCCGATTGCGCAGCACGCCGATCACGGCCGCGATCCCGACGATCCCGTACGCCTCCATCGCCGCATTTCTCGAGCGGCCGACGGTGCTCACCAAGCAGGAAGCGCGCGATGCGCCGCATATCGTCGCATTCCGCAACGAGCACGTGATCGCCGGCTCCGGGCACATCGCCTACATCCGCGGCCTCGGGCCCGAGCAGCACGCGCGCTACAGCGTCATCCATGTCAGCGAGCAGCTGCGCGACCCGGATAACGGGCACGTGCTGGGCTACCTCGGAATCTATACGGCAACCGCTTTGATCACCCAGCCGGTCACCCGCCCGGCGCGCGCCGAGCTCATCGACACTTCGCGCGAGACGCTGCGGGGCGACAAGCTGCTGTCGACGAACGAGCAGCTGCCTCTGAACCTGGAGCCCCGCGCCCCCTCCACCCAGGTCAACGGCAGGATCGCCTGGATCGTGGGGGACACCGGGGTCAGCGATCTCGCCGGGCAATATGACATCGTGGTGATCAACCGCGGGTCGGATGCCGGACTCGAGCCCGGCAACGTGCTGGAAGTGGATCAGGCCGGTGAAGTGGTGCGTGACACCTACGGCCCCCATGGCGGGGTACTCCGGCACCTCGGCTCCATGGGTACATCACTCGCACCGCGGGTGCGGCTGCCCGATGAGCGGGCCGGCACAGTGCTCGTCTTCAAGACCTATCCGCAACTCAGCTTCGGGCTGATCGTGGGCTCTTCCGACACGATCAAGGTCGGGGACGTCGTCCACAATCCTTGATTGATGGCGCTGGATCCGCGCATCCTGCGCGGACCAGGGCGCGTTGAGCAAAAAAGCGTGGTTTTTTGCTCAACGCCGCTCGGCGGAGCGAAGCAGTGCTTCGCTGAAAACACCGCCTCGCCCTGCGGCGGCCGGGTACCTCCCTGTGCCTGAAGAAAGAAAAGACCTGAGCGTGAAGCGGAGTTATTTCGCGCTGCGGGTGCGGGCCGGGGGGGGGTTGCGGGGCGCTTTGCGCGCGACCGGCTTGCCCTTCGTGGGTTTCTTCGCGGTAGCGGCGCGGCGTCTGACGGCCTCACCGTTGGAGCCGTTGGTTTTTGCGGCGGAGGGCCTGGCGCGGCGTGGCGCCGCCGCGTGAGCGGCTTCCGGGCGGCGGGCGGCGGGCGCCGGTGGACGAGCGCGTGACGGCCTCGCGCGAGCCGATGTGCGCGCTGCGCCCGCAGTAGAGCTTGCTTGCGGAGCGGGCGCGGCCGGTGCGCCGGCGCCGCGCGCCGCCGCGCCTCGCCTGCCACGCCCGAACCTGCCTTTGCCCCGTTCCGGCGCCTGCGCCAGAAGGGTGCGGCACTCCTCCAGCGTCAGCGATTTCGGCTCCCGGTCCTTCGGCACCTTGGCGTTTTTCTTGCCGTCGGTGATGTACGGGCCGTAGCGGCCATTCAACACCTGGATGCTGTCCACGGCGAAGTCGGCGATGAGGCGATTGGCGTCCGCCTCCTGCTTCAGGCGTATGACCTCGAGCGCCCGCTCCAACGTCACTGTGTAAGGATCATCGTCCTTCAGCGATACATACTTGCTGCCGTACTTCACGTACGGGCCGAAGCGCCCGATGTTGGCAACGACCGGCTCGCCTTCGGCGGTCTGGCCGAGCGCGCGCGGCAGCTTGAAGAGCTCCATCGCATCGGCGAGGTTGATGGCGTCCATCTTCTGCCCGGGCCGCAGCCCGGCGAAGCGCGGCTTCTCGACATCGTCCTTGGTACCGATCTGCACGAACGGGCCGTAGCGCCCCATCCGCACGGTGACCGGCTTGCCGGTCGCCGGATCCTTGCCGAGCTCCCGCGCCTGCGCGACTTCCTCGCGCGAGACGTTCTTCTCGATCTGCTCGACCTGGCGGATGAAGGGCTTCCAGAACTTGTCGAGCGGCTGGGTCCACTCCTCCTCGCCGCGGGATATCGCATCGAGCTCGTCCTCCATCGCCGCGGTGAAGCCGTACTCCACGTAGCGATGGAAGTGGTCCGTCAGAAAGCGGTTCACGATCTTGCCGATGTCGGTCGGCACGAAGCGGCGGTTGTCCATCTCGACGTACTCCCGGTCCTGGAGTGTCGAGATGATGGTTGCATACGTCGAAGGACGGCCAATGCCGTGCTCCTCCAGCGCCTTCACCAGAGAGGCCTCGCTGTAGCGGGGCGGCGGCTCCGTGAAGTGCTGATCCGCATGCAGCGTGACGAGGTCGATGAGATCGCCCTCCTGCAACGGGGGCAGCACGTGGTCATCTTCGTCCGACTTAACGTCGTCGGCCCCCTCCTGGTAAACGGCGATGAATCCCGGCTTGACCAGCGTGGAGCCGTTCGCGCGCAGCACGTGGCGCTCGGGACCGTCCGGCCCTGCGAGCATATCGACCGCTACCGTGTCGAAGATCGCCTGTGCCATCTGCGAGGCCACGGCGCGCTTCCATACGAGCGCGTAGAGCTTGTAGAGGTCACCGTCGATCTTGCCCTCGACATCGCCCGGTGTGATGGCAGCCGACGTCGGCCGGATCGCCTCGTGGGCTTCCTGCGCGTTCTTCGATTTCGTCTTGTAGACACGCGGCTCTTCGGCGACCTCGTCGTTGCCATAGAGACGCCCGGCCACCTCGCGGATCTCCCGGACCGCCTCCGCCGCGAGCGAGACGGAATCCGTGCGCATGTAGGTGATGAGGCCGACATTGCCCTCACCAAGATCGACGCCTTCGTACAGCTGTTGCGCGAGGCGCATCGTGCGCCGGGCGTTGTACCCGAGCTTGCGAGCCGCCTCCTGTTGCAGCGTCGAGGTGGTGAAGGGAGGCGCCGGCGTGCGCCGCCGCTGCTTGCGCTCCACCGCGACGACGCGCAGTTGGCCGGGGGTTCGGCCGCCGGCGGCGGCACGCGCCGCCTCCTGGAGGGTGCGCTCGACCTCGCGGGCTTGCGTCTCGTTGGTGAAAGAGAACTGCTCGACTTTCTTCCCGGTGTACTCGGTGAGCTTCAGCGGGAAGGGCGGCGAGGCGTGCGTGCCCGACCCTTCCAAAGTCCAGTACTCCTGGGCGACGAACGCCGCGATCTCCGCCTCGCGCTCGCAGATCATGCGCAGTGCCGGACTCTGCACCCGGCCCGCCGAGAGGCCGCGCCGCACCTTTTTCCACAACAGCGGCGAGAGGTTGAAGCCGACCAGGTAGTCGAGCGCCCGGCGCGCCTGCTGCGCGTTGACCAGGTCGAGCGACAGGTCGCGGGGCTGCGCCACCGCCTCACGGATCGCGTTGCGCGTGATCTCGTAGAAGACCACGCGGTGCACCGCCTTGCCGTCGAGCTCGCCGCGCGACTTGAGAATCTCCTTCAGGTGCCAGGCGATCGCCTCACCCTCGCGGTCAGGGTCCGTGGCGAGGTAGAGCGCCTTCGACTTCGCGAGCCCGCGGGCGATGCTCTCGATGTGACGCTCGTTCTTCTCGAGCACCTGGTAACGCATCGCGTAGCCGCGCTCGGTATCGACCGCGCCCTCCTTCGGCACGAGGTCGCGAACGTGGCCGTAGGAGGCCAGGACTTCGAAGTCCTTGCCCAGGTACTTCTTGATCGTCTTCGCCTTGGCGGGCGACTCGACCACGACCAGATTGTCAGCCATGTAGCAGCGAGTCCTTCGGCTGGATCAGTGCCGGACGGTGCCGGCGTCCGCCGACATGACGCTCTCGAAGCGGGCGAACGCCAGCTCCTGCCCGGGGTGGCTGGAGAGGACGAGGAGCACGACCCACTTCAGCTGCTCGACGTCGATCTCATCGACGTCCAGAGCCAGTGCGCGCTCGATGACGAGCTCCCGCTGCCGGGCAGTGAGTACGTGCTGGCAGTCCATCAGCATGAGGAAGGCGCGGCAGTCGGCCGACAGACGCGACAGCTCGCCATCGGCGAAGAGGCGCAACGCCCCGGGAGCGGGCTCCATGTCCGCCGGTCCGGGCGAGGCCCGCTGGTCAGCAACCAGCGCCGACAGCCATTCCATCGCGTGCACGACCTCACTCACCGAGAAGCCTCGCTTCTGCAGGTCCTCGAGCATGTGGTGCCGCTCCGGCACTTCCGCCGGATCGGCCAGCATGTAGTGGTCGTAAACGTAAATCAGCACTTTCAGAACACTGCCGGTGGTCATTTGGATAGTCGGCCGTAAAGGCCGCCGGGATACGGCGCGATGCGCCCTTCAAGCTCGAGAATCAGCAACATCGAGGCGATCGACTCGCCGGACAAGCCTGAGCGGGCCATGAGCGCATCGATGGTCGCGGGTTCGAAACCGAGCGCATCTAACAGCATTTCATACTCCTTGTCCAATGGGGCGCCGCCGGCGGGGGGCGCTCCGCGGCCTTCCCGGCCACCCCGACCCGTACTTCTAAGTCTTTGATTTATAAAATTAAATTGGATTTCAGCCAGGACATCCGGCGCGCCTTCGACGAGGTGCGCCCCTTCGCGGATCAGCCGGTGGCATCCCCAGGAGAGCGGACTGCGGATCGAGCCGGGCACCGCGAAGACCTCTCTCCCCTGCTCCAACGCCCGGTCGGCGGTGATGAGGGACCCGCTGCGCTGGGCGGCCTCGACCACGAGCGTTCCGAGCGCGAGGCCGCTGATGATGCGGTTGCGGCGCGGAAAGTGCCGCCGTTGCGGTCTCGTCCCCGGGGGGAACTCCGAGACCAGCGCCCCTGCCGCCTGGATGCGCGCCGCCAAGCCGGCATTCTCGGCCGGATAGATGCGATCGAGTCCGGCGCCAAGCACCGCCACGGTATGCCCGCCCGCGCCCAGCGCCCCTTCGTGGCTCGCCGCATCGATCCCGGCTGCCAGGCCGCTGGTGATGGTGAGGCCCGCCTGCGCCAACGCGCCGGCGAGCTCCCGGGCGATCGCGCGTCCCAACGGCGAAGCCCTGCGGGCCCCGACCATCGCAAGCTGCGGCATGCTCAGTGCCGCGGCATTCCCGGTCACGTAAATCGCCGCAGGTGCGCCCGCTATCGCCGCCAACGGCTGCGGATAGTCGGCATCCCCCCACAAGAGCAGCCGCGCACCGCTCGTGCGCAGCCATTCGAGATCGGCCGCAAGCGCCTCCCGATCGGGACGCAGCAGGAACTCGCGCGCCGCCGGCGGCAAATTCACGCGAGCGAGGATTTCCGGCTGACAGATCCTCTCCCGGTCACCCTCCGCCGCCGCCAGGAGAGTCCGAACATGATCGCCGGTGAGTCCGGGACTGCGCACCAGCTTTGCGCCAACCATCGCAAGGCTCATGCGCCGGGAGCTTATCGGCGCCTCTTCGCGTCCGGTCCCCCGAGAAACTGGGGTAATCGTATAGAAATGGCGGTTACCCGCGCGGCTCGGCCCTATTGTCCAGCCGCTTCCAGCTTCGAGGCGACTTCGAGCCAGCGCTCCTCGAGAGCGCAGATCTGCCGCGACAGCTCGCCGTGACGGGCGCTCAGGCGCCGCTGCTCCTCGACAGTCGCGGCCGCGTAGGTCGCCGGATCGGCGAGACCCGACTCGATCTCCCGCCGCTCGGCCAGCAACCGCTCGAGCTGAGTCTCGAGCTCGCGCTGCTCGGCGCGCAGAGGGGTGAGGCGGTTGCGCACCTGCGCCTCGAGGCGGCGCTGCTCGCGGCGAGAGGGGGTTGCCGATGCCCCTGAGCTCTCGGAGTCTGCCGCCCGAGGAGAGCCGGCGCCGCGCGCGAGCCAGGCGGCATAGTCCTCGAGATCGCCGTCGAAGGGCACTACGGCGCCATTGGCCACCAGAAGAAACCGGTCGCACGCGCCGCGCAACAGCGCGCGATCATGCGACACGATCACCACCGCGCCGGCGAAGTCCTGTAACGCCATGAGCAGCGCGTGGCGCATGTCGAGATCCAGATGGTTGGTAGGCTCGTCCAGCAGCAGCAGGTTCGGCTTGCGCGCGACGAGTATGGCAAGTGCGAGCCGCGCGCGCTCGCCGCCCGAGAACTGGCGTGTCGGCTCGAACACGCGCTCGCCGCGGAAGCCGAAGCGGCCGAGGTGATTGCGCCGGTCGAGCTCGCTCCAGCGCTGCTGGTCGGGGCCGCCGCGGCGCTCGAGCTCGGCTAGTGCGGTGCCGTCCGCATCGAGATGCTCGAGCTCGAGCTGCGCGAAGAACCCCGTCGCGACCTCGGGCGCGGTTTCCATTCCGCCGCCCAGCGGCTGCAGCTGTGCGGCCAGTACCCGCATCAGCGTCGATTTGCCGGCGCCGTTGCGGCCGAGAATGCCTATGCGATCGCCGGGACTGACACTCACCGATACGTCCTGCAGTACGCGGCGGTCACCGTATCCGGCCGCAACGTGCTCGAGCGTCAGCAGAGGCCTGGGCAACTTCACCGGCGCCGCGAATTCCCAGCCGAAGCCCTCCTCGAGGTGCAGAGGCGCAATCTGCGGCAGGCGAGCCAGCCATTTCAGGCGGCTCTGCACCTGGCGCGCTTTGCTGGCCTGCGCGCGAAAGCGAGTGACGAAGCTCTCCACTCGCGCGCGCTCGCGCTGCTGACTCGCCAGCATCGCCTGCGTACGCTCGGCCTCCGCCGCGCGCTGCATCTCGAACGCGCTGTAGTTCCCCGCGTAGCCGCGCAGCTGGCCCCCCTCTATGTGCAGGATGCGCCCGACGACGCCATCCAGGAATTCGCGGTCATGAGAGACGAGCAGCAGCGTGCCGGGATAACTCTGCAGCCAGCTCTCGAGCCACAGCACCGCGTCGAGATCGAGGTGGTTCGTAGGCTCATCGAGCAGCAGCACGTCGGAACGGCGCATCAGCGCGCGGGCGAGGTTGGCGCGCATCTGCAAACCGCCGGAGAACCGGCGCACGGGACGCTGCAGATCATCCGGCGCGAAGCCGAGGCCCGCGGCAAGCTGGCCGGCGCGGCTGCGCGCGGCATAGCCGCCCAAGCGGTCGTACTCCGCGTGCAGCATTGCCACGCGCGCGCCGTCGGCTGTGCGCTCCGCCGCATCGCTCACCGCGACGTCGTGCATCTCCTCGATCCGCCGCTCGAGCTGCGCAAGCTCCAGATCCCCGCCGCGGATGTAGTCGCCGAGCGTTGCATCGGTCTCCGGCAGCTCCTGCGCGACGGACGCAATGGCGAGACCGGGCGGCGCACGGTATTCCCCCGCATCGGGTGTGAGATCGCCGCGGATCAACGCCAGCAGAGTCGACTTGCCGCAGCCGTTGCGGCCGACGATGCCCGCTTTTTCGCCGCGAAAGACGCTGCAGGTCGCGGCGTCGATGAGAATCTGCGGTCCGCGCCGCAGGCGGACGTCAGAGAGCGTGAGCATGGAGCGGCCGTCAGCGAGCGCGCGAAGCCGCCGTCATCGGGCGCGCATCAGGGCCATCCGGGCCTGGGTGCGTCAGGCACCGGGCTTGCCAACGACGAGCGCGGCGGAATCCTGCACATAGCGCCTGAAAGCCGGGCCTGAGGACGCCTGGCGCTGCAGCAGGCCGAGCAGCTCCTCGGCCTTCAGCGGCTCGCCGAACAATCTTCCCTGCCCGAAATGACAGCCGTTGCGGCGCAGGAATTCGAGCTGGCTGACCGACTCGACGCCCTCGGCGATGACGTCGATCTCCAGGTTGCGCCCCATCTCGATGATCGTGCGCACCAGGGTGGCGTTGCCGGCGTTGTCGCCAACGTCGCGGACGAAGGACTGGTCGATCTTGAGCGTGTCGATGGGAAACTGCTGCAGGGCGGAGAGGGAGGAATACCCCGTGCCGAAGTCATCGATCGACAGGTGCAGGCCCATCGCGTAAAGCTCATCGAGCAGGCGCAATGTCCGCTTGGCGTCCGCCATCAGCGTGGTCTCGGTGATCTCGAGCTCGAAGGCAGTCGGCGAGACGCCGTGCCGGCGGAACACCGAGCGGCAGCGCAGGATGAAGCTCGCCTGGCGCAGCTGCTTCAGCGAGAGGTTGAGCGAGATGCGGCCCGGATCGCCGATCTCGGCCTGCATCTGCCGGTAATCCATGCAGACGCGATTCAACACCCACTCGCCGATGTCGAGAATGAGGTTGGTTTCCTCCGCGAGCGGGATGAACTGCGACGGCGGGATGTCGCCGTGTCCCGGCAGACGCCAGCGCAGCAGCGCCTCGGCGCCGATGATGCGGCCGTTGGCCAGATCCACCTTGGGCTGGTAGCGGATCACGAGCTCGTCGCGCTCGAGCGCGCGGCGCAGCTTGCTCTTCAGGATCAGCCGCTCGACGGCCGCGGCGTTCATTTCGGGGGAGTAGAAGGCGAAGGTATTGCCGCCGTTCTGCTTCGAGTAGTACATCGCCGCATCGGCGTTGCGGATGAGGTCGATGACGTTCTCCGCATCCCGCGGGCAGAAGGCGATGCCGATGCTCGCCGTGAGAAACACTTCGTGCTGATTCAACTGGAACGCACGGCTCACCTCCGTGAGCACAGCGCGCGCGAGGTGCGCGATCGGACCGCGGTTGTCGGCTTCCGCCGGGAGGCCGTCGAGCACCAAGGCGAACTCGTCGCCCGCGAGACGTCCGAGCAGCGCGCCCTTCGGCAGCGCCCCGGTCAGCCGCTCCGCCAGCACCTCGAGCACGCGATCGCCGGCCCCGTGACCGAAGGTATCGTTGACCTCCTTGAACCGGTCGATGTCGAGGTACAGGAGAGCCACCGCCTGCCCGCTGCGCAGACCGCGCGCGATGGTCTGCTGCAGCACGTGATGGAACTGCATGCGGTTGGGAACCTTGGTGAGCGCATCGTAGCGGGCGAGATAGCGGATGCGCCGCTCCGCGCGCTTGCGGTCGGTGATGTTGCGCGCGACGAAGATGTTGCCCTGGAATTGCGGGTCGGCGCTTTCTATCCGCGAGCCGGTGAGCGACACCGGGATCGTCTGGCCGGCCCGTGTCCGCACCACGGTCTCCCGCGTCTCCTGCGCGGCCTCCAGCAGGTCGAAGCCTTCGCGCTCGCGCTCATCCAGGAGCGCGATGATGCTTCGCCCCAGGATCTCCTCCTCGCCGTAGCCGAGGAGCTTGCAGGCCGAGGAGTTGGCCACCTTCACCACGCCGTCGGGAGAGGTGACGAACACGGCGTCCGTCATGCTGTTGAGGACATTGTGCAGGTAATTCTTGTGGATGGTCGACTGGCGCAGCCGCGAGCGCATGCGCTCGAGCGCCTGCTCCAGCTCGCCGATGATGTCGCTGCGGCGCACCTCGATCTGCCGGGTGTAATCGCCCTGCCCGACGCGATCGGCGCTGCGGATGAGCGCCGCCGTCGAGGACTGGATGCCGCGCGCCGCCCGCCACGCGATCACCGCCGCGGCGAGACTACCGAGCAGCGCGAGCCCGCTGACCCCCTGAACGGTGAGCGTATCGGGCGGGTGCCGCCAGACGAAGAATCCGATGACGGCCGCGGTCGCAAGCAGCACGACCGCAAATGCGGCGCTCGCGTACTTCAGCTTGAGGTTGGCAGCGGTCAAAAGGGGGCTAATCGCTCTGATCAGCCCCTGATATTAACCGCCGCCCCTGGCTTAAACCATCACTAATACCCCGACCACACTTTCTTTATGTAGCCCACCATCAGCCCGCGCATGGTGGACATGGGGTCGGATACCGCTGAAAAGATCGGCGGCTTGCGCCGCAGCAGCCGCCAGTTCTCGCTGCGCAGCACCTGGCGCAGATAATCGACGTTGCGGTCGATGGCTTCCATGTAGGGATTTCTGCCGCCATAGAGGATCTCGAGGTAGCGATAGGCGGAGCCGAACTCCCCGTCCAGGCGCTTCTCGCGCACTTCCGCCACGAAGTCCGGGGTCTGGCGCAGCAGGTCCAGGCCCGAGGCGTACTTCACCTGGCGGCCGCCATTGGCGGCGATCGGCAGGGCGACTCCCCCGAGGACGAATTCCGCGTACAGCCGGTCGCGGCACTTCTCGAGGTAACAGCGGTCGGCCATCTGGGCGATCATGTCGGCGGTGCCGAGGAGGTGGCCCACCATGATGTCGCGAGGATCGGGCACCCGCGCCTCGATCTCGGCGAAGGGCAGCTCGTAGCCGGTGAAGTGGATGATCTCGCGCGCGACCGGCGCCCAGGGAGCGAGCCCGACCTCGGGCAGGAATTCCTCCAGAAAACGGGAGCCGCGGCTGACGTGGATGCGGGTGAATTCCGCGCCATTGCGCGAGTCCTGATCGTCGGCGCGGCGCAGATACCCGACGTCATGGAAAAGGCCGGTGATGAGGCCCGCCACCGCCCGCTCACCCCCCAGGCGCTGAGCCTCGGGCGCCTGGCGCTCATAGCCGACGAGCAGCCGCGCCAGAGCCAGGGTGATGTCCAGCGTGTGCTGTCGGTCGTGGTAGACGGTGTCCACGCCATGGAAGCCGGGGACTTCGCCCGCGAACAGCGCCCCGAAGTGGCGGAAGGACCGGCGCAAGGGCTCCAGGGGCGCGTCCGGCCAGGTGGGCCGGTAGAGCGCCTCGACGGCGCGCAGCACCGCCTCCGGGGAGCTCACCTGGACGGAATTGGTTACGTCGAAGTCACTGCGCCGGGCGCTGCTCATTCTGGTGGTCTGTCGCACGGCCTGCGGCCGTTCCCCGGGAGCGAGATTCGGGTCAGTCTAGGAGCCGCCCCCTCCCCGCCACTGCGAAGCACCGCACAGTTTTATGCGCTGGCGCGCAGGTCGCAACGGGGCTGGCTGCGCCAAGCCCGTACGAATAGCGGCGCTGCGCGCCGGATAGAGGTCAGCCGGCTGTCTCGCCGGGGGCGGCTATCCCGTGCTGAGCCAGCAGCGGGCGGATGTCGGGGCGGCGCCCACGGAACTCGATGAAGGCGTCCAGAGCGTCCCGGCTGCCTCCCCGGGAGAGGATGGAATCCAGGAATCGCGCGGCGGTGGCGCGATCGAAAACGCCCCGCTCCTCGAAGGCCGAGAAGGCGTCCGCGGCCAGGACCTCGGCCCATTTGTAGCTGTAGTACCCGGCCGCATAGCCGCCGGCGAAGATGTGTCCAAAGCTGTTGGCGAACCGGTTCCATTCCGGGGCGGGCACGACCGCGACCTCCCGGCGTACCTCCCGCAGCAGCTCGCGCACGCGGCCGCCCCGCTCCGGGGAGTACTCGGCATGCAAGCGGAAGTCGAAGAGCGCGAACTCGAGCTGGCGCATCATCTGCAGTCCCGCATGAAAGCTGCGCGTCGCGCGCAGCCGCTCCTGCGTCTGCGCCGGCAGGGGCGCCCCTGTCTGGAAATGACTGGAAATCCTGCTGAGCACGTCCGGGTGCCACGCGTAATTCTCCATGAACTGGCTCGGCAGCTCGACGGCATCCCAGGCAACGCCGTTGATCCCGGCGATGCTCGGATAGTCGACGCGGGTGAGCAGATGGTGCAGGCCGTGCCCGAACTCGTGGAAGAGTGTCAGCACGTCGTCGTGAGTGAGGAGGGCCGGCCGGCCCTCGCCCGGGGGCAATACGTTGCAGACGAGGTAGGCCACCGGCAGCGCCGAGCCGGAGGCGAGGCGCTTGCGCCCGATGCACTCGTCCATCCAGGCGCCGCTGCGCTTGTTGGGCCGGGCGTAAGCATCGAGAAAGAAGCTGCCGACAGGCCGCCCCGCGGCGCTCTCGATCTCGAAGAAGCGCACGTCCGGGTGCCACACCGGGGCGCCGCTACGCTCCCGGATACGCACGTCGAAGAGCTTCTCGGCGACCTCGAACAGCCCGGCAAGCACCCGCGGCAGCGGGAAGTAGGGGCGCATCTCCTCCTGCGAGACGGTGTAGCGCTCGCGCTGCAGCCGCTCCGCGTAGAAGCCGACGTCCCATGCTTCCAGCCGATGCCCGGCGAAAGCCTCGAGCTCCTCGAACTCCTGCACGGCCGCGGGCCGGGCCGATCGCGACAGCTCCTCGAGAAACTGCATGACTTCCGGGACGCTGTGCGCCATGCGCGTGGCGAGCGCGTATTGCGCGTAGTTGCCGAAGCCGAGGATGCCCGCGGCCTGGTGGCGCTTGCGCAGGATCTGCTCCATGACGTCCGCGTTGTCCCATTTGCCCGCATTGGGGCCCTGATCGGAGGCGCGCGTGGTCCACGCCTCGTAAAAGGCGCGGCGCAGGACGTCAGACTCCGCGTCGGTCACGACGGCAACGTAGGTCGGCTGATCGAGTGTCAGGACCCAGCCTTCGAGCCGCTGATCGTGGGCGCGACGGCGCGCCTGGTCGATGAGCATTTCGTTGAGACCGCGCAGCAGAGCACCGTCGGTGACACGGTAGCTCCAGCCGTTGGTCGCATCGAGCACGTTCTCCTCGAACTTCGCCTGCAGACCGGTCAGCTCCAGCATCACGTCCTTGAAGCGTTGCTTGTCGGCGGCGCCGAGTCCGACGCCGGCGAGCCGGAAGTCCCGCAGCGCGTGCTCGAGCACGCGGCGCTGCACCGCATCGAGCGCGGCGCCTTCCCGCTCCTCGATCGCCCGGTAAGCCCGATAGAGCGGCTCGCTCTGCGCGAGATCCGTCTGGTAGGCCGAGAGAAGCGGCAGGCAGGTGTTGTAGGCGGTGCGCAGCGCCTCGGAGTTGAGCACGGCGTTCAGATGGCTGACGGGCGACCAGGCGCGCGCGACCCCATGGTGCAGCTCCTCGAGCGGCTCGACGACGGCGGCGAAGGTCGGGGTATCCCGCGCGGCAATCTCCCCTATCCGCGCTCGCGCCCGGGACAGCACCTCGCGCACTCCCGGCTCGATGTGCTCCGGGCGGATGCGGGGAAACGGCGGCAGCGGCTCCTCGGCGAGCAGTGGATTGTCCATCACACACCTATCATTCGAGCTGGTTGCAATTGCACCTCGCGACCTGGAAGCAAGGCACAGGGATGTGCCCCGCCGCCGTAGGGCGAGGCGGTGCCTTTCAGCGAAGCACCGCTTCGCCCGCCGAGCGAGCCTCGGGCAAAAACCACGCTTTTTGCCCGAGGCGCGCCGGGCCGGGCAGGAGCCCGGATTCAGCGCTTCATACTACAATCCGATAATGAGTGAGTTCGACCTGATTGTCATCGGCGGCGGCAGCGGTGGGCTGGCCGCGGCGCAGCGCGCGGCGGAATACGGGGCCAGGGTCGCCCTGGTGGAGTCGCACCGCCTCGGCGGCACCTGCGTGAACGTCGGCTGCGTGCCGAAAAAAGTCATGTGGAACGCGGCCGGTCTCGCCGAGGGCCTGCGCGATGCGCCGGATTACGGCTTTGCGCTCTCGGCCGGGGAGCACGACTGGGCCTTGCTCAAGCAGAAGCGTGATGCCTATGTGCTGCGCCTGAATGGCATCTACGAGGCCAATCTCGCCAAGCGCGGAGTGAGCCTCGTCCGCGGCCGCGCGCATTTCGTGGACGGCCGGACCGTGGAGGCGGCGGGGTCCTCACTCTCCGCCCCGCACATCATCATCGCTACCGGCGGCCGTCCGTTGCTGCCGCCCATCCCAGGCGCGGAGCTCGGCATCACCTCCGACGGCTTCTTCGAGCTGCCCCGCAGGCCGGAGCGAGTCGCTATCGTCGGCAGCGGCTATATCGCCATCGAGCTGACGGGCATCTTCGCGTCGCTGGGCTCCGACGTGACCCTCATCCTGCGCGGCGAGACCATGCTGAAGCATTTCGACTCCATGATCGGGGAGTCGATGCTGAAGATCCTCCGCGACGACGGCGTGAGCATCGTTACACAGGCGTGGCCGTCGGCGCTCGACTGCGACAACCGCGGAAGCCTGGCGCTCTCGCTGCGCGACGGCAGACGGCTCGAGCGGTTCGACTGCGTGCTCTGGGCCATCGGGCGCGCGCCCGCGGTGGAGGAGTTGGGGCTGGATCGGGCGGCCGTGGAGCTCGATGCCTACGGGTTCATCGTCACGGACAAGTATCAGTGCACGAGCGCCGCGGGCGTGTACGCCATCGGCGATATAACCGGCCGGGCGCCGCTCACGCCGGTGGCGATCGCCGCCGGCCGGCGCCTGAGCGATCGCCTCTTCGGGGGCAAGGGCGACCGGCACCTCGACTACCGCAACATCCCGACTGTCGTGTTCGGGCATCCGCCGATCGGCACCGTCGGCCTGTCCGAGCAGGCCGCGCGCGACGACTACGGTGATGAGGCCGTCACCGTCTTCAAATCGAGCTTCATCCCGATGTACCACGCGCTCACGACGGCCAAGCCGCGCTGTGACATGAAGCTGGTGACCGTGGGACCCACTCGGCGGGTCGTTGGCGTGCACGTCGTCGGCCCGGGCGCGGACGAGATGATGCAGGGCTTTGCGGTAGCCATGAGGATGGGCGCCACCAAGGAGGACTTCGACGACACCGTGGCCATCCACCCCACCAGCGCCGAGGAGCTCGTTACGATGAGGTGAGCGCCGCGAGCACCGGCCCGGTGAGGGGCCTGACGCCGCGCCACAGGCGGAAGGACTCCGCCGCCTGCTCGACCAGCATTCCCCAGCCGGATGCGGCCGCGCGGCAGCCGAGCTCCACGCACCAACGAACGAATGGCGTGTCACCCTTTCCATACGCCATGTCATAGCAGAACGTGTCCGAACCGATGACGGCGACCGGTACGTCGGGTATCTCGCCGGTGAGGCTGGCGGACGTGGCGTTGATCACGAGATCGTAGGGGCCGCCCGCGATGTAGCGGAAGCCGACGCCCTCGACGTTGCCCATCTGCGCGAAAGTCGCGGCAAGCGCCTTGGCGCGATCCGCCGTGCGATTGGCGATCACGATGACCTCCGGCCCCAGCGCAAGGAGCGGCGCCAGCACCCCGCGGACGGCGCCGCCGGCGCCGATGACCAGAACGCGCCGGCGCGTCACGATGACGCGCTGATTGACGCAAAGGTCCTGCGTGAGTCCGACGCCATCGGTGTTGTCGCCGAGTATGGTGCCGTCCTTGCGCATGGCCAGCGTGTTGACGGCGCCCGCGTGCTGGGCCCGGCTGGTCAGCTCGTCGGCGCGCGCCACGGCGGCCATCTTGTAAGGCAGCGTGATGTTGAGACCGCGCCCTCCTTGGGTGAAGAACGCGGTGATGCGCTCCTCGAGCACCTCCGGTGCGAAGTCGAAGAGGCGATAACTCATGGCCTGTCCGGTCTGGCGCGCGAACATGGCATGGATGAAGGGTGAGAGGCTGTGGGCCACGGGGTGACCCACGACCCCGTACTGATCGACCGTGCCGCTCATTGAGCGGATTCTGCTCCCTTGCCACGCCGCCGTCACGGTCCCGGCCGACACGGATGAGCGCTCAGGCCTTCAGATTTCGCACGCTCGTGCGGCCGCCGTGCCCCGAGTCGAGGCAGGCGTGCAGCTGCGGCAGCCACGTTTCCATCCGCTCGGCGAGCTGGTAGGGAGGATTGAGGATGAGCATGCCGGAGCCGTTGAGCGCCACCCGGGAATCGCGCGGATAGAGTGACAGCTCCGCCGCGAGCAGGCCGCAATCGAGCTCGCCCGCGAGTGCCACATGCCAGGCCGATGTGTCGCGCTCGTCCTTGATCGGATACCAGATCGCCACCACGCCGGTGTGAAAGCGCCGCAGCGCCTCCGCGGCCGCATGCCGGGTCCGCTCGAAGTCCCGGCGGCTCTCCTCGTAGGGCGGATCCATGAAGGTCAACCCGCGGCGCTCGGGCGGCGGCAGCCAGGCGCGCAGGCGCTCGAAGCCGTCACCGATCTCAACCGTGATATGAGGCGCTGGATCCGGGCTCCTGCCCGGCCCAGCGCCGTCTCGGTCAAAAGGCGTGGTTTTTGCCCGAGACCCGGCCACCCGCGGCGGCCGGGCACGTCCCTGCGCCTGAGCGGACAACGCCCTCTCGAGCGCGCGCGCCTCGGGGGGCTGCTGCTCGATCAGAACCGCGCGGTCCTGCGGGCGCAACTCGCTGGCGGCGAGCAGCGGAGAGCCGGGATAGAGCCGCGGCTGCCGGCGCTCGCGGCGCAGCAGCTGCACTCGTGCCAGATAGTGGCGAATCTCTTCGGCGGCGGACGGCCCTGCTGCCTCCGAGAGACGCTGCGCATCGAGCCGCCCGATACCGCTGGCCGATTCGCCGTCCGCCCCCGACGAATCGTAGGCGCCCCGGCCGGCGTGGGTCTCGAGGTAGAGAAAGCCCTTCTCCTTGCGCTTCAAGGCGGCGAGCAGCGCCAGCAGCGTCACATGCTTGTGGACGTCCGCGAAGTTGCCGGCGTGATGCTCGTGGCGGTATTTCAAGTCAGGGCTTGCCGGCAGGCTGCACGACCGCGGACCGGCCATCCGCCCGTGCGTTCCTCGCACCCCGGCGGATTGCCGCTGAGGTCTCTTGCGAGAGCGCCGCCATTGCGGCGTTGGTGGCCTGTTGGAAAGCGGCGACGACGGCGCCCAGGCGGTTGGCACCCGCGACAGCGGATCCGCTCGCCACGAAGGTTGCGACGATGTCGCGCCCTTCCTCCTTGCCCAGCGTGCAATCGAGCGTCACTCGCACTGTGGGAGCGATGCCCTGACCTCCGGAGTAGTCGGCATCGAAACGGCGGATGGAGATCTGCAGGAGATAATCGGAGGGGAAAGGGCTCTCCGCATCCTCGATCGAGCGCCAGTGGCCGGAGTCGCGCAGGGTCGCGACAGCCAGCGACTCGATGAGCGCGGGCGTGTCGGCCGCCCAAGCGCTGGCCGCATAGACGTTCAAGCGGTGATCGGGCTGCAACAGCACGATCTGAGATGTCCCGAGGCCGGGCCCGGCAAGCGGATGCGCCACGCGCAGCGAGGCAGCGAGGGCCGCGGGCGGATCGGCGCCATCGCCGGCCGCGGCAGATCCCGCCCGGAGGGTGTAGACCTGCACGGGCGCGGCATCGCTGTGCAGCAGGCTCGAGCATCCGCTGAGCGCCAGGGCGAGCAGAACCGGCCCGATCCGCAGCAGCGGCTTCCAGGGTGTCATTGCGGAATCTCCACGCCCGCGCGGGCCGGTTGGTAGAGGAGCTGCGACGGATTGCGGCGCAGGCTCTCGGAGAGCTGGCGGATGTCCTTGGCGGCCGCGCGGCCCTCGCGTACGAAGCTTTCGAGCTCCGGCAAGCTGGAGCGCGCGAAGGAGCGGACGTCGGCCCGATTCTCCGCGATCATCTTGTCGAGCTGGTCGGTAGCCTGCGAGAGGTTGGCAGCCACTGTCTGCAGGCGCTGCATGGTCGTGACGACCTGCGGACCGGCGGTATCCATCACCTTGCGGGCGCTGCCGGCGGTGGAGGCGAGCTCCGCCGTCGCAGTGCGAAGCTGCGTCAGCAGCGCGTTGACGTTACGAATCGTCTGCGGCAGCGAGGTGCTCGCCTGCGAAAGGTTGTCGAGACTGCGCGAAACGTCGTCTATGTTCTGATCGCTCAACAGCCGGTTCAAACGCTGGATCACGCCCCCGGCGGCCGCTGACAGGCGGGGAAGCTGCGCCATGAACACATCGAACTGGGATGGCGCCGCGCGGATCACCGGGTATTCGAGGCTCGGCACCGACGGCGGCGCCGGCAGCGCCGATTGCTGCAGATCGATGTAGAGCAGTCCGGTCACGCCCTGCAGGTTGAGCTCCGCGACGGTGCGGGGGGAAATCGGCGCCGTGGACTCGATGGCGGCGATCACCTCCACGCGGCCCGCATCGCGCGGATCGATGCGCATCTCCACGACGCGGCCGACCCGCACGCCGAGATATCTGACCGCCGCGCCCTGCTCCAGGCCGCTGACGCTGCCGTTGAAATAGATCTCGTAGCGCTCATACGTCCGGTGCACGCGGGTGCCCGAATACCAGTAGACGAAGAGCGCCGCCGCCAGCGCCACCAACAGTACGAACGCGCCAACCGCGGCATAGTTTGCTTCACGCTCCATGGGCCACCTTGAGGTGAATGCTGGCGCGATCGCCGTGAAAGTAAGCCTGTATCCAGGGGTGTGGATGCTCGACGATGCGGTCCAACGTGTCTGTCTCCATGCGACGGTCCACGATCACACCGACGCGGTTGCAGGTGCGGAAGATGGAGTCGAGGTCGTGCGTGATCATCACCACGGTCAAGCGCAATTGCTTCTGCAGGTACAGCATCAGCTCGTCGAACTCCGCCGCGCCGATCGGATCGAGTCCGGAGGTCGGCTCGTCCAGGAACAGCAGCCGGGGGTCGAGCGCCAGCGCCCGCGCCAGGGCGGCCCGCTTGACCATGCCCCCGGAGAGCTCCGCAGGATATTTGCGCGCAGCGTCCGCGGGAAGACCCACGAGGCGGATTTTCAGCATCGCCAGCTCGTCGCGCGCCGACGGGGAGAGGTCCTGCATGTACTCGAGCATGGGCAGCTGCACGTTCTGCAGCACGTCGAGCGAGGAATACAACGCGCCCTGCTGGAAGGTCACCCCGTAGCGCGCCTTCACGGCGCGCAGCGCGCCGCCGGAGAGCTGCGTGATGTCATGCCCCTCGATGCGGATCGTGCCGGCCTGTGGGCGCTGCAGGCCGAGTACGCTCCTGAGGAGTACCGACTTGCCGGTCCCGGAGCCGCCGACGATGCCGAACACCTCGTCCTCGCGGACCTCCATGTCGAGGCCGTCGTGGACCACCTGGGAGCCGAAGCGGTTGACCAGGCCGCACACCTCCAGGATGGGGTAGATCAAACGCCGATCTCCATGAAGAGCACGGCAAAGAGGGCATCGGCCAGGATCACCAGGAAGATGGCCTGGACCACCGCGACGGTGGTGAGCCGGCCGAGCTCCCGCGAGGAGCCGCGCACCTGCATGCCCCTGTGAGTGCCGGCCATGGCGATGAGCACGGCGAAGACCGGAGCCTTGATGATGCCGACCCAGAAAGTAGTGGCGGAGATGGCCTGACTCACCCGGGTGACGTACTGGTCGAGCGGCATGTGCAGCAGGTATGCGCACAGCACTGCGCCGCCGACCAGGCCGATCAGGTCCGCGACGACGGTGAGAAGGGGCAATGAGATGACCAGCCCGAGCACGCGGGGCAGCACCAACGCCTCGAAGGGGTCGACGCCGGTCGCCTGCAGCGCATCGACCTCCTCATTGAGCTTCATGGAGCCGATCTCGGCCGCGTAGGCGCTGCCGGAGCGGCCCGCGACGATGATGGCGGTGAGCAGTACGCCGAGCTCGCGCAGCACGCCGATGGTGACGAGGTCGACCACGAAGATCTCCGCGCCGAAGCCGCGCAGCTGCTGCGCGCTCATGTAGGCGATGATGACGCTGATGAGGAAGGCGATCAGCGCCACGATCGGGATGGCGGTGATCCCGGTGTCGTATACGTGCCGCGCGATCGAGGTCGGGCGCAGGCCCCGCGGATGCGGCAGCGCACCGAGCGCCGTGGCGCTGAGCCTGCCGAGGAAGGCGAGCGCACCGATCATATCGCGCCAGAGAGTCACCGCGCGGCGGCCGATGAAAGTGAGCGTTGCGACCTCGGCCTCGGCGGGCAGCTCCGTGAGCTCCTCGCGAAGTCCTTTCACGGCGCCCGGGGCTGTCCCCTCAGCCTCCGCCTCGATCGGCCGCAAAGTATCGTCCACCAGGCGCAGCTGATCCGGCGGCGTGCCGGCGAAAGCCACCTCCGCGCCCGCCGCGCGCGCGTGCCGCACGAATTCCCGCAGGCGCCAGGCGCCTGTCAGGTCGAGCGCGGCGAGCCGGTCGGTGGCGATCTCGATGCGGTGCGCGCCGGACAGGTCCACGGCCGCGAGGGCCGTATCGATCTGCCGGTACGCGAGCGCCCGCCACTCGCCCGTCAGCTGCAGCGCGAGCCCCCCCTCGGTCCTGATGACTTCGACGACCATACTCCGAATGATAAGGGCTGAGGCGCGGCCGTGGGTCATTTGCCGGCGGCGAGGCAGCGAGTAGAATCGCGGTCCTTTTCCCTCCCGCCAACCGAAAAGCCCGCCATGAAGCCAGCCTTGAACGTCGCGATCACCGGCGCCGCCGGCCAGATCGGCTATGCCCTCGCCTTCCGTGTCGCCTCCGGACAGCTCCTCGGGCCCGACCAGCCGGTCAACCTGCATCTGCTCGAGATCACCCCGGCGCTGCAGGCGCTGAACGGCGTTGTCATGGAGCTGGCCGACTGTGCCTTCCCGCGGCTCAACGGGATCGTGGCCACCGACGATGCGAAAGTCGCGTTCCGCGATTGCCACGTGGCGCTGCTCGTCGGCGCGCGGCCGCGCGGCCCGGGCATGGAGCGCAAGGACCTGCTGCTCGCCAACGCGCAGATCTTCTCCGCCCAAGGCAAGGCGCTCAACGAGGCCGCCGATCGCAACGTCAAGGTGCTGGTGGTCGGCAATCCCGCCAATACCAACGCGCTCATCGCCCGCTCCAACGCCAAGGACCTCAACCCGCGCAACTTCACCGCGATGATGCGCCTGGATCACAATCGCGCCTTGTCCCAGCTTGCCGAGAAGACGGGCACTCACGTCAGCGACATCCGCCGCATGACGGTGTGGGGCAACCACTCCGCCACGCAATACCCGGACATCAGCCACACCCTCGTCAAGGGCAAGCCGGCGCGGTCGCTCGTCGATGCCGCCTGGGTGGAGCAGAGCTTCATCCCGGTGGTGCAGCAGCGCGGCGCCGCCATCATCAAGGCGCGGGGCGCCTCCTCGGCCGCATCGGCCGCGTCCGCCGCCATCGATCACGTCCATACCTGGGCGCACGGGACCGCGGAAGGCGACTGGGTGAGCATGGCTATCCCCTCGGACGGCAGCTATGGCATCCCGGAAGGGGTGATCTACTCTTACCCGGTGACCACGAAGAATGGGGAATACCAGATCGTCCAGGGGCTCTCGATCGACGAGTTCAGCCGCAAGCGGATGGATGCCACGCTGGCGGAGCTGAAGGAGGAGCGGGAAGGGGTCAAGTCCCTGCTCTGAAGCGCTGGATCCGGGCATCCAGCCCGGCCCAGCGCGGCGGCGTGCAAAAGGCGCGGCCTTTGCCCGCCGCTCGCCGCCTACGGCGGCGGGCACGTCCCTGTGCCTATGGTCCGTGCTTCGCGATTGCGCTGGAGTAAACTCCCAAGGATGCTGGGAGGATTCATCACTCTGGTGTTCGTGGCGGCGGTGCTCTTCCTCGCGTACCGCCGCCTCTCGCTGCTCGCGTTCACCGCGACCTTCACCGCGCTGCTCGTCATCTACACCCTTCTCGGCGCCTCCGGGGCGCCGGCGGGGGCGTGGAAGGGATTCCTGTGGCTGCTGCTCGCTGGGCTGTGGCTCCTCAACCTGCGGCCGCTGCGCAAGGCGATCATCACCCGGCCTTTCATGAAGGCCTACCTGAAGCTCCTGCCGGCGATGTCGCAGACGGAGCGGGAGGCATTGGAGGCCGGGACGGTCTGGTGGGACGGGGAGCTGTTCACCGGCGCGCCGAACTGGTCGAAGCTCCTCTCGGCCCGCGCGCCGCAGCTCACGGCGGAGGAACAGGCATTCCTTGCAGGGCCCTGCGAGGAGCTCTGCCGGATGCTCGACGACTGGGCCATCACTCATCAACTGGGTGACCTGCCGCCGCAGGTGTGGGACTTCCTCAAGTCGCGCGGCTTCTTCGCGATGATCATCCCGAAGCGTTACGGCGGCCTCGAATTCTCCGCCTACGCGCACTCCTGCGTGCTGGCCAAGCTTGCCAGCCGCAGCGCCACCTGTGCATCCACCGTCGCGGTACCCAATTCCCTCGGTCCTGCCGAGCTGCTCAATCACTACGGTACCGAGGAGCAGAAAAACCACTATCTGCCGCGGCTCGCGCGCGGCGAGGAAGTGCCCTGCTTCGCGCTCACCGGCCCGCGCGCGGGCTCCGATGCCGCCTCCATTCCGGATACCGGCGTCGTCTGCCGCGGGATGTGGCAGGGCCGCGAGATCGTCGGCATTCGGCTCAATTTCAGCAAACGCTACATCACGCTCGCGCCCATCGCGACGGTGATCGGCCTCGCCTTCCGGATGTTCGATCCGGAGAAGCTCCTCGGCGAGCGGGCGGACATCGGCATCACCTGCGCCCTCATTCCGCGCAACACGCCCGGTATCAGCATCGGCCGGCGCCATTACCCGATCAATATCCCGTTCCAGAACGGGCCCATCGAGGGCCGCGACGTCTTCGTGCCGCTCGACTGCATCATCGGCGGCACCCGCATGGCCGGCGCGGGCTGGCGCATGCTGGTCGAGCAGCTGTCGGTCGGGCGCTGCATCTCCCTGCCCTCGAACGCCACCGGCGGTGCCAAGGGGGCCGTATGGGCGACCGGGGCGTATGCGCGGATCCGCCGGCAGTTCAACATGCCCGTGGGGCGGTTTGAGGGGGTGGAGGCCGTAATCGCCCGGATGGTGGGGCTGACGTACACCATGGACGCGGCCCGCTCCGTTACCGCGGGCGCCATCGATGGGGGCGAGAAGCCGTCAGTGCCATCGGCAATGCTCAAATATCACGTTACGGAGATGGGCCGTCAGGTCGCCAACGATGCGATGGACGTGCATGGGGGGAAGGGCATCTGCCTGGGCCCCCACAATTACCTGGCCCGCGGCTACGAGTCGGTGCCGATCGCCATCACGGTCGAGGGCGCGAACCTCCTCACGCGCAATCTGATCATCTTCGGCCAGGGCGCGGTGCGCTGCCATCCGTTCGTGCTGCGGGAGATGAGCGCCGCGCGCGATCCGGATCGCGCCCGCGGCGTCGATGAGTTCGACCGGGCGCTTTTCTCGCACATCGGCTTCACCATCTCGAATGCCGTGCGCTCGCTCGTCATGGCGCTCACCCACGCACGCTTCACCCGCGCGCCGGTGTCGGGCCCCATCGGCCGGTATTACCAACACATCGTACGGTTCAGCGCATCTTTCGCCTTCACCGTGGACGTGGCGATGTTGACTCTGGGCGGCTATCTCAAGAAGAAGGAGAGCCTGTCGGCGCGGCTCGGGGATGTGCTGTCGGCGATGTACCTCGCCTCGATGGTGCTCAAGCATCACGACAACCAGGGGCGGCCGGCGGAGGATCTGCCGATCGTCGAATGGGCGTGCCGCAACCTTCTCTATCACGCCCAGGAGCAGCTGCACGGCTTCCTGCGCAACTTCCCCAACCGGCTGCTCGCCGGCGTGATGCGCACCGTCGTCTTCCCACGCGGACGCGCCTATTCAGCACCGTCGGACCGGCTGGGCCGCAGAGTCGCGGAGCTCGTTACCCGCGCCGGCGATCCGCGCGAGCGGCTCTGCGAGCATGTCTACTGGACGCTCGAGCCCGGCAATCCGCTGGGCCTCCTCGAGGAGGCCCTGAGGCTGGCGGAGACGCTGGAGCCGATCGAGAAGCGCATCCGCGTCGAAGGCGTCAAGACTGGACGCGTGACGGCGCTCGATCTGCCTGGGCAGATCACACAAGCGCTGGCGGCGGGGATCGTCTCGGAGACGGAAGCCGCAGCGCTGCGGGACTACGACCGCAAGGTGATGAGCCTCGTGCACGTGGACGACTTCGCGCCGCACGAGCTCGGAACCCGCGCGCATGCGGACCTGGAGCGCCAGAGCGCGGGACACGCGGAGACGCAACTGGAATCCGACGCCAGGGCCGCCGTCCGGGCTGTGTGAGCGCGGCATGAGCAGCCCCGCCACGGCAGAGCCCGCCCCGCCCGCAGGCGCAGCCGTCGCAGCCCCACCAGCCGCCGCGGCTCAGCCGTCCGTCATCGGGGCAACGCCGTGCGCCAACTGCGGCGCGCTGCTGGCCGGCAGATACTGCAGCGAGTGCGGCCAGCGCCACCATGATCAGCCGGTTCATCACTTCTGGCACTTCATCAGCGAAGCAATAGAGGATTTGACTCACGCCGACTCGCGCCTCTGGCAGACCCTGATCGCGCTGCTGTTCCGGCCCGGGTTCCTGACGCGGGAGTTCCTCGAGGGCCGCCGCGTGCGCTACCTGCCGCCGCTGCGGCTGTATCTGGTGGTGAGCGTGATCTTCTTCGTCATCGTCGGCCTGGACGCGCGGACCGTGCGCTCATACGTCGTGGTGAGCTACAACGGCAAGTCGTTCAACTACAAGGTCGTCCCGGCCCCCGACGCCACGAAACCGGGAGTCGTTACCCATTCGCCGGCGCGCACCGTGAGCGGATCCGGCAGCGACATCACAGCCATCGCCCCGACTGCGGCGGCACGACAGCGTCTCTGCGCGCAATCGGCAACCTTCGTCGAGCAGCACGCGGGCTGGCTCGCACGTTTCGGACCGCGCATGGCGCAGAGTTGCCTGACAGCCCTCGCGCAGGGCGGGGTGGAGCGTTTCAACCAGATCGTGGAGCACAACCTCGAGCGCGCGATGTTCCTGTTCCTGCCGCTGCTCGCGCTGATGATGAAACCGCTCTATCTCCGGCCGCCGAGGCACTACGTCGAGCATCTGCTGTTTTTCCTGCATAGCCACGCGTTCCTGTTCGTGATGCTCGGGTTGAGCACGCTGCTCGGGATGACCACTTCGTCAGGCGTTGTGCTCGATCCCATCGACACGGCCATCGCCGTTTATGTCCCGATCTACTTCTATCTGGCGATGCGGCGGGTTTACGGGCAGGGCGTATGGCTCACGCTGGGCAAGCTGACCGCGCTCGGGGCCGCTTATTTCGTGCTCGGAGCGGTGATGATAGCGGCGACCGCCTCCTACAGCTTCCTGACGTTATGAGCCGGGCGATCCTCCACGTCGACATGGACGCGTTCTATGCGTCGGTGGAGCAGCGCGACAACCCCGAGCTCGTCGGAAAACCGGTCATAGTGGGTTGGCCGGGCGGCCGCGGAGTGGTCGCGGCGGCCAGCTACGAAGTCCGCAAGTTCGGCGTGCGCTCGGCGATGCCGATGCACACGGCGCTGCGGCTCTGCCCGCGCGCGATCTGCATCCCACCGCGCATGCAGCGCTACCGTGAGGTCTCGGGGAAGGTATTCGGCGTTTTTCACGAGATCACTCCTCTCGTTCAAGGCCTCTCGCTCGACGAGGCATACCTCGATGTCTCCGAGAGCCAGGCGCTGCTCGGGGAGCCCGCCGCGATCGCCCGGCGGATCAAGGAGGCCATCAGGGCGCGGACCGGTTTGACCGCTTCGGTCGGCGTCGCCACCAACAAGCTGGTGGCGAAGATCGCCTCGGACCTGGACAAGCCCGACGGACTGACGGTCGTGCCGCAGGAGCGCATCGTCGAGATCCTGGATCCGCTGTCGGTGCGGCGTCTGCCCGGGCTCGGGCGCAAGCTTGGCGAACGAGTCGAGGCCGCGGGACTGCGCACGCTGGGCGAGCTGCGGGCCGCCACGGATGCGGTCCTCTGGCCGCTCTTCGGCCGCGATACGCCCAGGATGCGCGAGCGCGCCGCGGGCCTCGATGACCGGCCCGTGCAGCCGGACCTCGAGGAGAAATCGCTGAGCGCGGAGGATACCTTCGCACAGGACGTCGCCGATCCGCGCCGCCTCGATGCGCAGCTCTGCCGGCTCGCGGACCTCGCCTGCGAGCGGCTGCGGGCCCGGAGGCTGATGGCGGGGCGAGTGGGCGTGAAGATCCGCCGTCATGATTTTGCGACGTTCACCCGGCAACGGGCGATCGCGCCGCCCACGCACGAGGGGCGTACGCTGCGCAATGTGGCCCGCGAGCTGCTCTCGCGCTGGCTCAGCGAGCACTCCGGTGCGAAACTTCGGCTCCTGGGGGTGGTCTTGACCGACTTGAGCCCGGCCTCGCAGCTCGGCCTTTTCGATGTGGGCGGCGAGCCGCGCCCGGCCGGTGAAGGCGGCCGCGACCCGCGCCTCGATTCCACGCTGGATGAGGTGCGCGCGCGGTTCGGCCTCCAGGCGCTGCGGCGCGGCAACACGATCGAGTAATCTCATCCGTCCATGTATCTAGCGTTCTTCGGCCTCAACGAAAAGCCGTTCTCCATCACCCCCGACCCGCGCTACCTGTACCTCAGCGAGCGGCACGCGGAGGCGATGGCGCACCTGCTGTACGGCATCAACGAGGCCGGCGGCTTCGTGCAGCTCACCGGCGAGGTGGGCACGGGCAAGACCACGATCGTGCGCTCGCTGCTCGCGCAGGCGCCGAAGAATGCCGAGATCGCTCTGATCCTCAACCCGAGGATGACCGCGCCGGCGGGCGGCGCGTGGTGGTGGTGGTCGATGAGGCGCAGAACCTCGCGCCCGAGGTGCTCGAGCAGGTGCGGCTGCTCACCAACCTGGAAACCAACACCCAGAAGCTGCTGCAGATCATCCTCATCGGCCAGCCGGAGCTGCGTGAGCTGCTCGCGCGCAACGAGCTGCGCCAGCTCGCGCAGCGTATCACCGGCCGGTATCACCTCAGCCCGCTGAGCGCGGAGGAGACCACGGCCTACGTGCGCCACCGCCTGCGCGTCGCGGGCGCGACGGCCGACATCTTCAACCGCTTCGCACTCGAGGAGATCTACCGGCTCTCGGGCGGCGTGCCGCGGGTGATCAATGTCATCTGCGACCGGGCGCTGCTCGGCGGCTACTCGCTGGATCGCCACCGCATCACCGGGCCTCTGGTGCGCAATGCCGCCTCGGAAGTCTTCGGGAAGCGATTCACGCCGCCGTGGCTGCCGTGGGTGGGGACGGCGGCGGTGGCGGTGGCCCTGGCTCTGGCAAGCTTCGGCCTCTGGCGGCTGCAGCCATGGCGATGGGCTCATGCGCCCAAGGTGACGTCGATGCATGCCGGGCCCTCGACACCGGCTTCGGCCCGAGCGACGAGCCCGCCCGCCGCCGCGCCCGGCGCCCTGCCGGGCGCCAAGCCCGACGCGGTATCCGCGGCGGCAGGCGCGCAGGCGGCCGAGACTCTTTCGGGGCTCCTGGCCGAGCACTCGAGCGACACGACCACGGATGCGGCGTTCACTACGCTCTTCGGCCTCTGGGGTATCCATTACGCCGTGGATGGCACCGATCCGTGTACCCAGGCAACCCAACACGGGCTCGCCTGCCTCACCGAGCGCGGCTCCCTCGGCCAGCTGCGCCTTTACAACCGGCCGGCGATCCTGATGCTGACCGACGCCTCGGGCGGCAGTCATGAAGTGGTGCTGACGCGGCTCGACGGCGAGCATGCCAGCATCGATCTCGGCAAGTCGGAGCATCAGGTCGGCGACGGCGAGCTGTCGACCTACTGGATGGGCGATTACGTCATGTTGTGGCGGCCCGAGGCGGCGCCGGTGCAGACGCTGTCCGCCGGCATGCGCGGGGCCGGCGTGCGCTGGCTGCGGAGCAGCCTGGAGAAGCTCGCGGGCGTATCCGATCCCGGCCCGGCGAGCGATGTATACGATGCCGCCCTCACGAGCCTGGTGCGCCAGTTCCAGCGCAACCACCGGCTCGCGGTAGACGGCATCGCGGGTGTCAGAACACAGGTCGCGCTGGCCGGTGCGCTGGCCCGCCCTGGATCTCCCCTCCTGACCGCGGCGCACGAGTAGCCATCATGTCGTTCATCCTGGATGCGTTGAAGAAATCGGAGAGCGACCGGCAGCGGCAGAGCGGGCCGTCGCTCTTCGAGGTCAAGGTCGCCCCGCCGCGGCGAACGCTGCCGATCTGGGCCGTGGCGATCGCGATACTCCTTTTGATCAACGTCGTCGTGATCTCGTGGATGTTGCTGCGGCATCCTGCGGCGCAAAAGCCGGCGGCAGCGGACAATGCGCCGGCCGCGGCGCCGCCGGTGACGGCTTCCCGAGGAGAGGCCGTGCCACCGGCCCCATCCGGCTCGGTACCGTCCAGCACGGCGGACCCCAGCGCGGCTGCTCCCGGCGCGGCACCGCCCAGCACGGCCGCTTCGGTCCAACCCATGAGTGCCGGAACAGCCTCATCCGCGGCTGCCGCGGCGCCGCCGGCAGAGCGCGCTGCGAGCCCGGCTCAGCCTCCGGCGGCAGCTGCCCTCGCCGGCGATGCCGGCCGCGATGCCGACCAGCCACCTGGCGCCAGCTCGAGCGACTACGCTCCCGCGGTCCAGCCGGCTGCCGGCGCCGGGGCATCGGGGGACGCGGCAGGCGCGGGCGGGGACCTGCCGCTCTACCAGCAGATCGTTTCCACCGACGGCCTGCCGGCGCTTCACCTGGACCTGCACGTGTTCGCCGATCGGCCGCAGGACCGCTTCGTCATGATCAATATGCACCGGCTCGGGGAAGGGGACTCCCTGCCGAACGGGGTGCAGGTGGAGGCCATCCGCTCCGATGGGGTGGTGCTCAGCTACCGCGGCACCCGCTTCCTGCTGCCGCGGAATTGACGGCCTAGACGCCGGTCACAGTCCCGGCGGGGCAAATGACGCGCTTCACAGAATCGGCCGCCGCCTAGCGACAACTCCGCCCTGGCTGGTCCATCGTTTTCCGCTTAGAGAACAGCCGTTCTCGGGTGGCAGGTGGAAACGAGGCGGACAGACTCTCCCGCGCGCATGCTGGTGGTCGATCGCGATGCGAAGTATCGCGAGTGGCTGCGGCTGCACCTGGGCATTTTGTGCCCGGAAGCGACCGTGGGCGCCATCGACCTGGCGGAATTCGAGCCCTGGGCCTCGATGGTGGCCGACCGCGACTGCGACGTGCTCCTGCTGGCGGCCAGCTTCGGCACGAGCCCGGAGGACCCCGAGGCCCAAGGCCTCGACCTGCTGCGCAAGCTCAGGGCGCGCAATGTCTCATCGGCGGTGATCGCTCTGGCCGAGGACGGCAACGAGCTCACGGCCGTGCGGGCGCTGCAACTCGGCGCCGCGGACTACCTGCCGAAGCGCCTGGTCACGCCGGAACGGCTGAGGACCTCGGTGCGCGTGGCGCTGCGCCGCATCGAGCAGCGCGTCGCGCGCCGGCTCGCGGACCTGGCCCACACGGCACAGGCCGTTACGCTCGATGCGACCGCGCAACAGCTGCCGGAGAGACCGGGCGATGCGGCCGCCGCACCGCGCGAGCTCGACGCCGAAACCCCGCCGGTGATCCCCGGATACTCCATTGCCAAGAAGATCGGCGAGTCGGAAAAGGCGGTCGTCTACCTGGCTGCGAGCGCGGCGCTCGGCACGGACGTCGCGCTGAAAGTCAGCAGGACCATGCGCGAGGGGAACGCGGAGCGCCAGGTGCTCGAGCGCGAATACAAGGCCATTCTCGCCATCCGCCATCCGGCGGTGGTCAGGATCCATGACTATGGCGTCGAGAAGGGGCTGGAGTACCTCGCCATGGAATACTTCCCGCGCGGGGACCTCAAGGCGCGGATGTACTTCGGCGTAACGGAGGCGGAAACGCTGCGCTACCTGGAGCAGATCGCCGCTGCGCTGCGCGTCGTGCACGGAGCCGGCGTGCTGCATCGCGACCTGAAGCCGCCCAACGTCATGCTGCGCGAGAGCGATGATGTCGTGCTGATCGACTTCGGGCTGGCGCGCACACTCGATGGCTCGCACAGCACCCGCACCGGCGTGCTGCGCGGCTCACCGTACTACATGAGCCCCGAGCAGGCGCTCGGCGAAGAGCTGGACGCGCGCTCCGATCTCTACAGTCTCGGCGTCATCTACCACGAGATGTTGACCGGCAAGAAGCCGTTCACCGGCGGCTCGGCGATGGAGGTTTTGCAACAGCACGTGAACGCGCCGCCGCCGCTGCTGCCGCTGTCACTTTCCCGCCATACGCCGCTTCTGGCGCGGCTGCTCGCCAAGCGGCGCGAGGATCGCTTCAACACGGCCGATGAAGTGATCGAGGCCGCGGCCGCGCTGCGCAGCCGCGCCATCCCCCAGGCACAGCCGACGGCGGCCTGAAGACACCCCGCGCGCGCCGACGCGCGCCTTGACAACGCCCGCCCCGGAAAGGTGCAATGCGGGCAAGCAGCTTGCTGGGACAACTTCCGGCGTGAATGACCGGCCGCACCTCGTCGATACGACCCTTTTCTACTCGCCGACGAGCGGCGGCGTCAAACGTTACCTGACCGCGAAGCACGGGTGGCTGGCGGCGCACAGCCGCTGGCAGCACACCCTGGTCGTGCCCGGGGAGCGGGACCGGACCGAGCGCGGCGGTGTATGCACGCTCGCCGGCCATCCGGTGCCCGGCACTTTCAACTATCGCCTGCCGCTCGATCCGCGCCGCTGGCTGCGGCTGCTCGATGCGCTGGAGCCGGATCTGATCGAGGCCGGGGACGCCTTCCATCCGGCGTGGGCCGCCTGGCGCCTCGCCCGCCGGCGGGGGATTCCACTCGCCGCGTTTTATCACTCCAATCTGCCCCAGATCATCAGCCGCCGCGTGGGCGGGCGTCTCACGGAACGGGCGCTCGGGCGCTACGTGAGCTGGCTCTACGAGCGCTTCGACGTCGTGTTCGCGCCGAGCCTGCTGATGTGCGACCTGCTCAACGGGCTGGGCGTACAGCACGCCGTACACCAGCCGCTCGGAGTCGACGCGGAGGTGTTCCAGCCGCAGCGGCGCGGGGACTGGCTGCGGGAACGCCTGAGGCTGCCGCCGCAGGCGCGCGTGCTGGTGTACGCGGGACGCTTCGCGGGCGAGAAGAACCTGCCGGTGCTGTTGCAGGCCTTCGCGAAGCTCGGCTCACCGTACCACTTGCTGCTCATCGGCGGCGGCCGGGAAGCGCAGCGGACCGCGAACGTGACTACGCTGCCCTACCGGCGGGACAGCATAGAGCTCGCCGAGTGGCTGGCATCCGCGGACGCGCTGGTGCATGCGGGCACGAAGGAAACCTTCGGATTGGTCATCCTGGAGGCCATGGCCTGCGGGCGGCCGGTAGTGGCGGCGCGCGCCGGGGCGATTCCGGAGTTCGTCGACGAGGGAGTGGGAATGCTCGCGGATCCGGGCAGCGGCGCCAGGATGGCGGAGGCGATCGCGGGCCTCTACGAGCGGGACATCGAGGCGCTGGGGGCCAACGCCAGAGCGAGGGTGTTGCGGAAGTTCACCTGGAATCGGGCGTTTCAAGGGCAGATGGCGGCTTACAAGGCGCTCCTGGGCAGGGCGAGGGTCGCGGTGCCGGGCAGGGAAGTCGCGGAGCCGAGTTAGGCCGGGCGGCGAAGGGACAACAGGAGGCGCTTGCCCCCGCGGGTACCGGCGAGCGCCAACACCACTCCCCACAAGAGGCGCTTCTTGAGCGGCGTGGGGCGCGGAGGCACGGCGCGGTAGAACGCCTTCCCGATGTCGCGGTGGACATGGACCGAGGCCGCCTCGACGGCCCAATCCCGAGATCCGGAAACGATGCGGTAACGGCATCCGCCGGCGGCGCGCACGGCCGCCCCGGCCAGCCGTTCGGGCAGGCCGGCGACCGCTGGCGCGATGAAGGTCAGGATCAGGATATCATCGGCGCAATCGGCGGCGGCGCCGGTGAGAATCAGAGCATCGGCGGTGCGGCGGCAGGCGACCGGGCCCTGAAAGGCGGCCAACGGCGAGGACGCGGCGTCGATGTCGGTCACGGGATGATCCTGCATCAGAACTGGGCCTCGAGCTCCCAGACGGTGAGCGGGGCGCCGCGGCGCAGCCAGAAGCCGGCGCCGACCTCGCGAAAGTTGCGCTGCAGGCGCAGCCGATACCACTGCGCGGCGCGCAGGTGCACGTTGGAATCGGTTCTCGCCGGGTCGCAGTTCCAGTCCCAGTCGCGCCGGGTCAGGGCGCTGAAATACAGCGCTCCGCGGCACAGCCGCCCGAAGTTGCTCAACGCGCGCGCCGCGGCCCGCGAGTCCAGGTACTGCAGCACGTCGTAGCAGATCACGAGATCGAAGGCCGGGCCGCTGCGGTAGTCCTCGATCCGGCCATGCTGCCAGCCGTAGCGGCTGCAGAGATAGGCGCTCGTCTCCAGACAGACATACTCGGCCTTCGGCAGAAGGCGCTTGAGGGGGGTGCGCAGCAGGCCGGTGCCGCAGCCGGCGTCGAGGAGCCTGCGGACCGGCAGGCCGACGTGCTCGGTGAAAGCCGCGATGAGACGGGCTCGGGCCTGCATTTCCCGCCGATTCGTCACCGCCGTGCGCGGGTCGTAGTAGTAGCGGCGGTAGTACTCGCGGTCGAACGGAACCGCGGGCTTCTCGACTCCCATGGCTGGGATTCTATCAGGCGGGTGTGCCTATGTTGCCGGACCCGGATGCTGGTCGAGGCCGGTGAGCCGGGCGCTGAGTGCCGCGAGGCGCCGGCGGGCCTGCGCGTCGTAGGCCTGGGCATTTGCGCGAGCGGCGCGCAAGCCGTCGAAGTACTCGCCCGTATGGCCTTCGAGCTCCCGTGAGAGGGCCAGATTCGTCACGGCCGCGGCACCCTCCTCGACCGAGCTCGTGGGCTCGACGCCGGCGGCGCGGACCATCGTCGTATTCATGTAGGTCGCAGGGTGCAGGCAGTTCACGGTCACGCCGCCGCCGCGCAGCTGCGCCGCGAGGTCGAATGTGAACATGACTTGCGCCAACTTGCTTTGCGCGTACGCGCGCATGCCGCTGTAGGCGCGTGTCAGCATCAGATTGTCGAAATCGAGCGGGTACTGCCCCGCCGAGGCCACGTTGACGATGCGCGCGGGCGCGCTGCGCACGAGCATGGGCAACAGCAGCCTGGTCAGCAGGTAGCCGGCGAGATAGTTGACCGCGAACCTCAGCTCGTATCCGTCCGCGCTCGTCTGGCGCGGCGCGGGACGGCCGCCGTCGCCGGTGCCGATGCCGGCATTGTTGATCAGGAGATGGAGGTGATCGTGATCGCGGCGGACGGCGTCGGCCAGAGCACGCACCTCACCCAGGGATGCGAAATCGGCGCGGTGGAAGCGAGCTGCGCCGCCCTGCGCGCAGATCTCGCGCACCAGAGCCTCGCCCCGCTGCGCATCGCGGCCGTGGATCAAGACCAGGAAGCCGGAGGCCGCGAGCCCGCGCGCGACCGCACGGCCGAGGCCGTCCGTGGAGCCCGTGATCAGCGCGATCTTCCGCGACTCGGAGGTCGTCATGGGATGCAGTTTGCCGGATGGCGTCCTGCGCTGCACACTTCATCGATCCACGAGGCTGCCAGAGGTGCAGAGCCATGCGGCGAGGAGCGCGGAAGATCTACGGCCGGGGGGTCTTGCCCGCGCTCGCAGCGGCGCTCCTGGCGAGCCCGCCGCCGGCATCGGCGTCCGGCTTCGCTCTTCGAAGCCCCGACATCACGCCGGGCGCAGCGATCGCTCTCGAGCACGTCTACGACGGCTCCGGCTGCCGCGGCGGCAACATCTCCCCCGCGCTTTCCTGGAACGATCCGCCCGCGGGCACTCGCAGCTTTGCGGTGCTGATGTTCGATCCGGATGCTCCGGGCGGGGGTTGGTGGCATTGGGCTGTCTTCGACATCCCGGCGGGCGTGAGCGCGCTGCAGGCAGGCGCCGGCGATCCGGCCAAGCACCTGCTGCCCGCGGGCGCCATCCAGGCACGCAACGATTTCGGCCCGTTGGGCTACGGCGGCCCCTGCCCGCCGCCGGGCCCGCCGCATCATTACCAGCTGATGCTCTACGCCCTGCGCATTGCCACGCTCGGGCTCGGCGCGAGCGCCGGACCGGCGGAGGTCGCCGCCAAGGCGCGGGCGAACGCGCTCGCGCAGGCGCAAATCGTGGGGCTCTACGGCCGGTAAGGGCCGATGAGCGGTGCCGCTATTGCGGCCGGGAGGACCGGCAGGTAGGCTTCGCGCCCCCGATGCCCAGCCCATCCCGAACAGCGCGCCGCCGCGCGAAACCGCGCGAGCGCATCCCGAGAATCGGCTTCGTCAGCCTGGGCTGTCCCAAGGCGCTGGTCGACTCCGAGCGCATTCTGACGACGCTGCGGGCTGAGGGCTACGAGGTATCCCCGACCTATGAGGAGGCGGATCTCGTCGTCGTCAACACGTGCGGATTCATCGATGCGGCCATCGACGAGTCGCTGCAGACCATCGGCGAGGCTCTGGAGCGCAACGGCAAGGTGATCGTGACGGGGTGTCTCGGCGCGCGGCCGGAGCGAATCCTCGAGCGGCATCCGCGCGTGCTCAAGGTCACCGGGCCGCAGACCTACGGTGAGGTCATGTCGGCCGTTCACGAGCATCTGCCGCCGCGGCACGACCCCTTCCTCGATCTCGTACCGCCGCAGGGAGTGCGGCTGACGCCGCGCCACTACGCGTACCTCAAGGTCTCCGAGGGCTGCAACAACAAGTGCAGCTTCTGCATCATCCCGGCGCTGCGCGGCAGACTGGCGAGCCGGCGCATCGATGAGGTGCTGCGCGAGGCGGAGCGGCTGGCCGCCGCGGGCGTGCGCGAGCTGCTGGTCATCTCCCAGGACACCAGCGCCTACGGAGCGGACATCCGCTACGAGCCCGCCAGCTGGCGCGATGAGGAATATCGCACCCGCTTCATCGACCTCGCGCGCGGCCTCGGGTCGCTGGGCATCTGGATCCGGCTCCACTATGTCTATCCTTATCCGCACGTCGACGAAGTCATCCCGCTGATGGCGCAGCGGCGCGTCCTGCCGTACCTCGACATTCCCTTCCAACACGGCAGCCCGTCGGTGCTGAAGCGCATGCGGCGCCCCGCCCACTCCGAGGATGTGCTGCGGCGCATCGCGGCCTGGCGGGAGCAGTGCCCGGACCTGACGCTGCGCAGCACGTTCATCGTCGGATTCCCCGGCGAGACGGAGAGCGAGTTCGACGAGTTGCTTCAGTGGCTGCAGGAGGCTCAGCTCGACCGCGTGGGGTGCTTCAAGTATTCGCCGGTCGCAGGCGCCACCGCGAATGCGCTCGAAGGCCACGTACCGGCCGAGGTTCAGGAAGAGCGGTACGCCCGCTTCATGGAGCGCGCCGCGGCCATCAGTGCCGGCCGTCTGGCGCGGCGTATCGGCGCCAGGATGCGGGTGCTGGTGGATTCGGTTGCGGACGGTGAGGCGATCGCGCGCAGCGCGGCTGACGCGCCGGACATCGACGGCGTGGTGCGGATCGCAGCCGCGGACGGACTTCGGCCCGGTGACTGGGCCGATGTCGAGGTCACCTCCAGCGACACCTACGACTTGCATGCGCGGCTCGAGGCCGCGGCAGTCGCGGCGTCGCGCAGGTAGGTCTCGCGCGCCCATACCCCGAGGAGGCTGGCAACCAGCATCGGGATGAGCCTGATCAGGAAGGTCCTCGTCACCCCGGCCTGACCACCGCCCAGCCATTCCGACAGGGCGCCGAAAAGCAGCGGCGCGCCGCCTTCGAAGACGGATGGAGTAGCGGGTTACGTGCCGCTTCGCGACTCGCGGACCTCAAACCGGGGCGGTGGAGGGAGCGTCCAAATGCTACGATCGAGCTCTCGCCTCGCGCCGTCGCGTCATCTCAATGGGGTTCGCATGTCCGCTTTCCGAAGGCCGTTCGTTCTGTTGCTCGCGATCGGGGCGATGCCGCTGGCGGCGCTGGCGGCGGCCGCGCCAGCCGACACGGCTGCCTCCAAGGCAGGCAATCCCGAGCACTACTGGGCGACGCCGCATAGCGTCACCACGCAGGGTGAAGTGACGGCCGGCGGTCAACACATCCGTTACAGCGCGGACGCGGCCACGCTTATTCTGCGCAACAAGGACGGCAAGCCGACCGGCGAAATGTTCTACGTGGCCTATTTCAAAAGCGGCGGTGATGCCTCGCGGCGGCCCATCGCGTTTCTTTACAACGGCGGGCCGGGCGGCTCATCCTCTCCCCTGCACATGGGCGCATTCGGACCGGTGCGCGTCGTCACCAAAGGTCACACGCATACGCCTCCAGCGCCCTATCAGCTCGTCAGCAACCAGTACAGCCTGCTCGACGTTTGTGATCTGGTGTTCGTTGATGCGATGGGCACCGGGTTCAGCCGCATCCTCGGCAAGGATGACGGCGGGGTCGGAACGCCGAAGGAGTTCTATGGCGTCGATCCGGATGCGAAGGCGTTCGCGCGGTTCATCAGCCAGTTCCTGTCGAAATACGGGCGGTGGAACTCACCGAAGTACCTGATCGGCGAGAGCTACGGCACGACACGCTCCGCCGCCGTGGCCAACGTGCTGGAGCAGGAAGACAGCATCGACCTGAACGGCATCGTGCTGCTCTCGAGCATCCTCAACTTCGATACCAGTGTGGACCAGGCGAATCTCAACCCCGGGGTGAATCTGCCTTATGCGCTGGCGCTGCCGACTTACGCGGCGGTTGCCTGGTACCACAAGGTGCTGCCGCAGCCGCCGCCGGCACTGCACCCATGGCTGGAGGAAGTGCAGACCTGGGCCATGGGTCCTTACCTGCAGGCTCTCGACGCGGGCAGCACGCTGCCGCAGCCGCAGAAGGCAGGCATCGCCGCGCAGATGGCCCGGTACACCGGCCTGCCGGAGAGCTACATCTTGAAGGCGGATCTGCGCGTCACCGGGCCGCAATTCGAGCAGCAGCTGCTGCTGCCCCGCGATGAGAGCACCGGGCGGCTGGACGCGCGATTCTCGGGACCGACGCTGGATCCGCTGGCCGAGTACGTCGAGTATGACCCGGAGATCGCCGCGATCGGTTCGGCCTACACCTCGGCGCTCAACGGTTACGTTCGCAGCACGCTGCATTTCGGCGGCGAGCATCATTATGAGTTCCTCTCCCTCGACATCAACAGCCAGTGGAGCATGCTGCACACGCCGCCCGGGCAGAGCACTCCCGCGTATACGGCGCCCAATGTCCTGCCGGACCTCGCCGCCGCGATGACCATCAACCCGGACCTCAAGGTGATGGTGAACGCCGGCTACTTCGATCTGGCGACTCCGTACTACGCTGCGGTGTATCAGATGCAGCAGCTGCCCATGGCCGCGAATCTGCAGAAGAACATCGAGTACCGCTTCTACGATACCGGCCACATGATCTACGTGGCGCCGCAGGCGCTGGCCCTGCTGCATGACAACATCGCGCAGTTCATTCGCGCCAGCTCGGGCGGAACGGCGGCCGGACACTGACGAGCGGCGGCAAGTCGCGGAACCGCTTCTCGCGTCACGGCGGCTTGCATCAGCGTCAGGCCCCCGCCTTCGGACCTCGCCGCGACGGCCATGGGAGCTGCGGCTTCGCGTTGAAGATCGCGTCGGCGGCGGCGCGGCGTGGAAGCCAGGCGCCCCCTTCTATCTCGGCCTGCAGCTGCCCCGGCGCCCAGCCCGCGTGGCCGACGAAGATCCGCAGACCCTCCATGGGCTTGCGGCGGCCGAGCAGATGGAGCAGGAGTTTGTCGTCCGAGCTCACGTAGACGCCGTCGCACACCCGGGTTGCACTCGCAGGCGCCGTTTTCGCGCGAAACAGAAACCACACGGTGCCGAATTCCACGGGACCGCCGAAGTACACCTTGTCGTGCACTTGCGCGACGCGCTTCAGCTTCGGAAAGAAGCGCGCGACGGTGAGCGGCATCGGCCTGTTTACGATGATGCCTACCGGGCCCGGGCCGAGGTTGTTCATGACGACCACGATCGAGCCGCCGAAGTTGGGATCGGATACGACGCTCTGAGCGACAAGGACGATCGACGTGAGGGAGCTCTTCGCGGCTGCCTTGTCGGCGGGGGCCGATCCGGAAGCCGTGGCGCCGGCGGCTGAAGCCGTACGCAGCGACCCGGGCAGGAGCAGTACCGCGATGAGCGCCGCCGCCAGGCAGTGCCGTATGGAGGATGTCTGTTTCATCGGGGACACTCGCCTCCCCGCGACGCGTGGGTGCAAGCGGGCCACCTGCAGATTCTACGCCGTTCTCCGTGACGGCAGTTCTGCCTGGAACTCCCGGCGCCGGATCCTGGATCGGGCGAAGCTGATCACGACACGCATGAAGACTCCGGAATGCGGCAGGGGCAATGTCCATGCTACATTGGTAGCGATACCATCCGGAGCATCGATCAGCGTGGCACAGTCTTTCGATCGGCGACTGCGCCGGCGCTCGCGGCGGCCGTGCCGCTCCTCATCGGCAACACGCACGATGAGGCTGTCTTTTTCCACCGTGACGATCCCGAGTACTTCCACCGGCGGCAATCAAGGTCGGTAGCTGATGTAGCCAATGCCGACGCGCATGTCGTGCAGCACGATCTCCGGCACGCTGATGGCGAGGGCGAGCGCGACGAGCGCATGGGCAACCGCAAGCAGATAGAGCGTTCGATGGCGGCGGAATAGCTCGCTGAGGATCAATCCACCGGCGAGTGTCACCGGCATGAGTACCGGATTGGGTATGTGCGCGCTCGAGAACAACAGGGCGGTCGCAATCACCGCCCGCCGTCCGCTGCGCAACAGGTACTCGAAGTGCAGGAAGAAGAAGGACTGAGCCAGAAACTGCTGCGCGAAGGCCCAGGTCAGGCTGAGCGCGATGTTCAGGCAAATCACCATACCGCTCGCCGGCCACCGCAACGTGTGCGATAGCCAGGCGGCAAGCAGGATGAGTGCGGCGACCGCAGCCCCGACCGGAGCGATCCACCAGCCGCGGCGGATGGAGGCTGGATCGAGCCCCAGATCCCGCCATGCGTATCTCTCGGAGAAGCTCCAGGCGACGGCCAGCGCCACGGTCAAAGCTATGAAGAGGCTTTGCACCGCACCCGCGGTCCATAGAGCGCCTTCGAGCGAGGCATACACCAACAGCACCTGGCGCCACTGTGCCCGGCGATCGGCTCTGTCGAGCTCAGCGCTCGCGAATACGCTCATGTGACACCGCAATCACCCTTGGGCGAGAAACCATGTGACCCATACGGTATCGACCATAGTGTGGCTGACGGCCGAGGCGCCGACGCGTCTTTCACTCCGCCAGGCGCGGCCGTAGAACCAGCCTGCGATCGCGGCGAGGATCACGTATCGCCAGTTGAATACTGCCCCATGGATGTAGTGAGACAATCCAAAGATGGCGGCCGCGAGCGCCAGTGCCAGCCGGCGCGGCAGGCGTGTCTCCAACAGGTTCTGCAGCAGGCAGCGGAAGAACAGCTCCTCCGGCAGCGCAACGAAGATGAACGTCACCAGGACCGTGCCGGCGAAGGTACCGGCCGCCGGGAGGCGGGCGTGAAAGCGCAAGAAACCGAGCAAGAGGCCCAGCGCGATACCGATGGGCGCGAAGAGCGCCCACTCCCGTGCGCCGATACGCAGATCGCGCAGGCGCAGCCGCAGGTCGAAGCCCATTCCCGGCAAGCGCCGCTGCACGATGTAGAGATAAAGCGCCACATCGGCCAGCAGGAACTTCGGAATATTGCCCAGCCCGGGATGACGAAGTCCCGGCTCGAGCCATCCGTACTCGACTGCGCAGCCCAGAGCGCCAAGCACCATCACGTCCTGCCAGCCGAGCTTCGGTCCCGGCGGGACGTATTCGAGCGCGCCGGCAAGGAGCGAAGGAAAGCCGAAATACAGCAGAAGGGACCACGCTGACAGCTCATGGAGCGGCACGGCGATCAGCAGGTATATGCCCGCAGCGAACGCGCCGGGCGCCAGCACCCGTGCGATCGAAACTGTGGTGAGCGGGCGTACCGCGCGGCTAGCGCTGCCGAGCGGCGGCTCGGGCGAAATCCAACGGGTCAGCGGCTCACCCGCTCCCCAGCCGAATGCCCACAACACCCCGAACATGAGCGCGACGGCGAGGAAGGGACCGCCGAAATGCCCGCGCAGATCACTCGGAATGCCGAACGCATGCGCCGCCAGCCACAGCCCCGCTACGATCACGGCATATATACAAAGACCGACCCTCCAGCTCAGGGCCGGGCTCGAGTCGGGAGAGTCTGCCGGCCACGGCGGTCCCGCTGCGCCCGGCGCTTGTGGGAGCGCCAAGGATAGGCTGTGGACGATGCGGTGGCCTGCCGAAAGTACTCTTGACGGTCCTCGTTGCAGAGCCCGCCGCGAAGCACTACTGCCTTTTGGGCGGCTCATGCCGAATTCTCGGGAAACGACTTTGATTCGGGCGCACAGCAATTGTGGGCATGAATTTAGAGTCGTTTCCTCGAGGCACAAATAGCTCGTGAGATTTCGCTGTTCCGGGCGGCCGGCCATTCCAAAGTCGCTACCCGAGTTTCCGCCGACCGCCCATTCCCGGCGGAGGCGTCATCCTCACCGCAAATATAGTCGTTTCGCTATTATGTAGCGAACGGTCCGACTGAGCCCGTCGCTGCCATGCGGAGCTGCGGCCCTGCGTTGCGGCTTGGGCCACAGCTCCGCTCAGTCATGAGTCTAGCGGGCCGGCGCAAACAGTGCCGCGTAGCTCGGGATCTTCTTCTCGAGCGAGTCGCGCAGCGCCACCGACGCGAGGAAGAAGCGCCGCTCATAGCGGCTGTTGGTTTTCTCGCTGTGGGGCGGGTTTTTGTAGGAAAGCACCAGCTCACCGAGGTTCGCGCCAGCGGCATCCCGCAATGGCAGCATCATGACGAACTTGCGCACGGTGTCGTTGGTCCGGTGCCAGCGGGGGTCCACGATCGTGATACCCAGCTTGCTGATGGTGATGTCATCGGGATCGTCCGCGTTGCCGATCCGGTCGGGGAAGGACCCGGCGAACATCGTATAGGCATCGTGCATGCCCGGGGGGACGCCGTGGAACGTCACGCTGATCAGCTCCGGGTGGTGGGCCATGATGTCGTCGGCGAGCTTCTGGGCATAGATCTTGCCGGTGGGCGGCGCCCAGTTCTTCTTGTGCGCCTCGGGCGCCGCATGGGCCAGGGCTCCGAGCGCCAGCGAGGCTCCGAAGAGCGCTGCGCACGCGGCTTTCGCAATTCTCGTCATGATCGTCATACCTCTTGGAGTCAAAATGCCGCCTCGAGAAATCTCCGCGGCAACCGCCGCGGATGTTACGAGTCCAATCTGAAGCCTGACTGAATTTTCCCGTATTTCTGCCTGGAGAGCCCACCGTATAGAATGTACCGTGAGCAACGGGTTGGCGGAGTCGCCACTACAGACGGTCACCAAGGCGATCGAGTAGACGGACACCCGCACGCGAGCAATGGAGCGCAAATTGCGGTCGGTCGAGCAACTGGATCCCGCCGAGTCCGCAACCATTAAGAATGAAGGGCGTTTCCTGAGCGAGCGAATTGCTCGGCGAATCGTTACCTCAGTTCCCACCGATCATCCGTCCCCGGTGTGGAGTCGCGCCCCCTGCCAGGAATGTGGTCGCTTCGACATTATGCAGCGAACGATCGGGCGAACTTGCGGGTGACTCTGCGAGGTATCCGTCGCAACGCTAGTTTCACCTTCGTGGAGACTCCCGCGATCGGATGCGGGAGACGTGGAGCGCGAAGCCGAGGAATCGATGCAACCAGCTCTCAAGCGGAGGAGCACCGCTCTGCGCGTACATGAGCGGCACGATCACCTATTGGTCCGCGCCGCGTGCCCAGCCGGGCGATGCGGCCGCGCCGCTGCTGACGGTGCAGCGCCTGCCGCAGCGCCGCCGGTGATGACCACAAGGAGGCGATCCGCTACCTGGTCGACAACATCTCCGAACTCGAGATCTCCCCGCGGGAGCTGCGCACCCTCCACGCTCTGTTGTCACGCGGATTGGTCGAGCCGTCCGCAGTGGGCGACGTACGCAAGCGACCCGTGGACATCGGAGGATCCGCGTACGTGCCGCTCTCGATACCGCAGAAGCTCACGGAGGAACTGACCACACTTGCGGCCAAAGCGGCGCAGATCGAAGAGCCCTTCGAGCAATCCCTATTTCTGATGGCCTTCATCTCATGGGCCGGTCAGGCCGGGAGGCTGACGTCGACGAGCTCGAGGCGTTGGCGGCTCCCGTCACGGGCGGAGCATCCGTGCCTGCCGGAAAGGGGCGTCCGGCTTCCGTGCGGCGGATGGACCAGGCACCCTCGGCTGGACTGAGCGACCGCCTCCGACGGCGGCGTAATCTGCCATGTGGGGGCAGCCTTGCCGATGCGCCTCGAGGTACTGCATACTCGGTCCCGCGCGGTCGCGAACCATTCACAACAACGACTCTGCCGAGTAATCGAGTCCACGATGCCGAGCGCCGCCGCTCTGAAGACCCTTGCGCCGACCACACTGGACGATGACGCCTGGGACGACCTGCTGAGTTTCATCGAAGAACGGCGCGTCATCCCGATCGTCGGTGCGGAGCTCCTGCAGGTCGAGACCGATCGCGGACCGAGACTGCTCTACGACTGGCTCGCTGAGAAGCTCGCCGGCCGCCTGGGAGTCGATCCGGCATCGCTCCCGCAGCCGTACTCGCTGAACGACGTGGTCTGCTGGTTCCTCGCGGCACGCGGCCGTCGCGAGGAGGCCTACGTTCGCCTTCGGGGCATTCTCAAGGATGCGCCGTTCGAGCCCTCGCCGGCGTTGCGCCGGCTCGCGGCGATCAGCGACTTCGACCTGTTCGTATCGACGACCTTCGACTCGCTGCTGGAGAGCGCGATCAATCTCGAGCGCTTCGGCGGCGCACCGTCGACCGAGGTGATCGCTTACGCGCCCAACCGGGTCGTCGACCTGCCGAGCGAGCGCGATGGCCTGAACCGCCCGGTGGTCTATCACCTGTTCGGCCGGCTGTCGGCTTCGCCCACTTACGTGATCTCGGACGAAGACCTGCTCGAGTTCATCTGCGCGCTGCAAACTGAGCACCTCGCGCCCGAAAAACTGTTCCACGAGCTCGAGCACAATCACCTGCTGTTCATCGGCAGCAACTTCACCAACTGGCTCGCCCGGCTGTTCCTGCGCATGGCCAAGCGCCAGCGTCTGTCGGACCCGCGCGACGTCGGTGAAGTGCTCGCCGACGATCATGTGACCGAGGACGAGCGGCTGGTCGCGTTTCTGCAGCAGGTGAGCGTACGCACGCGCATCTACATGGGCGCCGAGCGCTTCGTCAACGAGCTGCATGCGCGCTGGACGGCACGGCGAGTGTCCGCCAAGCCGGCAGCGCCGGCCGCCCCTGCGCGCTTCGCCCCGCCCGCGCGCGAGATGCCGGACCGCGCGGTGTTCCTCAGCTACGCCCGCGAGGACCTTCCGGCCGTGCAGCGCATCAAAGCCGGGCTCGAGGCGGCGGGGATTACCACTTGGTTCGACGTCGACCGGCTGGAGGGAGGCGATGACTACGATCGCAAGATCCAACGCAACGTCGCCCGCTGCTCGTATTTCATCCCGGTGATCTCGGCGACCACCGAACGGCGCCTCGAAGCCTACTTCCGCCGCGAGTGGAGCTACGCGATCGACCGCTCGCGCAACATGGCCGATGGGGCGGTGTTCATCCTGCCGGTCACCATTGACAACACCGATCCGGCGCGCGCGCTGGTGCCCGACAAATTCAAGGCGCTGCACTTCGCGCAGCTGCATGCGGGCGAAGTGCCGACGGAGTTCGCCGCGAGGCTCGCCGACTTCATGCGGGCACGTCAATGAGCACGGAGCCGCCCTTGAACGACGCGGATCACGCTGGCCCGGCCACAGATTCGGCCCCGGCGGCGCCCGCACTCGATGAGCGCAATCCGTGGCTCGGCCTCGCCTCGTTCACGGAGGAGACGCGCGAGTACTTCTATGGACGCGAAGAGGAGACCAGCGAGCTCGCGCGCCGTGTGCAGCGCAGGCTCCTTACGATTCTGTTCGGACAATCGGGCCTCGGCAAGACCTCGATCCTGCGCGCGGGCCTGGTGCCGCGGCTGCGGGGACAGGGCTATTGCCCGGTTTACGTACGCATCGATTACGCGCCCAGCGCGCCCGATCCCGCCGAGCAAATCAAGCTGGCGATCAAGGAGGCTGCCCGCGGCTGCGGTGAATGGACGCGGGTCGGAGTCGCGGAAACCGGCGAGTCGCTTTGGGAATTCCTGCATCACCGGGACGATGTGCTGCGCGACGGTCAGGGCAGGCCGCTGATCCCGCTGCTGATCTTCGATCAGTTCGAGGAGATTTTCACGCTCGCGCAAACCGACGAATTCGGCCGCGCGCGCGCGCAGCGATTCATCGCCGATCTCGCCGATCTGGTCGAGAACCGACCGCCCCGCTCGCTCGAAGAGCGGTTGGAGCACGACGAGACCACCGCCGAGCGCTTCGATTTCGCACGCGGCGACTACCGCGTGCTGATTGCGCTGCGCGAGGACTACCTGGCGCCGCTCGAGGGCTTGAAGGGAGTGATGCCGAGCATCACCCAGAACCGTCTGCGGCTCGCCCCGATGAGCGGGCCTCAAGCCATGGTTGCGGTGCTGAAGCCCGGGCGGCGCCTCGTGAGCGAAGAGGTCGCCGCGGCGATCGTGCGCTTCGTCGCCGGGGACGCCGAGATCGAGCACGCCGAAGTCGAGCCCTCGCTCCTCAGCCTGATCTGCCGCGAACTGAACGACACGCGCATCGCCCAGGGGCGCAACGAGATCTCGCTCGATCTGCTGGCCGGCTCGCACACGACGATTCTCTCAAATTTCTACGAGCGCGCGCTCGCGGACCAGCCGGCCGCCGTGCGACGGATCATCGAGGACCAGTTGCTGACCGAATCGGGCTTCCGCGAGAACGTCGCGGAGGAGCGGATTCGAGGGCTGTTCGCCGCCGCCGGCGCCGCGCCAAGCGTCCTCGCGACGCTCGTGAACCGGCGACTGTTGAGAATCGAGGAGCGGCTCGATGTCCGCCGCGTCGAGCTCACACATGACGTGCTCTGCGGTATTGTAAAGGCGAGCCGCGATCTGCGTAAGGAGCGCGAGGCCCGCGAGGCGACCGAGAAACTCCTCGCCGAACAGCGCGAACGCGAGCTCGTGGCCCGGCGCGGGCTGTTGCGTGCCCGCAAGATCGCGGTGGTGTGCATCGTGCTCGCGCTCGCCGCGGCCGGCACGGCGCTGTTCGGGTTCGTGAGCACCCGCCGCGCCGAGCGGGCCGAGCGCGCAGCGCAGCGCAGCCAATCGCTCGCACTCGCGGCGCGTGCGCAGGCCGAGGGGCTGCTCGGTTATCTGTCCGACAGTTTCGTCCGTGAGCTCGAGAGCTTCGGCCGTCTCGGGGTGATCGCCGATTTCGCGCAGCGACAGATCGACTATTTCCGGAAGCTGCCGCCGGAGCTGCGCGACGCCGAGGCGACGAGGAATGGCGCACTTGCCATGCTCTATTACGCGAAGGCGAAACGGCTCGCCGGCCAGATGCCGGCGGCCACCCGGGCCGCCGATGAGGCGGTCGGGCTCCTCGAGGGGTTGCGTCGCGGCGGAGACCGCTCGGATGCGACCACGATCGCGCTCGGCGAGGGGATCACCGTAAAGGCGACGGTCCTAGATAACGAATTCGATCCGAAGGCCGGGACCTACTCGCAGCGCGCCGCGGAGATCCTGAAGCCGCTCGCAACCGGGCCGCGCGCCTCGCTCCCTGCGCAGCGCGCCTACATCGAGGCGCTGGTGCGGCAGGGCTTCGAGTTCACCAACAGCAACAGGTACGACCGCGCGCTCGCGATCCTCGGGGAGGCAAAGCGGATCGCCGTCGCAAACGGTGCGAAAACACTCGCCGATGCCGATATGGCCGCGCAGTACGCGGACGCGAGCGCGTGGCAGGTCGAGGACCTGCTCGCGCTGGGCCGCAATGACGACGCGCTCGCTGTCGGGGTCGACGCCGACTCGGTCGCGGGTCAACTGCTGCAGCAGCGGCCCGGCTATCGGGTCGCGCTGCACGCGATGCAGGTCATCGATACGAATCTGGGCAGCTCCCTGACGACCGAATTGCGGCCCGTTGAGGCTCTGAAGTTCCAGGTGCGCAGCGAGGCGAGCGCGCTGACGCTGGTTCACCTCGATCCGAACAACACGATCACCCGCAACAACCTCGGTGTCACGCATTCGGGCTTCGGTGATGCGTACTGGGCAATGGGCCGCCTGCGCGAGGCGACCGCCTACTATGACAAGGCGTTGGCCGACATCAATGCCGCGCTGCATGGCGGCGAGCAGTTCGTGCTCCTCCAGCGCCTGTTCGCAATGACCGCGGCGATGCGTCACGCCCAGATCGGCGACGCGACCGCCGCCAAGGCGGTCCTCGTGCCGGGCCCGGAGGAGCGCGCCGGGCTTGCGCGCGCGGCGCGCAATGGCGGCTTCGCAGCCGCGCTCGCATTTGCAACGCCCACTGCGGGCGATGCCGAGATAGCTCTCGAGAGCGGCGACTACCCGACTGCCGTACGCCTCGCGGCGGCCGCGGTCGAGCGGATGCGCGCGACCCACCCCGTCGGCGGCACCCAACAAAGCATCCATGACGCGAGTCTCGGATTCACCTCGCTTCTGCTCGGCCAGGCGCAGTGCCTGCAGCGCGATTATGCGGCCGCCGTCGGCTCGCTGCGCGCCGCGTACGCCTCGCGCAAGGCAGTCGGCGACCGCACCACGGACGATCACCGCGACCTGGCGCGGATCTCGACGTGGCTCGCCTTGGCGCTTGCCCAATCCGGCAATACCGGCGAAGCGGCGAAGGCGATCGACCCGGTGGTGCGGCTGGAGCGGTTCCTTGCGCTGCGCAATAACGGCGATCAATGGCAGCACGTCGAGCTCGCCGCGGCACTCTACGATCAAGCGCTGACCGATCCGCACGGTCGGAGGCGTTTGCTCCAAGAAGCCGGAGCGCTGATCCAAAACCTGCCGCCGGCGATCGGCAATACAGTCGACGTGCGGATGTGGCGCGGATGGATCCGTGCGGCCGGATGATCGAGCGTCAGGAAGCAGGCCAGTTGCACGCGGAAGAATGAGAACCGCACCGCCACGAACACGTCCGTCTGCGGATGGCGGCGAGCCAATAGGTTTATAGTTGCTCGGCCAGGAGGCAAAATGCAGCATTCGATCGCATGGGCCCGCGGATTGACGAGAACACCAAAGTAAGACGCCCGTTACCGTTCCGCATCCAGCGGAAATACATGCCGGCCAAGCGGTCGGCCTGGAACGCGATTGCCACAAGGACTGTTCACGGCTGGAGGTATACCGATGCGATCCTCTGAGCAAGGCACGCCATGAATCTTACGGAAGCACCGGTACCCGAATGCGGCGCGCGCTCTTTGGAAAGCGCGGACCTCGTCCGTGGCCTCGGGCCTTGGCAGACCACTGCCGTAGTGGTCAGCACGATCATCGGCACAGGGGTCTTTCTGGTCGCCGCGCCCATGGCTCGTGCGGCCGGTTCTCCCGGCCTCGTCCTCGTCGCGTGGCTGGTTGGCAGCGTCATTGCGCTCAGCGGAATGCTGTGCTTCGCCGAGCTCGGCGCGGCGCTTCCCCACACGGGCGGTCTGTTTGCGTATCTCACCCGCGGCCTGGGTCCGATCTGGGGATTCCTGTTCGGCTGGGCGGATTCGCTGCTGATGGGTCCGGTCGCGTTCGCGACTTTGGCGGCCGGCTTCATGAAGTTCGCCGGCTTCCTTTCTCCCGGACTCAATGCCCCCTGGCTCACACTTCATGCCGGCCACCATGTCTTCACGCTCACCGCGGCCCAGCCGCTGGCCGCAGCGGTCATTTTGAGTCTGACCGCGCTGAACTGTCTCAGCGTCAATGTTGGCGGCAGCATTCAACTCGTACTGAGTTCGCTCAAGGTTGCGGCAATCGTAATCATCATTCTGACCGGCTTCCTGTTGGCCAGGCCGACGGGCGGCGCAGTGAGCTACGAGCTGAGCTCACCACGCGGCGGGGCATTCGCAGCGACGCTGTCCGCGATTGTGCCGGTGATGTGGGCCTACAATGGCTTTCAATATCTGGGAAACCTCGGCGCCGAAATACGACAACCCGCGAAGAACATTCCTCGTGCTCTCTTTTTCGGGATGCTCATCGTGGGCGTCCTTTACGTACTGGTCAATATCATCTATTTCCATGTGCTGACCTTCGGGCAAGTGGCACGGTCGGGCGACGTGGCTTCCGATGTCGTCAAGTCCCTCATTGGTCCGAGGGGCGCCATCTGGCTCACCATCGCCATGGGAATATCGGCTCTGTCCTCGCTTCACGGGGTAGTCATGGAAGACGCCCGCGTGCCCTACGCCATGGCGCGCGCCGGGCTTTTCTTCGAGTGGGTGGGCAGCGTTCAGCCCCGTCGCCGCAGTCCGATAGGAGCCCTGACCTTCCAGGGAACCTTGGGGGCACTCATCGCGCTCACCGGCACGTTCGAGCAGCTCCTTTCCTTCTATGTATTTGTGATGTGGATGTTTGCGGCTCTCGGAGCTCTCACGGTCATCCGCTTGCGCCTGACCGAGCCCGACCTGCTGCGTCCGTACCTTGCATGGGGCTATCCATGGACCCCGCTCTTGTTCATCGCCGCCACTGTGGCGCTCACGACGAATCTCTGGATCGAGCAGCCGGTGCGCTCCTCACTTGGCATGCTGGTGATCCTGGCGGGGGTTCCGTTCTATCTACACAAGTCAGCCCAGCATACAGTTGCCGTTACAGAGTAAACGTGACCTCGCCGGGTAAGCAGCTGCGACAGACCGATGCGAGGGGGCGTCTCCTGCTGTTCGCCGGGTTCCACGAACTGCAGGCGTCCGATCTGGTGTCGTCCGGTGATTGCCAGCAGTCGCATATCGTCGACCTGCTCATGCTTGGCCAGTCGCCGCGCGATCATGTTGAAGAGGTAGCCTTCCGGCAGGTTCATTACGAACACCGGCATGAGCGGATGACTTGCGTAGCTTTGCGCGCGGATGGGCATCGTCAACGAAACTTCGCTGACCCGATCCGTGCCTCGTAGTTGAAGACGTACTGCGATTCGCGGTGCAGCCGGCCGGCCGCGCAGCCAGGAGCCGAAGGAGGACCAGACGAGGCGCGGGTGTTGGATGGCGAGTGCCTGCAAAGATGCCTGGGCGATCGCGCCGACCTGGATGTGGCGTTGATAGGCGGAAAGCTTGCGGCGTACCGCTTGGCGGTAGCGCTCTGAGGCGCGGTGCAGGTGCTGGGTGCCTGAGCCGCGGGAGATCTTCGGCATGGCGCGCAGCCAGAAGTGATAGGCGTAAGTCCCGAGCACGCTCAGGGCCTGTTTGAAGGACAGCTCGATCTTGAAACGCAGGCCGTAGAGGCGGATGACCTCGATCGGCGGGAGCGCGAGATCTGTGGTGATGAAGATCGAGCGGCCCCGGGTGGGGTGATCGACGAGCACGAAGCGCACGAGGGTTCGCACGGGGCGCCTGATCAGGTCGCGGTAGAGATAGCGGATGGTCACGTCGCGCTCACCGTAGACGGGACTCTCGGCCTCTTGCCAGGAGTGTTGGTCAGAATCGAACAGCGTCCACAGCTTGATCCTGCGGCCATAAAGGCGCGGCCGGCCTCGTTGGCGCCGGCCGGTCGGTGCAGGGGCCGGTATATAGGCGACAACGCTGCGGCGCACGCGCGAGATCAGATGGCTGCCGCTGCCCCGCAGGCGCTGGGCGACGGTTTTGCAGCCGTAATAGGCGTCGGCGACGAAGTAGAAGGGCTCATCGAGTCCCAGGCTCTCGAGCAGATCGCAGCACTTGCTCGGCAGGGTTCTGTGATCGCGATTGGTGAACCTCACCCCCTCGTGGATGCGTCCGGCGAGCGGGACGGCGAAATGAGAGTCGGCAGCAGCAACCAGAGCGGAGACCACCTGCACGGAATGCCCCATGATGTAGGTGGGCTTGGTATTGCTCTCTCCCGGTTGGTGCAGGAGCTTCACCGCCGGCATTTTCCGGCCCGCCTTGGCCACCTTCAGACCGTCGCCGAGGAGCACCGGGCGGCCGGCCACACGATGCACGGGTAAGGACTCCATCACCCGTTGTACCCACCGGCGCGTGAGGACATCGACGTCGACGGCCGGACTATGGAAGAAGTCGAGCAGCCGGTCATAGCAGCTTGCCGGGCTGAGGTGCAGCTCGGCGCGATACTCGACCAAGTGCTCACCCCTGATCAGTTCTCACGGAACGTGTCTGTCCGGGAGGACTCGGCCGAGAGAGTGGAGTTTGCGGTCCGCCTTCCAGGACCCAAGGATGACCCCGGCCGCTGCATGTGGTTGCCGATCGATTCGAAGTTCCCGACCGAGGATTACGCCAGGCTGCAGAGTGCAGCAGAGTCCGGTGATCCCGGGGCTACCCAGAGCGCGGCTGATGCGCTCTTGCGAGCCCTTCGCGCGGCAGCCCGGGATATTCATGATAAATACGTGAATCCGCCCGCCACGACAGATTTCGCCATCATGTTCCTTGCGACCGAGGGACTCTACGCAGAGGCCCTGCGGCAGCCCGCCTTCGTTGAAGAACTGCTGCAGAAGCATCGTGTGGTCATCGCCGGGCCCACCACGGTGTCCGCAATCCTCAGCAGTCTCCGGATGGGCTTCCAAACGCTGGCAGTCGAGCAACGGGCAGCTGAGGTCCGGCGAGTGCTGGGCGGCGTGAAAGCGGAATTTGGCAAATTCGGCACCTGGCTGGGTAAGGTGCAGCGCCAACTACAGACGGCCACCAAGACGATCGAAGAGACGGGCACCCGCACGCGAGCAATGGAACGCAAATTGCGGTCGGTCGAGCAACTGGATCCCGCCGAGTCCGCAACTATTCTCAGGCTACCGGGGGTTCCGGCGATCGAGTCTGGCGATGAGAGCGACAGCGATGATGCCTCTCAGGGACAGTCAGCGTTGTCGGAAGAGATGGACTCAGAAGCAGGGATATTGGAGACGATTTAGCCAGCGTTTATGCGGAGGTACGTCGCATCTCGTAGCAGAGGGCTCTGATGACATGCGTGTCTGTAATCTTTTGATCCAGCATCTTGCCGAGACATAAGTCGGCAAGGTCTCCAACTCTCCGAAGCGGCCACTTCATCGAAGGACGGTCCTGACAGAATCCGCGATCTTCTCTTGCAGTTGTACTGCTTCGTCAGAGAGGGTTTCGAGTTCTTCATTCAGCTCCTCCAGTCTCTCCGCAAAGTCGAACCCGTCCCCAGCCCGCTCGCCGACACCGACATAGCGCCCGGGATTGAGGCTCCACCCCTGCGCCTCGATTTCGTCGAGCGTCGCGACCTTGCACAGCCCCGCCACGTTCGCATATGCGAGCTTCGCGAACCGCTCCTTGAGCATCTTCTTCGAGTCAGCATCGAACTCGGGCTTCTCTCCCCGATACAGCCGCACGATGTTGGCGAGGAACTCCATCTGCTCGGGCGTGAACTCCCGAATCGCCCGCGTGACCTGCTTGAAGTAGGGCCGGGCATCGAGGAACAGCACCTTGTCCCGCCGCTTCCCCTTCCGCTTGCCCTTGTCGAGGAACCACAGCGTGCAGGGCAGCGTCACGATTCGATCCCACGCTTACCATCACATCGACGGCGCCGGACTGGATAAGCTTCTTGCGGATCTCGAGCTCGCTCCCGCGCGCATCGCCGGCGGAATTGGCCATGACGAAGCCCGCGCGCCCCGTGTCGTTGAGCGCAGCATGGAAGAGCTGGATCCAGAGATAGTTGGCGTTGTCGGTGCTCGGCAACCCGAGCGAGAAGCGCCGATCGTCCTTCAGCCGGTCCTTGTCCACGCCGGAGACGTTAAGGGCGGATTCGCCATCACGAAATCGAAGCGCCCGAGCGCCTTGTGCGGGTCCTCGTAGTACGTATTCGATTCGCGGATGTCCCCGGAGAGGCCGTGCACGGCGAGATTCATCCGGGCGAGCTTGACGGTCTTGACGTCCTTCTCGGTGCCGAAGACGGTCAGCTCCCGGGTCGCGCTCTTGTGGTGGCGCGCGACGAAGGCCGCCGACTGCACGAACATGCCCCCGGAGCCGCACGCCGGATCGAAGATGCGGCCGTGGAAGGGTTGCAGGACTTCCACGATCAACCGCACGATGCTGGTCGGGGTATAGAACACCCCGCCCTTCGATCCCTCCGCTCGTGCGAAGCTGCCGAGAAAGTACTCGTACACCTTGCCGAAGGCGTCCCCTTCCACATCGAGCGGGGACAGCAGCCGCATCAGTTCAACGAGCGTGGCATTCGGAAGCCGGTTGTAGCTGCGCGGAAGCACCCCCTTGAGGTCCGTGTTGCCCCCCTCAATCGCCAGCATCGCCTCGTTCAACGCCTTGCCGACGTTGTCGCCCTCGGTAAGCCGCAGCAGGCGGGCGAAACGGGCCGATTCCGCAGGTATACCACCCCCTCCGCCTGGTAGTCGGTGCGATCGAGGTCATCGCCATCGAAGCCCTTGGCGAGCAGCGCCGCGTGCGCCTCGGAAAATCGCTTATCAGCGTATCGAAGGAATATCAGCCCCAGGACGGGCTCGGAAAAGTCGGCCGGGCGCAGACCCGTGTTCGCCCAAAGCTGGTCTGCAGCAGCCCAGAGTTGGGCTTCCACGGCAACGAGATCGGCTGTCACGAGCGGTAAGTCCTTGCTGTTACGCAGTTTTTATACGGCTCAGCTTTGTAGTATTGCGGAATTTGCGGCAGCCGTCGCCTCCCCCCGATCGACGGCAGAGGCGTCTTGTTCGGCAGTGCGGCCCGGCCCTCATTAGGGACAAAGCTGCCGCCGTTGTTCCAGGATCGCGGCAAGCCCATCAGCTTTGCGCACTGGTCGAATTATGTCGCATCCCCGGGAAGCGACTCTAATTCCGGGGTAACGACTTTAATTCCCTGGTAAGGACTTTAATTCGGAGGTAACGACTTTAATTCGGGCGCACAGCAATCTCGAGCGCCGAGTCAGGCTCACTCCACCGTCACGCTCTTCGCCAGATTGCGCGGCTGGTCGACGTCGGTGCCCTTCAGGATCGCCACGTGATAGGCGAGGAGCTGCAGGGGAACGGTGTAGACGGCGGG
>JAGWPE010000240.1 GCA_028870635.1 Gammaproteobacteria bacterium | reverse complement strand
CTACCGAGGAAATGCGTCCAGGAGTACACGATCGAAGTCAGCACGACCGCGGCGGCGGTGCCGGACTCCCGCTGAATGCCCGCGTACATCGCGCCGCGCAGCGCCGTCTCCTCGATCAGGGCGACGGCGAGGCCGCTCGCCAGCCGTTTGGCGATCAGCGCGGCGAGCGCGCCGGCTCCGTAGCCCGCGGCCTGCCCGAAGTTGAGCAGTCCGAGGGCAGCCATGGATGCCGCCACGGCCGACATGGTGAGCACGCCCAGCACGAGCCCGATGCACAGCTCACGCAGGAAGACGCCGCGCGGCGCGCCATAGCCGAGACTGCCGCGATCGGCGAGCCGCAGACGGCGCGCGATCAGCACGAAGCCCAGCAGAAAGGCCAGCATGCCGATCCGCTCGCCGATGCGATGAAACGGGAAGTCGAAATGGAGGTGCAGCAGCAGCCATGCCGGATAGGTGAGCGCGGCCATTGCGGCGAGGCTCACCGCGATCAACAGCAGAAACCAGGCGAAGGCGCGCATGCGATGGAATCGTAGGACGGGGCGCGCAATGTACGGTTAAGCCGCCTTTGGGTGCAAATTTGCCGGTAATGCAGCAAATCAGCGTGAACGCGTAACCTCTCGCCCTGGCGGCGCGCGCCGCGGCGCTCCGAGAATGCGGCTCGTCATCACGCGAGCGGAGAGCCGCCATGAAGCAGACCAGGGCAAGACAGATATTGCAGTCGCTCATCCAGGGACTCGACCCCGTCACGGGCGAGGAGTTGCCGCATGAGACTGTGCTGCAGCACGCCGATGTGCTGCGGGCGCTCCTCGCCGGGCTCTCCGCGCTGGAGCAGACAGCCGCCCGTGCGCGGCGGCGGTCACAGCTGCCCGACAACGTCGGGCAGGCATGGACCACGGAGGAGGAAAGCAGACTCGTCGCAGCATTCAAGAAGGGGGATTCGCCTGTGGTCATTGCACGCGAGCACGGACGCACGCTGCGCGCTATCGAGGCGCGTCTGGAGAAGCTTGGACTGATCACCGAGGAGGAGCGCACGACGCGCGGCGGCTTCACCGGGGTCTCGGATCCCCCGCTACGGCCGCGGGCTGCACGCGGCGGTATACTCGGGCGCAAGAGGCACCACCGCCGCTCGAGATAACCCAATGATCGCCGTGTATACGCCCGCCGCGAAGCCAATCACCATCGATCTCTATCAACAGATGGGAGAGAAGGGATTGCTGACCCGGGAAGACCGCGTCCAGCTGATCGAAGGGAAGATTCTCGAGATGCCGCCCATTGGCACCCGTCACGGCAGTGTGACCGGACGCTTGGACAGGTGGTTGAACAGGGCCGTGGGCGATGCCGCCATCGTCAGGTTGAGCGGTCCCGTCAACCTCGGAAAATACTCGCAGCCGCAGCCGGATCTGATGTTGCTGCAGCCGCGAGCCGATGACTACGTCGCGTCGCATCCAGGGCCGGAGGACGTGTTGCTGCTGGTGGAGGTTTCCGACAGCACGCTCGAGTTCGATCAGGGGAGGAAGCGAGCGCTGTACGCGCAATTCGCTGTCCCGGAGTATTGGGTGATCGACGTCAACAGTCGCAGCATCCAGGTGTATTCGGGCCCTGCGGACGGCGAGTTCCGCAGCGCCGTGGAGTATCGCCCGCAGGATACGATCTCCCCTCGGGCCTTCCCCCAGGTCAGGACCGCCGTGAAGGAGCTGTTCGTGGATCCGGACCAGCGGTGAGCCGTCACCTGGCTGTGGCGCCAGCACCTTCAAATCCGGTCGT
>JAGWPE010000239.1 GCA_028870635.1 Gammaproteobacteria bacterium | reverse complement strand
GCAACGTTCCTTCCGATCTCAAGTACACGAAGACCCACGAGTGGCTGCGGACCTTGCCCGATGGCACGCTGGAGATCGGCATCACCGATCACGCTCAGCATTCCCTCGGCGACCTGGTGTTCGTCGAGGTGCCTGAGGCCGGCCGCAAGCTTTCGGCCGGTGAGCCGTTCGCCGTCGTGGAGTCGGTCAAGGCCGCCTCCGATGTCTATTCGCCCGTCGCGGGCGAGGTGACCGCCGGCAATCCTGCGCTCGCCTCGGAGCCGGAGGCGATCAACTCCGACGCCTACGGCAAGGGCTGGCTGATGCGGCTGCGCCCGGCCGCGGGCGGTGCGGCCCCCGCGCTCCTGAGTGCCGCGGAGTATGAGAAGCTGATCGCGGAGGAGGGCGGCTGATGGCCTTCATCCCCCACACCCGCGCGGATGTCGAGTCGATGCTCGCGGCCATAGGCGTCGGCAGCATCGAGCAGCTCTTCGACGAGATCCCGGCCAACCTGCGGCTCGCGGCGCTCTCCAACGTGCCGGAAGCGTTGAGCGAGATGGAGGTCGGCCGCCTCATGACCGAGCGCGCGCGCCTCGACGGCCGCCCGCTCTGCTTCATCGGCGCGGGGGCCTACGAGCATCACATCCCCGCGGCCGTGTGGGCGATCGCCACGCGCGGCGAGTTCTACAGCGCCTATACCCCGTACCAGGCGGAGGCGAGCCAGGGCACGCTGCAGCTACTGTACGAATACCAGACCATGATGGCGAGCCTGACGGGCATGGAAGTCTCGAATGCCTCGCTCTACGACGGCGCGAGCGCGATGGGAGAGGCGTGCCTCATGGCGGTGCGCGCCAACCGCAAGTCGCGCTCGCGGCGGATTCTCGTGCCCTCGACCGTCAACCCACACTACCGCAGGACGGCTGCGGCGGTGGCCGGCAATCAGGGGCTCGTCTTCGAAGAGCTGCCGTACTGCACGGAGGAAGGCTGCGTTCCCGCAGGCGCGCTCGCGCGCTACGACGGTGAGGACATCACCGCGCTCGTCATCCAGCAGCCGAACTTCTTCGGCCGGCTGGAGGATGTCGATGCGCTCTGTGACTGGGCGCACGCGCGCAACATCCTGGTGGTCGCGGTGGTGAATCCCACCTCGCTCGCGCTCCTGAAGCCGCCGGGAGAGTGGGGCTCCCAGGGTGCGAACAAGGGGGCCGACATCGCGGTCGGCGACGGCCAGCCGCTCGGAGTGCCGCTTTCCTCGGGCGGCCCCTACTTCGGCTTCATGACCGCGCGCATGGAGCACGTGCGGCAGATGCCGGGCCGCATCGTGGGGCGCACGCTGGATGCGGCCGGCCGCGCCGGCTTCACGCTGACGCTGCAGGCCCGCGAGCAGCACATCCGCCGCGCCAAGGCAACTTCCAACATCTGCACCAACCAGGGGCTGCTGGTTACCGCCGCGGCGGTCTACCTCTCGCTCATGGGTCCGGCGGGCCTCGAGCGGGTTGCCGCCGCATCGCACGCGCGTACGCGTGAGCTGGTCGGCGCGCTGACCCGCGTGCCGGGGGTGCGGCGGCTCTTCCGCGGGCCGGTCTTCCACGAGGAGGCCATCGCGCTCGACCGGCCGGCCGCGCCGGTGCTGGAGAAGCTCGCCGCCCGCGGGATTCTGGCAGGCCTGGACCTCGCCGAGCACTATCCCGAGCTCGGCCCGGCGCTGCTCGTCTGCGCGACCGAGACCAAGACATCCGCCGACATCGAGCGCTGCGCCGGCGCGCTCGCCGAGTGCCTGCGCGAAGCGCGCGCCGCCTGAGGTTGCAACATCATGTCCAGCCGACTGGAAAAACCCATCTTCGAGTATTCCGTGACCGGCCGCGGCGCCGAGGATCAGTGGCCGCGTGATCCCGGAACGGCCGCCACCGACGACCTGCCCGCGAAGCTGCGGCGCGGCAAGCGGCCCCTGCTGCCCGAAGTCAGCGAGCTCGAGGCGGTGCGGCACTTCACCCGCCTGTCGCAGCTCAACTTCTCCATCGACACGCACTTCTACCCGCTCGGGTCGTGCACGATGAAGTACAACCCGAAGGCCTGCAATCAGTACGCCATGCTGCCGGAGTACCTGGCGCGCCATCCGCTCTCGCCGGAGAGCGTGGGGCAGGGCTTCCTCGCCTGCATGTACGAGCTGCAGGAGATGCTGAAGGCGGTGACCTCCATGCAGGCGGTGGCGCTGAGCCCGATGGCGGGCGCCCAGGGCGAATTCGCCGGTGTCGCGATGATTCGGGCCTATCACCGCGCGCGCGGCGACCTCGAGCGCAACGAGATCATCGTGCCGGAGGCGGCTCACGGGACCAATCCGGCCACCGCCACGATGTGCGGCTGTGTGGTGCGCGAAGTGCCGGTCGACGCGCAAGGGGACGTCGACCTCGAAGCGCTCGCGGCCGCTGTCGGCCCAAAGACTGCCGGCATCATGCTCACCAACCCGTCCACCCTCGGCGTGTTCGAGCGGAGGATCGAGGAGGTGGCGCGCATGGTGCACGCGGCCGGGGGGCTCCTCTACTACGACGGCGCGAATTTGAACGCCATTCTCGGCAAGGTGCGGCCGGGCGACATGGGCTTCGATGTCGTCCACATCAACCTGCACAAGACCTTCTCCACGCCGCACGGCGGCGGCGGTCCCGGCGCAGGTCCGGTCGGGGTCAGTGCGCGGCTCGCGCCCTTCCTGCCGGTGCCCATCGTCGGACGGCGCGGCGAGCGCTATTGCTGGCTGACGGAGCGGGACCTGCCGCAGTCGATCGGCCGTCTCTCCGGGTTCATGGGCAACGCCGGCGTGCTGCTTCGCGCCTATGTCTACATGCGCATGCTGGGCCGCGAGGGGATGGTGAAAGTGAGCGAGCACGCCACGCTCAACGCCAACTATCTCCTCGCGCAATTGACTCGGGCCGGATTCGATGCGGCCTATCCGACCCGCCGGGCGAGTCACGAGCTCATCATCACCCTCAGGCGTCAGGCTAAGGAGCTGGGCGTCACCGCCATGGACTTCGCCAAGCGGCTGCTCGATCACGGCATGCACGCGCCGACCACATACTTCCCTCTGCTCGTGCCGGAATGCCTGCTCATCGAGCCGACGGAGACCGAGAGCAAGGCGGCGCTCGATGCCTTCGTTGCCGCCATGGGCGATATCCTGGCCGAAGCCGTCAAAGAACCCGAGCGCGTCACCGGCGCTCCGCATACCATGCCGGTACGGCGCCTGGATGACGTTCGGGCGGCCAAGCAACTGGATCTCACGTGGAAGCCGGCCGGAGCTCATGCGATTCCCTCGACGTCTTAGCCTCGTACTGCTCGCCGCCTGCGCGCCCCTGAGCTTCTCCGCCGGCGCGCCCCAGGCGGCCGCGCCCGCCACCGCGGAGCAGACTCCGCCGCCGCCGGGCTTACCGGTGCAACCGCGTCCGGTGCGGCCGCCGCGTGAGCGTCCGCCCAGAATGCCGCTGCCGGGCGGAACGCCCCAGGCGGCGCATCTTGCGCGGCAGGCTGCCGCCGCCGAGGCCAATCCCACTTGGGCCGCCACTCTCGAGCGCATCGCGAGCAGCGTCGTCTCCATCAATGTCGATGAGGTCCGAGCGTTCGACACCGATTGGAACGAGACCGCGCAGGCGACCGGATTCGTCGTCGATGCCAAGCGCGGCATCATCCTGACCAACCGTCATGTCGTGACCCCGGGTCCGGTGACTGCGGAGGCGGTGTTCCTCGATCGCGAGGTGGTGCAGCTCTATCCCATTTACCGCGATCCGGTGCATGACTTCGGCTTCTACCACTACGACCCGCGCAAGCTGCATTACATCCAGCCGAAGCCGCTCGAGCTCTATCCCGAGGGCGCCGAGGTTGGCAGGGAGATCCGGGTGGTGGGCAACAATGCCGGCGAGCAGCTCTCTATTCTCGCCGGCACGCTCGCCCGCCTCGACCGGCAGGCACCGGACTACGGCTTCGGCAAGTACAACGACTTCAACACCTTTTACCTGCAGGCGGCATCGGGAACATCCGGCGGCTCTTCCGGATCGCCGGTGATCGACATCCGCGGCCGCGTCGTCGCGCTCAACGCCGGCGGTGCCGACAACGCCGCATCGAGCTTCTACCTGCCGCTCGGGCGCGTGGAGCGCGCGCTGCGGCTCATTCAGCAAGGCAAGCCGGTCACCCGCGGCACGCTCTACACGGTCTTCAACTACACGCCGTACGATGAGCTGGAGCGGCTGGCGCTCCCGCTGGACATCGAGACGGCGGTCCGCAAGCAGTTCCCCCAGCTCACGGGCATGCTCGTGGTCTCCAGCGTGCTGCCGGGGACGCCGAGCGCGCTCGCGCTGCAGCCCGGGGACATCCTGCTTCGGGTCAACGGCCGCTATGTGACCACTTTCGATCCGCTCGAGCAGGTTCTCGACTCCTCGGTCGGGCGGCAGATCCGCTTGCAGCTCGAGCGCGGCGGCAAGCCGGTATCGGTGACGCTGCCCGTGGGGGACCTGACCGCCATCACGCCGAGCAGCTATGTGCAGTTCGGCGATGCCGTGGTCAACACTCTCTCCTACCAGGAGGCGCGCCAGCTCAACGTGCCGCCGCGCGGCGTGTTCGTCGCCAACCCGGGCTATGTGTTCGGCGCCGCCGGAATACCCCGGGGCGCGGTGATCAGCCAGGTCGACTCGACGGCGATCGATGACCTGGGTGACTTCCGCCGGGCGCTGGATGGCCTCGGCAATGGTGATTACGCCAACGTCCGCTACACCACGGTGGATGATCCCAACGGCAGCCAGCTCGGCTCCTTCCGCATGGACCGGCTGTGGTACCCGGCGGACCATTGCGTGCGGGACGATGCCCTCGGCACGTGGCCCTGCACGCCGCTCGCCGCGGGGCCGGCGCCCAAGCCCGATCCGGCAAGCTCCACGCGCTTCCCCAAATATCAGGATCCGCGCCTCACGGCTCTCGCTCCGTCGCTCGCGATGGTGACTTTCACCATGCCGTACTCGGTTTCGGGCGTGACCGAGCACTTCTATCACGGCACGGGTCTCGTGGTGGACGCGGAGCGCGGCCTGGTGGTGGTCGACAGAGATACGGTGCCGGTCGCACTCGGAGACGTCACCGTGACGTTCGCCGGCACGGTCCAGGTGCCAGGCCGCGTCGTGTACGTCAATCCCGAGCACGACTATGCGATCGTCGCCTACGATCCGAAGCTCATCGGCACGACGCCCGTGAAATCCGCGACGCTGAAGCCCGAGAAACTCGCTCCGGGTCAGCCGATATGGGTGGTGGGACTCGGCGGCGACAGTCAGATGCACGCGCGGGCCACGCAAATCGCCAGCATCGATCCGCTGGCGCTGCCCCTTTCGCGCACCATGCGCTTCCGCGACACCAACATCCAGACCGTCGGCCTGGTGAACCCGCCGAGCGACTTCGACGGAGTGCTCACCGATGCCGCGGGCAACGTGCTCGGGACGTGGTCGAGTTTCGCTTACGACAGCGAGAATGGCGTGGGACAGGCGCTGCGCGGCGTACCTATCGATGTCGTCGCGGACATGGTCGATCGCGTGCGCGGCGGGCGGGCGCTGCATTCCCTCGATGTCGAGCTCGATCCCGAGCCGCTCGCCAGCGCGCGGCAGATGGGTCTTTCGCCACAGTGGAGCTCCAAGCTCGCCGCTCACAGCCCTACGGAGCGACAGGTTTTGACAGTGGTGCGCACCGTCGGAGGCTCGCCGGCGGCCTCGCTGCTGCAGCCCGGCGATCTCGTGCTGGCGCTCGACGGCAAGGTGGTCACGGAGTTTCGCGAGGTCGAGCGGGCGACCGCCGACCGGACGGAGGTGCAGGTGACGGTTTGGCGGGGAGCGGCTGAGCAGACGCTCACCGTGCCGACGGTGGCGCTGTCCGGCGCGGAGCTCGATAGGGTGGTGCAATGGGCGGGGGCGACGCTGCAGGCGCCCTTCCAATCCATGCGCGCGCAGCGCGGCATCCCTCCCGTCGGTGTTTACGTCGATTACTTCGCATACGGATCGCCCGCGGCACGGTACGGACTCTATCCGGGGCGGCGCATCGTACAGGTGGATGGCGAGCCTACGCCGGACCTGGATGCCTTCCTCAAAGCGGTTGCTGGACGGCCGAACCGCTCTTCACTGCGGCTGACGACGATCACCTGGAATAATGCGCCGGACGTGATCACCCTGAAGCTCGACAAGCATTACTGGCCCGCCTATGAGCTGCTGCGGACCTCCGACGGCTGGGCCCGGCACCCGCTGCACTAGTTGAAGCGCGCTGGAGCAGAGCCGGGCTCCTGCCCGGCCCAGCGCTGCTTCGAGCAAAAAGCGCGGTTTTTGCTCGAAGCTCGCTCGGCGGAGCGAAGCGGTGCTTCGCTGTATGACACCGCCTCGCCCTACGGCGGCGGGGCACATCCTTGACATGCCCGGAGAGTGTGGCTGTGCTGCTTGACGTTTCCGGAGTCGAGTCGATGAGCGACCGGCCGAAACTGTCGTGAAAATGCAACGCTTGGCGTGATCCAAGGATCGCCGGCCCGGCCTTGCTAGAATCCACATCATCATGGTTCGAGTTGTCAGAGCTACCCAGGTCGAGATCGAGACCGCCGTGCAGGCGCTGCGCGACGGCGAGCTCGTGGCGTTTCCGACGGAGACGGTCTACGGCCTGGGGGCTAACGCGCAGAATCCCGCCGCGGTCCGCAAGATCTTCGAGGCCAAGGGCAGGCCGAGCAACCATCCGGTCATCGTGCATCTGGACAGCCCGCGTTTCCTGCCTCGGTGGGTGCGGGAGGTGCCGGATACCGCCATGAAGCTCGCGGAGCGCTTCTGGCCCGGACCGCTCACGATGGTGATGCCTCGCGCCGCCAATGTTCACGATGTCGTCACGGGCGGGCAGGACACGGTCGCCATTCGCGTGCCGTCGCACCCGATGGCGCAGCAGCTGCTGACGGCTTTCGGCGGCGGCATTGCGGCGCCCTCCGCCAACCGCTACGGCAGGCTGTCGCCGACACGCGCGGAGCACGTGCGCGAGGAGTTCGGCGACCAGGTCAAGGTGATTCTCGACGGCGGCGAGTGTCAGATCGG
>JAGWPE010000238.1 GCA_028870635.1 Gammaproteobacteria bacterium | reverse complement strand
CAGGACACCTTCCTGCCTTACCTGGAAGACGGAACACTGACCTTCGTCGGCGCGACGACCGAGAATCCGTCCTTCGAGGTCGTGAGCGCGCTGCTTTCGCGGGCGCGAGTGTACGTGCTGCGCCCGCTCACCGCGGCCGACATCGAGGCGCTGCTTCGCTCGGCGCTGTCGGACCGCGAAAGGGGGCTCGGCAACGAGGAGATCACGGCCGAGCCCGCGGCGCTGGAGCTGATCGCGAAGGCGGCCGACGGCGACGGCCGGCGCGCACTCAACATGCTGGAGCTCGCGGCCGGCCTTGCCGAGGCGACGGCAGGCGGCGCGCGCGCCATCACTCTCGCCCTGGCGCAGGAGGTTGCGAGCGGCGGGCGGCGGCGCTTCGATAAAGGCGGCGACCAGTTCTACGATCAGATCTCGGCGCTGCACAAGGCGGTGCGCGGCACCGACCCCGATGGGGCGCTCTACTGGCTCTGCCGCATGCTCGACGGCGGTTGCGATCCGCTCTACATCGCGCGGCGGGTGGTGCGCATGGCCGTGGAGGACGTGGGGCTCGCCGACCCCAGGGCTTTCGCGCTGACACTCGATGCCTGGGAAGCTTTTGACCGCCTGGGGTCCCCGGAAGGGGAGCTGGCGATTGCGAATGCGGTGGTCTACCTCGCGTGCGCGCCGAAGAGCAATGCGGTCTACGTCGCGATGGGCGAGGCTATGGCGGACGTCGAGCAGTACGGCACGCTGGATGTGCCGCTGCGGCTGCGCAATGCGCCGACTCGCCTCATGAAGGGCCTGGGCTATGGCGAAGGGTATCGCTATGCGCACGAGGAGCCGCAAGCGTATGCGGCCGGCGAACGCTACCTGCCGGATGAGATGCCCGATAAGCGATACTACCGTCCGGTGCCGCGCGGGCTCGAGATCAAGATCGGCGAGGCGCTGGAACGACTGAGGAATAGAGGCAAATGATCGATCCGAAGCTGCTGCGCTCCGACCCCGAGGCCATCGCCCGCAACCTGGCGCGGCGCGGTTACACGCTCGACGTCGGCGCCCTGCGGGCGCTCGAGGAGAAGCGCAAGACCGCGCAGGTGGAGTCGGACCGCCTGCGCGCGGAGCGCAATGCCAACGCCAAGGCCGTCGGCATGGGAAAAGGACGCGGCGAGGACGTCGCGCCCCTCCTTGCACGCGGGGAGAGCCTTACCGGGGAGCTCGCGGCGGCCGAGCGGCAACTGACGGACGTGCAGGAAGAACTGGAGAGCGCGCAGCTGGGACTTCCCAACCTGCTGCATGAGTCCGTGCCGGACGGCCGCAGCGAGGCCGACAATCGCGAGGTGCGCCGCTGGGGCGAGCCCCGCGAGCTCGCCTTCGAGGCGAAGGATCACGTCCAGGTCGGGGAGGGGCTGCGCGGCATCGATTTCGAGGCGGCCGCGCGCATCTCGGGCGCCCGCTTCGTGGTGATGCGCGGCCAGGTGGCGCGCCTGCATCGGGCGCTCGCGCAGCTCATGCTGGACCTGCATACCGGCGAGCATGGCTACACGGAAGTCTATGTACCCTACCTCGTGCAGCCGCAGGCCCTGCTCGGCACCGGCCAGCTGCCGAAGTTCGAGGAGGATCTGTTCAAGGTGGGCGGCTCGGGCGCGCAACCCGCGCAACAGGCGTACTACCTGATTCCGACGGCGGAAGTTCCGGTCACCAACCTCGTGCGCGAGCAGATCGTGCCGGCCGAGTCCCTGCCGCTGAGGCTCGTCTGCCATACCCCGTGTTTCCGCTCCGAGGCGGGAGCCGCCGGCAAGGACACGCGGGGCATGATCCGCAATCATCAGTTCGACAAGGTGGAGCTGGTGCAGATCGTGCGGCCCGCGGATTCCTACGCGGCCCTCGATGAGCTGACGGGCCACGCGGAGGAGGTGTTGCGGCGCCTGGAGCTGCCTCAT
>JAGWPE010000237.1 GCA_028870635.1 Gammaproteobacteria bacterium | reverse complement strand
GCGAACAGCTTCAACTCCGTCTCCCTCGACCCGCCCATGGTTCTCTGGAGCCTGGCGAAGAGCGCGCGCAGCCTGCCGGCGTTTGTCGCCGCGACGCACTTCGCCGTGCACGTGCTCGCGGCCGACCAGGAGGAGCTCTCGCTGCGGTTCGCGGCGCGGGGCGCGGAGAAGTTCGCCGGACTGGATCTCGAGCGCAATGCCGCCGGGGTGCCGCTACTGCGGGGCTGCTCGGCCAGATTCCAGTGCCGCACCGCCTTCCGGCACGAGGGGGGCGATCACGTGATCTTCGTCGGCGCGGTGGAATCGTTCGACCACTCCGATCGCACGCCACTCGTCTTTCACGGCGGGAGCTACGCCCTCGCCGTGCGCAAGGAGCCGGCGCGGGAGGCGCGGCAGGCGCGGGCGGACAGCTCGGAGCCGGACAGCAGCTTCAGCCAGGATTTTCTCATCTACCTGCTCGGCCGCGCGCAATTCCAACTCTTCATGTCGTTGCGGCGCGACCTCGAGCAGCATGGACTCACCGAGGCGCAGTGGTTCACTCTCAGCAACCTGGGCGACTCCGACGGGCGCAGCGCGGCCGAGCTCGACAGCCTCCTCCGGTACACCGGCCACCGCGTCACCCATGAGCTGCTCGCGTCCCTCGCGGCTGCCGGGCTTGCGGAGCTGCGCGGCTACGATCCGCACGTTCGCGTCACTCTGACGGAGGCCGGGCGTCGCGCCCTCATCGAGCTCGTGGCGGCCGCCAAAGCCGCCGAGGCGCACGCGGAGCGCAGTCTCGGCACCGCTGAGATCCGGATCCTGAAGCGCGCCTTGCGCGCCATTGTCAGCGAGACCGACCCCGGCACGCCGCCGCTCCCGAATCCGCACTACCCCGAGTGAGGGGTGCCGCTCCCGCGGGAGCGCTGCGAGAGAGCTTCCTCCATCCAGTCAGCGACCGCGCTCGCCTCCTGCGAGCCGAGGGCACGCAGGCCGTCGATCACTCCGCGCACGTTGTCCTCCGCATGGTTCTGACTGAGCTTCAATTTGACCTCGGCCTCCTCCGAGGAAAGCTCGAACCCGACGATGGCGTTGAGCCGTGCGCGTCCCGCATCACCCGTGTCCTCGAAGCGCCACGGCTTCGGCGCTCCGGCCTCGTACTGCGCCGCGAGCGCCGTGACGATCCGCTCGAGCTCCCCGGCCTCGTGAATGACGCGCACCTTCCCATACACGTGCGCGGCCGCGTAATTCCACGTGGGGACGTTCTTCTCAGGCTCAGGGTACCAGCGCGGCGAGATGTAGGCGTGCGGCCCATGGAGCATGCAGAGTACCCGTTGCCCTTCGATGTCCCGCCACTGCGGGTTGGCGCGCGCCCAGTGGCCGGTGAGGATCACCCGCCCCCCGGCGCGGTGATACAGAACCGGAAGGTGTGAGGCGAACGGGGCGCCGCCCAGCTGCGACACCAGGGTGCCGAAGGCATTGCAGGCGGCCAGCCGATCTAGCGCCGCGGGATCTCGGGAGCTGAATGCGTGCGGGATATACATGGTGATTGACATCCTCCCCGGCCGGAGATTCCTACCGCGCGGCAAGAACGGTCTCATGCCGATTCGCTTCGGTGGGCCACGGCCGGTACATCCGGCCACGAGCGCCATCGGCATCGACCTGGGCGTGGTGCGCTTTGGGTAAATGTTACGCGAGCCGCCAATCTCTAGAAATCAAAAGAAACGTGAATCCGCTCAACTTCCGCCGGCTTCGTGCGTCGAACCCCATTGAGGATTGAGGCACACACGATTTGCGTTGTGATCCCGGTGTGCCGGCCGCGCTCGAGACTTCCCCTCCCTGAGACTCGAGCAGCGCCGGCAGCTCCCGCGCCGCCTGGCAGCGCCGGGCACCGTCGGAAGCCTGCCGCCTTGGTACCCCCAAGGCGGTTTTTTTTGGGTTTCCCCTGACCCGCAGCGGCGGCGCAAGCGATCATCATGCGACGCTGCGGCTCGCGCTGTAAATGATTCGCCGCCGTGTTTACACTCCCCCGCGGCGAAGAGCCGAGCCCACAAATGCCCCCCTGACAACAGGCATCGAAAGGTCCCTCATGAGCGCCACACGACAACTTCAGGCCCGCGCGGCTCGCACCCCTGTAGCCGACACAACGCACCCTCAGGCTGCGAGTGCCACGCCCGCACGGCTGCTGCCGGAGCGCTCATCGGGCTGGGACCCGTTCGAGGTGTGGCGCACCCGGGTCAAGCCGCCGCGCGATCCGGCGGCGTGGGAGCCGCGCACGTGAGGCGCGGGCGGCCGCGCTCAATGCGCTCCGTTGCCGAGGATCACGACCTCCACCGTCTGCAGCAGGATCGCAAGATCGAACAGCAGCGTGTTGTTCTTGACGTAGTAGAGGTCGTACTGCAGCTTCTCGAGCGCATCGCGATCTGACGAGCCGTACGGGTAGCAGAGCTGCGCCCATCCCGTGATGCCAGGCTTCACGCAGTGGCGCTCCGCGTAGTAGGGAATCCGCTCGGCGAGATCCGCCACGAACTCCGGGCGCTCCGGGCGGGGCCCCACCAGGCTCATCTGCCCGCGCAGCACGTTGAGGATCTGCGGCAGCTCATCGATGCGCCCCATGCGGATGAAGGCGCCGACGCGCGTGATGCGCGGATCGCCCCGCTGCGCCCACTGTGGCCGGCCGTCGGACTCCGCATCCATGCGCATGCTGCGGAACTTGAGCACGTCGAAGAGGCGCCCGCGCAGGCCCACCCGCCGCTGCCGATAGAGGACCGGCGCGCGCCAGCCGTCCTCGGCTTTGATCGCGAGGATCGTCAGCAACATCACCGGCAGGGCGAGAGCCAGCACGATGAGGCTCGCGGTGAGATCGAGCGCCCGCGAGCTGACGAGCCGCACCGGATCGCGACGGAATCCATCCCCGAAGATCATCCAGCTGGGATTGATCAGATCGAGGCGCACGCGCCCGGTCTCCCTCTCGAGAAAGGTCATCAGCTCCGTCACCGTGGTGCCGGCCAGCCGGCACTGCAGCAGCTCCGCGAGCGGAAAGTCCCGGCGGCGGTCGTCCATGGCGACCACGATCTCCGGGACATCGAGCCGCCGGCAGAGCCCGGCGAGGCTCCCGCCCGGATCGATGATCCTGTCCACCATGACCGAGCGCTCGCCCGCGTGCGCGGCCACGAAGCCCACGACCTCGAAGCCGCGGCGGTCCGCGCGCCGGCGCAGCCCGGCGATCGCCGCGGCGCTCTCTCCGGCCCCATATACCAACACCCGCCGCTTGAACCGGCTCTGGTCGACGACGCGCGCGAAGGCGAATCGGGAGGCCGACACGCCGCCCAGCCCGCCGATGGCTGCCAGCGTGACGACCCCCCGTCCGATCCAGAGTGCCGGAATGAGATAGAACAGCGCGGCCGTGATCGCAAAGCCGGTGCCGAGGGCGACCGCGACCCGCAGCGCCAACCCGGTGAGTCTCGCCCGCTGCCGCGGACTGTAGAGCCCGAACGCGAGCAGCGAGGTCACCATGACGAGGCTGAAGAGGAGCGCCCGCGGCCAGAGCGCGCCGTGCAGGTCCGGCAGGTTGAGCGACTGGATGTCCGGGCCGAAGCGCCAGAGGACGGCGCCATACACAGCCGCGAAGAACATCGCCGCCTCGGCCACGGACAGCATGGCCATGGAGGAATGAATGTACTGCCCGAGTACGCGGAAGCGCATCACACGGCCCGCAACCAACGTCCGGCCGGCCGGTGCAGCTCGCCTGCGGCCGCGGGCAGGATGCTGTTAGCTGACGTCATTGCCGTTTTCTGCCGCCCGCGGCCGCCGCCGCCGCAAGCCCGAATGGATTGACTCCGATCGGGACCCGGGCGCATCGCTGCACCCACCTCCCCGCGATCGGCACGACCGCTCGCGCTCCCGCGCGGATGCAAGGTCCACGCCAGCGGCGCCCCGGCCCGCGGACACCAGCTGCATTCAGCGGAAAAACATGATGTTACGGCGCACCGCCGCCGCAGCCCGCTTTCCCGCCGCCACCGCCGCCATCAGGTCGTAAATTCCGCCGACACTCGCCCGCGACCGCCGCGCACGCGCCGCCCCACCGTTCGCCGGCACGTAAGAAAATCCGACACAGCCCGGGCCGATCGGCAAGGGCCGCCGGCGATCGCGAGGCAACACGCACGCCGGCAAGGGCATCGTGCGGGTGGAGCGTGCCGCGGAGCGGCCGCTCGCTGGTGTTGGAATCATAAAACCAGACATGTAAGAAAACCCGACGCGGCCGGCAACGCGCCCGGTGAAGCCCGTCTGTAAGAACTCCCGACACGCGATTGCCGCTTCACTGTTGCCTCGGCGGCCCTATACTGCGCGAGACGACCGCGAGGCGACACGCATGCCGATCTCCGATACCGTCCGGCTCGGCGATAATGTCAGGATCCCTCATCCGACACTCGTAAACCTCTATGGCTGCGCGATCGGCAGCGGCACGCGGATCGGCGCATTCGTCGAGATCCAGAAGAGCGCGGCCGTCGGCGAGCGCTGCAAGATCTCCTCGCACACCTTCATCTGCGAGGGCGTGACCATAGAGGACGAAGTCTTCATCGGCCACGGAGTGATGTTCACCAACGACCGCCTGCCGCGCGCCACGGCAGCCGACGGGGCCCCGCAGAGCGAGAAGGACTGGCGACTCGAGACGACCCGCGTCCGCAGGACGGCCTCCATCGGCACCAACGCCACCATCCTCTGCGGCGTGACCATCGGCGAAGGAGCGCTCGTCGGCGCCGGCGCCGTCGTGACGCGCGACGTCCCTCCCTTCGCGATCGTCGCCGGCGTGCCCGCCCGCGTGCTCGGCGACATCCGCAACCGGAAATGACGACATGATCAACATCGGCGTGGTGGGCTACGGCTACTGGGGTCCGAACCTCGTGAGGAACTTCGCCGAGCTGTCGGAGGCGGCGGTGACGGTGGTCGCGGACGCCGACCCGCGCAAGCTCGCCGCCGTGCAGCGCCGTTACCCGGCCGCGCGGACGACCACGGACGCTCAGGAGCTGCTGCGCGACCCCGCCGTCGATGCCGTCGCCATCGCCACCCCGGTCGGCTCGCATTTCGAGCTCGGGATGGCGGCGCTGCGGGCGGGCAAGCACCTCTGGCTCGAGAAGCCGATGACCGAGACCTCCCTGCAGGCGCGCAAGCTCATCGACGAGGCGGAGCGGCGCAAGCGGGTGTTGCTGGTCGATCACACGTTCATCTACACGGGCGCGGTGCGCAGGATCGCCGAGCTCGTGCGCGCCGGCGACCTCGGGCGCATCTACTACTACGACTCGATCCGGGTGAACCTGGGACTCTTCCAGCGCGATGTCAGCGTGATCTCCGATCTCGCGGTGCACGATTTCTCGATCCTCGATTTCCTCCTCGGCGAGCACCCGGTCGCGGTGTCGGCGAGCGGCATCAATCACTTCCCCGGCACGCCGGAGAATCTCGCCTACATCACCCTCTTCTACGGCTCGGGCGTCATCGCGCACGCGAACGTGAGCTGGCTCGCGCCGGTCAAGGTGCGCCAGATCCTGATCGGCGGCAGCCGCCGGATGATCGCCTACGACGATCTCGAGCCCAGCGAGAAGGTGAAGATCTACGACAAGGGTGTCAGCTTCACGGACGACCCGCAGAAGATCCTCGAGATGCGCGTCGGCTACCGTACCGGCGACATGCTGGCGCCGAAGATCGACTCGACCGAGGCGCTGCGCGTCGCCGGCGAGCACTTCATCGGCTGTATCGACAGCGGCAAGGCCCCGCAGACCGACGGCCGTCTCGGCTTGCGCGTCATCGAGCTCATCGAGGCGGCCACGAGCTCCATGCGCGGCCGCGGCGAGACGGTCTACCTGCAGCGCCAGGAGAAGATCGCGTGATCCCCTTCGTCGATCTGCCGGCGCAGCACCGGGCCATCCGCGGCGAGATCGATGACGCCATCCGCGGCGTCCTCGAGAGCTGTCAGTTCACGCTCGGCAGCGAAGTTGCGAAGTTCGAGGAGGAGTTTGCCGACTACTGCGACAGCCGCTTTGCCATTGGCGTGAGCAGCGGCACCAGCGCCCTGCATCTTGCGCTCCTCGCGGCGAATGTCGGCCCCGGCGACGAGGTGATCACCGTCCCATTCACGTTCGTCGCCACCGTCGCGGCGATTCACTACACCGGCGCGACGCCCGTGCTCGTCGACATCGACCCCTGTACCTGCACGCTCGATCCCGAGGCGCTCGAGGCGGCGCTCACCCCGCGCACGCGGGCGATCATCCCGGTACACCTCTACGGCCAGTGCGCCGACATGGACGCCATCCTCGCGATCGCGCGCCGGCATGGGCTCATCGTCATCGAGGATGCCTGTCAGGCCCATGGCGCGCAGTACAAGGGCCGGCGCGCGGGCAGTCTCGGCGACCTCGGCTGCTTCAGCTTCTATCCCGGCAAGAATCTCGGCGCCTGCGGCGAGGGCGGCCTCGTCACCACGCAGAGCGCCGACTACGACAGCACGGTGAGGATGCTGCGCGACTGGGGCGCGGAGCGGAAGTACCGGCACGTGCTCAAGGGCTACAACTACCGGCTGGAGGCCCTGCAGGGCGCCGTGCTGCGGGTGAAGCTGCGGCATCTCGAGGACTGGACCGAAGCGCGCCGCGCCGCGGCGGCACGCTACGACGCCCTCCTCGCCGACAGCGGCGTGCGCCTGCCCCGGGAGGCGGGGTACGCGCGGCACGTCTATCACATCTATGCCATCCGCACGAGCATGCGGGCGCTGTGGAAGGCGGAGCTGCAGGCGCGCGGCATCCACACGGGAATCCACTACCCGTTTCCGGTGCACCTGCTGCCCGCTTACTCCGACCTCGGCTATCGCGCGGGACAATTCCCCCATTCCGAGCGTGCGGCGCAAGAAGTCCTCTCCCTGCCTATGTTCGCCGAGCTCACGGAGGAGCAGACGGCGGCGGTGGCGAGCGCGGTCCTGGAGCTTGCGCGGCAGTCGTCCGCCAGCCGTGCATGCGAGCTCGGAGCGGCCGGGTGAGCGCGCGCTGCGCGATGCCGCTTCTCATCTTTCCGTGCAACGGCAACGGGCTCGAGGCGCTCGACTGCCTGGGCGATGCCTGGCGCTGCGTGGGATTCATCGACGACAGCCCCGACAAGCAGGGCCGCAGCGCCTTCGGCTTCCCGGTCTTCCCGCGCGCGGCGCTCGAGGAGATGCCGGAGGCGAAAGTGCTCGCCATACCGGGCAGTCCCGTCTCCTTCGGCATGCGCCGGCGGATCATCGAAGGACTGGGCGTCGCGGCCGACCGCTTCGCACAGGTGATCCATCCGTCCGCGCGCATCTCGCCACGGGCGGGAGTCGGCCGCAACGTGTTGATCATGGCCGGGGTGGTGATGACCAGCAACGCGGCGGTGGGCAGTCACGTATGCCTTCTGCCGAACACCGTCGTGCACCACGATGCCGTGATCGGCGAGTGGACGCTCATCGGCTCGAACGTGACGATCGCCGGCGGCGCGAGGATCGGCCGCGGCTGCTACATCGGCAGCGGCTCGAGCGTGATGAATGACATCCGGATCGGCGAGGGAGCGCTGGTAGGTCTCGGGACCAACGTCATCCGCGACGTACCGCCGAAGATCCGCGTCGCCGGCAACCCGGCAAGACCCCTTGCGATGAGGAGTGAGGCGCAATGAGCATCGATGGCGCGCGCATACTCGTGACCGGCGGCTGCGGACTCGTGGGCTCCACGACGATCGACCTGCTGCTCGAGGAGCACGATCCCGAGCGCATCGTCGTGCTCGACAATCTCACCCGCGGCTCGCTCTCCAACCTGGAGCATGCGCTGACGGACAAGCGCGTCGCGCTCGTGCTGGGCGACATCCGTGACCGCAAGCTCGTGCGCGAGCTGACCCAGGGCATCAATTTCGTCATCCACATGGCGACCCTGCGCATCACGGCCTGCGCCGCCGAGCCGCGGCAGGCTCTCGAGGTCATGTGCGACGGCAGCTTCAATGTGCTCGAGGCCGCGCAGATCGCCGGCGTCGACAAGATCGTCGCCGCCTCCTCCGCCTCGATCTATGGCCTCGCGCAGGAGTTTCCGACACGCGAGGACCACCCTCCCTACGGCAATCGCACCTGGTACGGGGCGACCAAGATCATGCTGGAGGGGCTGCTGCGCTCGTTCAATGACATGTACGGGCTGCCGTATGTCGCGCTGCGATATTTCAACGTCTACGGCCCGCGGATGGACCTCCACGGAAAATACACCGAGGTGCTGGTCCGCTGGATCGACCGCATCAGCGCCGGGCAGCCGCCGCTCATCCAGGGGGACGGCAGGGCGACCATGGACTGGGTGTACATCGAGGACGTTGCGCGCGCCAACATACTCGCCCTGAAGTCGCAGGTGACGGACGATGTCTTCAACATCGCCCGCGGCGAGGAGACGAGCCTCAACGAGCTCGCCGCGACGCTGCTCGCGGTGATGGGCTCGGCTCTGCGGCCCGAGCACGGCCCGCTGCGCACGGTCAATCCGGTCCCGCGGCGCCTCGCCGACATCGGCAAGGCGCAGCGCCTGCTCGGCTTTCGCGCCAGTATCGGACTCGCCGAAGGGCTGCAGCGCCTGGTCTCCTGGTGGACGGCGCAAAGGCGGGCCGCATGACAGACCCCCTGCCGCTCATCAGGCCCGTCATGGATGAGCGCGAGGCGCAGGCCGCCCGCCGCGTCATTCTCTCCGGCTGGATCACCCAGGGTCCCGAGGTGGCCGCCTTCGAGCGCGAGTTCGCGCAGTACGTCGGCGCGCCGCATGCCTGCGCGGTCTCGAGCTGCACCACGGCCTTGCACCTGGCCCTGCTCGCCGTCGGCGTGCGGCCCGGCGATCAGGTGATCACCGTCAGTCACACTTTCATCGCCACGGCCAACGCCATCCGCTACTGCGGCGGCACGCCCGTATTCGTCGACGTCGACCCGCAAACTTACAACATCGACCGGGACCGGATCGAGGCTGCGCTCAGCGCCGCGACCCGCGCCATAGTGGTCGTGCACCAGATGGGCATGCCGTGCGACCTCGAGTGCATTTTGGCGCTCGCCCGCCGCCGCTCGCTGCCCGTTGTGGAGGATGCAGCCTGCGCGGCGGGAAGCGAGGTCTGCGTCCGGGGCCGGTGGGAGCGGATCGGCAAGCCTCACGGCGACCTCGCCTGCTTCTCGTTCCATCCCCGCAAGGTGATGAGCACGGGCGACGGCGGCATGATCACCACCGCCAATCCCGCCTGGGACGCCCGCTTCCGCCTGCTGCGCCAGCATGGTATGAGCGTGCCCGACACGGTGCGTCACGGCTCGCCGCAGGTCATCTTCGAGTCCTATCCCCTCCTCGGATACAACTACCGGATGACGGACATCCAGGCCGCCGTCGGCCGCGAGCAGCTGAAGCGTCTGTCCGACATCGTCGCCGAGCGGCGCGTGCTGGCGGAGCGCTACCGGCGGCTCCTCGCCGAGATTGCGGGCCTGGGCCTGCCGCAGGAGCCCGAGTGGGCGCGCTCGAACTGGCAGAGCTACTGCGTCCGCCTGCCCGATGGATGCAGTCAGAAGGCCGTGATGCAGGCATTGCTCGATGCGGGCATCCCTGCGCGGCGCGGCATCATGTGCATCCATCGGGAGCAACCCTACGCGCGTGCGCGCACCGCCGTGCCGCTCACGCAATCCGAGCAGGCGCAGGACCGCGGGCTCATCCTGCCTCTGTTTTCCGGCATGACCGTCAGCGACCAGGAACGGGTCGCCGCCGCGCTGGAGGCCGCGTGCGCGCGCCGCTGATCAAGGTGCTGCATCTCGTGCATGCCTTCCAGACCGGAGGAGCGGAGCACGTCGTTCTCAATCTCATCGAGCACGGCAGTCCGGACGTCAGGAATTTCGTCTGCAGCCTCACCGGACCCAACGACCTCGCCATGCAACCTCCCATGCGCGGCGTGCCGTTTCGATGCCTCGGGAAGCGGCCGGGAAACGACCCGGCAGTCGTGCCGACGCTCGCGCGCATCATCGATGAGTGCGGCATCGATGTGGTGCACTCCCAGGGGTGGGGGACCTATCTCGAGGGCCTCGTCGCCGCGAAGCTCCTGGCCAGGACCCGGCCTGCATTCATCTTCGCCTTCCATGGCAAGAGCGTCCTGGAGGCGCAGCGCGGAATGCCGCTGCGCCAGCGTCTCGCGCAGCGCGCCGCATGTTGGTTCACCGACGCGTACGTGGCGCCGGCGGACGGCATGGCTGCCGACTACGCTCGCAGCATCGGCTGTCGGCGGGAGCGGATCCACGTCATCTACAACGGTGTCGATACCGCACGTTTTGGCGCCGGCGCCGGAGCCGCTGTGCGCGAGTCCCTTGGGATCGGCACGGGCGAGTTCGTAGTGGGATTCGTCGGTCGCCTCGATCCGGTCAAGGATATCCGCGGACTCGTGCAGGCATTCTCCATTCTCCTGCGCTCGCGCGAGTGTTCCGCGGTCACGGCGCGGCTGCTCGTCATCGGGGAGGGGCAGGAGCTGCCTGCGGCGCAGCGTGCGGCCGCGGACCTGGGTGTGCGCGATCGTGTCGTATTCGCCGGCCGCCGCACGGACGTTCATCGCTGCATGGCCGCCATGGATGTCTACCTGCAACCCTCCCTCTACGAGGGACACTCGCTCACCCTGCTCGAAGCCATGGCGAGCGGATTGCCGGTCGTCTCGACGGCCGTCGGCGGCACGCCGGAAGTGGTGGTGAGCGCACGCAACGGTTACCTGCATCGGCCCGGCGACTACGCGGCCATGGCCTCATCCCTCATGGCGCTGTGTGGCTCGCCCTCGCTGCGGCGGACCCTCGGGGAGTCGGCCCGCACGACGGTGGCGGAGCGGTTTTCCATCGCGCCCATGGTCTCAGGCTACGAGCGGCTCTACCGCGAGCTGCACGAGGCGCGGGAGCACCGATGTGCGGCATAGCGGGAATCGCCCACTGGGATGGGCGGCCGATCGCGCATGCGGCGCTGAAGCGCATGGCCGGGGCGCTGGTGCACCGCGGCCCGGACGAGGAAGGCTTCTACCGCAACGAGATCGCCCGCTCCGGGGAAGCGGGCGCCGCCGCGGCCTCGGGCAGATCGGGCGCGGGCGGCGCCGCGATAGGACTCGCGCACCGGCGGTTGGCCATCATCGATCTCACCTCCGGGCAGCAGCCGTTGGCGAATGAGGACGACAGCGTCTGGATCGTGTTCAACGGCGAGATCTACAACTATCCGGCGCTCTATCGCGAGCTCTCCATCCGCGGGCACCGCTTCCGCACCCGTTCCGACACCGAAGTGATCGTTCACGCCTACGAGGAGTGGGGCGATGACTGCCCCGGGCGGCTGCACGGCATGTTCGCCTTCTGCATCTGGGACCAGCGGCGCAACCGCCTGTTCGCCGCCCGCGACCGCCTGGGGAAGAAGCCGCTTTACTATCACGCGACCCGGACGACCTTCGTGTTCGGCTCCGAGCTGAAGGCCCTGTTGACTCTGGCGGAGGTCCCGCGCCGCATCGATCCCACGGCGGTGGCCGATTATTTCAGCCTCCTCTACGTACCGGAGCCGAAATCGATCTATCGCGACATGCGCCGCCTGCCGGCGGGGCACTGCCTGGTGGCGGACGCCACGGGCGTCACCGTACGGGAGTACTGGGACGTCACCTTCGGCGACGGGCCGCGCAGGCGCGCGGCGGACCTCGAGGAGGAGCTGTTCCATCTCCTGGACGAGGCCGTGCGCGATCGACTCGTCGCCGAGGTGCCTCTGGGAGCGTTTTTGTCCGGCGGGGTCGATTCCAGCGGTGTCGTGGCTCTCATGGCGCGCCACTCGAGCCGGCCCGTCATCACCTGCAGCATCGGTTTCGACGACCCGGCGCACGATGAGAGCCGCTTCGCGGCCGAGGTGGCGCGGCTCCTCGCCACCGACCACAGCGAGCATCGCATCACGAGCGGCTTCGCCGCCGCCGTACGGCGGCTGCCCGCGATGTTCGATGAGCCTTTCGCGGACGGATCGGCAATCCCGACGTTCTTCGTCTGCCTGATGGCGCGCAGGAGAGTCACCGTGGCTCTCTCCGGAGACGGCGGCGACGAGTCCTTCGGCGGCTATGACAAGTACGTCAAGGAGCGCATCGAGCGGCGGGTCCGCCGGCTGGTGCCTGCGTTCCTGCTGCAGGCCGTGCAACGCGCGAGTGTTGGCTCGGGCGCGTGGCCGCGCAAGGCGCGTACCCTGACTTCCCAGGCCTTGCGCAAGCCGGCGCGCGCCTTCTACATGTCAAATTGCTGCGTGCGTGACGATGAGCTGCGCGCGTTGCTCGCGCCGTCCCTCGCGGAGCTCATCCGTGATTACGACCCGGCGGAGCAGATCATCGGCCACTTCCAGAGGCCCGCCGTCGACGATCACTTGAGCCGGATGCTCTACACCGACATCAAGACCTATCTGGTCGGCGACATCCTCGTCAAAGTCGATCGCGCCAGCATGGCGAGCTCGCTCGAGGTGCGCGCGCCGCTGCTCGACCATCGCGTGGTGGAATTCGCCGCCCGCCTGCCGAGCCGGCTGAAGATCGGCCGCTTCGAGAGAAAATACCTGCTCAAGCGCGCGCTCGGCCGGGTGCTGCCGGCGGCGGTTCTCGCGCGGCCGAAGCACGGCTTCTCGGTTCCGGTCGGAGGATGGCTGCGCGGGGAGCTCGCGCCGCTCATGGAGGAAGCGCTCGGCGCCGACCCCGACCTGAAGCATCTCCTCAACGTCTCTCACGTTCGCGGTCTCTTCGATCTGCACCGCAGCGGCGGCAGGGACTGCGGCACACTGCTCTGGTCCGTGCTGAGCTTCGCCTTGTGGCATCGCGAGCTCGGCCGGCGCTCGCGCGAGCAGCCCTCGCTCGCCGCGTGAATGGGGAGCCCGCACGTGAAGCTTCTCGCGCTCGCGTACTACTACCCCCCGAGTGCCGACAGCGGCACCCATCGCTCCCTGCACCTGCTCAATCGCCTGGCGGCATGGGGAGAGGAGATCACCGTGATCACGGCGCGGCAGGCTGATTACGCGCTCGGCGCGCCGGTGGATCCGCAGCTCGCGGCACGGATCGATCCCCGGATCAGGACGGTGCGCGTCCCGGTGCGCCGGCCGCTTTACTCGCTGGTGCGCGCGCGAGCCCTGCTGCGGCGCCAGGCTCCGCCGATGCGCCCGCAAGATTCTCGCGGCGCCGGGCGATCGGGGTTGCCGGGCCTCGCGCGGATCAAGGACGCCGTCAGCGGCATGCTGACCTATCCGGACGATCACGTCGGCTGGATACCGGGCGCGCTGCGCGCCGCGGCGGCCGCGATCAGGTCCGGGGCCATCGACAGAATCTATTCGAGCGGCGGCCCGTGGAGCTCGCATCTGGCCGCGGCGCTCCTCAAGCAGCGCTTCCGCATACCGCTCGTGCTCGACTTTCGCGATCCCTGGGCGAGCAATCCCGACCGCCGCGAGCGCAGCCGCGCGGCCCGCCTGCTCGACCTTCGCCTCGAGTCGCTCTGCATCAGCCTCGCGGACCGCGTGGTGGCCAACACCGAGCCGCTGCGCCAGGACTTCCTCGAGCGCTATCCGCACGAGGCGCCGGGAAAGTTCACCACCATCACCAATGGCTTCGAGCCGCTTGCAAGCGGCGCCGCCCGCGCCCGCTCGCAACGCTTCACTCTGGTGCACGCCGGCACCATCTATCCACCCCGGGATCCCTCGTGTCTGCTGCTCGCGGCGCGCGATGCCATCAGGGAAGGTCAGATCCGCGCGGAGGATCTCCTGATCCGCTTCGTCGGCGAGTTCCCGGGCAGAGTGCGGCTCGCCGCGCTCCTCGAGTGCTGCGAGCTCAAACACGCGGTCGAGATCATGCCGCAAGTGGCGCACACCGCGGCGCTCGAGATGCAGCGCGAGGCGGACGTGCTCGTTCTCTTCCAGAACGCCTTCCCCCTGCAGGTTCCGCGCAAGCTCTACGAGTACATGTCCTTGCTCAAGCCGGTTCTGGCGATCGCCCCGAGCGGCGGCGCCACGGCCGCGATCGTCGAGGAGTCCGGAGTCGGCATCGTGACCGGCGAGTCCGCGGGCGCCATCAAGAGCGCACTGCTGCAACTGTATGCGCAGTGGCGCAGCGGCGCCGCCGGCATCGGAGCGAGCCGCCTCGACCGCTATCGCAACGATCGTCTGGCGGGCGTCCTGCGCTCGGTGCTCGCGCAGCCGCTCCCGCCGCCCTCCGGCCGGCCGGCGGACGTCCCCCATGCTTAAGTTCCTCTTCGGTGCCACGCTGCTCGCCGTCGGGTTCGGCGGCGCGCTCTTCGTCGAGCCGGTGTGGGGCGTCTATCTCTTCGCCGCCCTGAGCCACATCAGACTGCAGCAGTTGGGCGAGAACATCACCCTGCCGCAACGCATACCGATCGTCATCAGCGTGCTGACACTCATCCTCTACGCGCTGAGCCCGGCATACGCGCGCAAGTTCCGCCGCTGGCCCGCCGAGATTTGGCTCTTCGGCCTCGTGGTCATCGCCATGGCGCTGAGCTCCGCGCGCGCGGTATTCGATCCGGCCGCGGCGTGGCAGATGACCTACGCCTACTTCGAGTACTGGGTGTTCTTCGTGCTGCTGATCCAGATGATCGACACGCCGAGGCGCCTGGACGGCTTCCACTGGACCCTGGTCGTGTCCGCGGCGTGGCTCGTGTTCCGCGCCTGGGAGCTGCGCGGCACCACCGGGCCGCGGTTCGAGAACCTCGGCGGCGGCAACATCGCCGACTGCAACGAATACGCCGCGGCGCTCGTGCTGCTGTTCCCGTTCGTCTACCAACGGACGCTCTCTCCGCGGCGCCTCATCGCGTGGCCGGCCGCGGCTCTGTGCTTCGGGGTGGTCATGGCGGTCGTGATCGCCGCCTCGCGCGGCGGCTTCCTCGGCCTCGCGGTCATCGCGCTCCTGATGGTCGCGTGCATCAAGGGACGCAGGGCGCGCAACGTCGCGATTCTCACGCTGGTCGCAGCCGCGGTGCTCTATTTCGCCAACTCCGCCCAGATCCTGCGGCTCGACAGCATCCTCGGGGCGGCATCCGGCACGGCACGCGACAATTCGGCCAAGCTCAGAATCGAGGAATGGAGGCTCGCCTGGCAGCTCTTCCTGCGCCATCCCCTCCTGGGAATCGGGCCCTCCAACTTCTGGTACTACTCCGGCTACCTGCTCGAGGGTCAGCCGTACGGCACGCCCGGCCACGTCACGCACAGTCTGTGGATGGAGCTGCTGAGCAGCGGCGGACTGATGGTGACTCTCCCGTACCTGCTGCTTCTGTGGCGCTTCTTCCGCGGCTCGTGGCGTCTCGCACGGCGGTATGCCGCGGCCGGCCGGCAGGAAATCGCCCTCTACATCCAGACGCCGATGCTCGGGATGGCGGGGCTGCTCGTCTGCGCGACGTTCCTCGACCGGATGGTGTACGAGCCGATCTTCTGGTGCGTCGCGCTCGGGGTCACGCATCGCTACCTGTGGGGCGGGGCCCGGGAGGCCAACGAGGGATCAGCCGCGAGGGCGGGCCGGCCGGTCCGCCGACGGGTGCCGCTGCCTTCGCAGCGGTTGGCGCCGACGCCGGCCGCCGCACGGCTGCGCGGAGGGAGCCCGTGATGTGCGGCATCGCCGGCATCCTGGACCGGGCGAACGCTCCGGCAGAGCGCGAGATCGAGGCGATGATCGCCGACATCGCCTACCGCGGGCCGGATGGCAGCGGGACGGTCGTCCTGCCCGCTGAGGGCATCGCGCTCGGGCATCGCCGCCTCAAAATCCTCGATCTGACGGAAGGCGGCGCGCAGCCCATGGCGAGCGCCGACGGCCGCTACCTCATCGTCTTCAACGGCGAGATATACAACTACCTCGAGCTGCGCAGCCAGCTGGCCGTCTCGGGGCAGTCGTTCCGCTCGCGCAGCGACACCGAAGTCCTGTTGGCGGCGTACGCGCGCTGGGGCGCGGAGTGCCTCGGCCGGCTCATCGGCATGTATGCCTTCGCGATCTGGGATCGCGAGCGCCGCGAGCTCTTCGCCGCCCGGGACCGGCTCGGGATCAAGCCCTTCTACTACTGCGCGAGCGGCGGCGCGCTGCTCTTCGCCTCCGAGATCAAGTGCATCCTCGCGGCCGGGCGGATCGCGAGGCGCACCGAGCGGGCGCTGATCGATGCCTACATGGAATTCGGGTACGTCCCCGGCGAGGCGACGCTGCACGCCGGGGTGAGCCGCCTGCTGCCGGGGCACGCGCTGTGGTGGCGTGACGGACGCCTCACGCTGCGGCAATACTGGGATCTGGGCTTCGATCACATCAGCGACGAGGGAATGGAGGGTGCGGCCGAGAGCGTCAATATGCTCCTCGGCGAGTCGGTCGCGCTGCATCTTCGCAGCGACGTCCCGGTCGGTGTGTTCCTGAGCGGCGGGTTGGATTCCAGCACGGTCGTCTCGCTCCTTTCCCGCGAGGCGCTCGCGGGACTGAAGACCTTCTCCGTGGCTTACGATTTCGGCAAGGAGTTCGATGAGACTCCCTTCGCGCGGCAGGTCGCGCAGGCGTTCCACACTGACCACCAGGAAGTGCGGATGTCGGCGCAGGACTTCGTCCGGTTCATTCCGGCCTTCGCCTGGCACATGGACGAGCCCGTGGCGGACTCCGCGGCGATCTCGCTCTACTACGTCTCGAAGCTTGCCCGTCAGGAAGTCGTGGTGTGCCTGAGCGGCGAGGGCTCCGATGAGATCTTCGCCGGCTACGACTTCTACCTCTACAACCTGGCCATCGAGCGGCTGCGCCGCCTCGCCGGGGAGCCGTTCCTGCGCTCCCTCGCCGCGCTGACGAGGTCCTCGCAAAGGATGGAGAAGCTGCGCAAGTACCTCGAGCTCGCGGGGCAGCCGCTGGAGGAGCGCTATCGCGGCATCTCGACATCCGACAGGCGCAAGACACAGAGCCTGTATGCGCCCGAGTTCCTGCGCGCCGCGGCCGGTGCCGAGACGCCGGCCTCGGCGTACATCCGCCGCCTCTTCGAGCGCTCGCGCGGTTGGGATTGCCTGAGCCGGATGCTCTACTTCGACACCAAGACCTGGCTGGTCGATGACCTGCTCATCAAGGCGGACCGCATGAGCATGGCCTCCTCCATAGAGCTGCGCGTGCCTTTTCTCGATCACCGCCTGGTCGAGTGCGCCGCCACCATTCCCTCGAAATACAAGGTGCGGGGAATACAGACCAAGTGCGTGCTGCGCGAGGCGGTGCGCGGCCGGCTGCCCGCACGGATTCTGCGGCGGCGCAAGCGCGGTTTCCCGACGCCGCTCAAGGTGATGTTCGGCGGTGAATTGTTCGATTACGCGCACGATCTGCTGCTGTCGGACCGGGCGCGGTCACGCGGCTATTTCGCGCCGGAGCGCGTGCGTGCGCTGCTGTTCGACCATCGCGCCGGCCGGGCCTCGAACGAGCGCGAGATCTGGCGGCTGGTGGTGCTCGAGGAGTGGCACCGGCATTTCGGGTTCTGATCCCGGGCGGCCCGGGCAGGTGAGCGAGTGATGATCAGGGTACTGGCGCTGAGCTGTTTGTTCCCGAACGCGGAGCAGCCGGGCTATGGCATCTTCGTGCTGCATCGCCTGCGCGCGGTGAGCCGCCGCTGCGCCGTCAGGGTCGTGGCCCCGATCGCGGTCTATCCGCTCTTCGATCGGGCGCTGCGCGGCCTGAGGCACGGTGGGCACGTCGGCCGCAGCGAGCGCTGGGGCGGGATGCAGGTCGACCATCCCCGCTTCACCGTCATACCGCGGTTCCTCAAGGGCTTCGACGCCCTGAGCTGCGCCATCGCCACGGTGCGCCGGGTGCGCGCCATCGAGCGCGAGGAGGGATTTCGGGCTGACGTCATCGACGTGCACTGGACGTATCCCGATGTCGTGGCGGGCTACTGGCTGGCGAGGACCCGGGCCAGGAAGCTGCTCGTCACCGTCAGGGGGCGGGAAGCCCTCTACCCGGGAGAGCACGGACTGCGCCGGCTGCTCCTCGCTTACTGCCTGCGGCGGGCCGATGGCATCGTGACGCTGAGCGATGAGCTGAGGACGCTGGTCGCCGATCTTGGTGTCCCCCGCCATCGTCTGCGCACCATACTCAACGGCGTCGACGCGCAGAGCTTCGCGTGGGCGGACCCGGCCGCCTGCCGGGCGCGACTCGGCATCGCGCCCGGGAAGAGGATCCTCCTGTCGGTGGGGGCGCTCGTCATGCGCAAGGGTCACCACAAGCTGGTGCAGGCCGTGCGCTCGCTCGGTCGCGCCGCGGCGCTCGAGCTCTACATCGCCGGCGGCCCCGGACCGGAAGAGGACGCGGCGGGCCTGCTGCACCGCATGATCGCGGACGGAGCGCTCGCCAACGTGCACCTCCTCGGCAGCCTCGAGCAGCGCGAGCTTCGCTTCTGGTACGGGGCGGCCGATCTCTTCTGTCTGGCAACCGAGGGCGAAGGCTGCCCCAACGTCGTGCTCGAGGCCCTCGCCTGCGGCGCGCCGGTCGTGGCGACGGACGTCGGCGCCATTCGAGAGCTGATCGTGGAGGGAGAGAACGGATTCGTGGTTGGCACGAACGATGCCGGCCCGCTCGCCGCCGCCATCGCAAGAGCATTGGAGTGGCCGTGGGATCGCAAGCGCATCGCGCGGACGATGCGCCGCCGCGGCTGGGACCGGTGCGCGAGCGAAGTCGTCGCGGCCTATCGCGCCGTGCTCGGTGCGCAAATACCCCCATCCATCGAGGGCTGCTCGCATGGCCGATGAATCCAGGCGCGGCAAGATCCTCCACGTGTTGGACCATTCGGCGCCGATCGGCGACGGTTACGCGTTCCGATCCGCCGAGATCATCCGCTTCGAGCGGCGCGCGGGCTGGGACACGGTGCACGTCACTTCGCCGAAACAGGGCGTCGCGCGGCACACGAGAGAGACGGCGGAAGGGCTCGAGTTCTACCGCACGCAGCCGCAGCCGCCGCGCGCCTCTCGCCGCGCCGCCCCGCTGCTGGGGCAATGGGATGTCGTCACCCGATTGCGCCGGCGCCTGCAGGAGATCGTGCGCCTGGAGTCACCCGATGTCCTGCACGTGCACTCGCCGTGCCTCAACGGCCTCGCGGCGCTTCCCATCGCGCGCCGCTACGGCCTGCCCATCGTCTATGAGGTGCGGTCGCTGTGGGAGGACGCGGCCACGGATAGCGGGCTCTGCCATGAGGGGGACCTGCGCTATCGGTTGACCCGCGGTCTCGAGACGTACGTGTGCAAGAGAGTCGATCGGGTCGTGACGATCTGCGAAGGGCTGCGCGGCGAGATCGCCGCGCGCGGCATTGCGCGATCCCGCATCACCGTGGCACCGAATTCGGTCGATCTGGAGCGCTTCGCGCGCAGCGGCGCCCGCGACCCCGCGCCGGCGCGCCGCACGTGCCTCTCGCCGGCCAAGACCCTCGGCTTCATCGGCACGTTCTTCCCCTTCGAGGGACTCACGGTGCTGCTCGGCGCCGTGCCGCTCATCCTGCAAGAGGAGCCGCAGGCGCGCTTCGTCCTCGTCGGCGACGGCCCCGAGCTCGGCAGCCTGCGCGCGCTGGCGCGGCGCATGGGCCTCGAGCGCAGCGTGATCTTCGTCGGACGAGTGCCGCATCGCGCGGTGGAGAGCTACTACGAGCTCATCGACGTCCTCATTTACCCGCGGATCTCCAAGCGCATCACCGAGCTCGTCACACCTCTGAAGCCGCTGGAGGCGATGGCACAGGGAAAGCTGGTCGTGGCCTCGGACGTGGGGGGACACCGAGAGATGATATTTCCGCCGCGCAACGGCCGGCTCTTCGTTGCCGGCGACCCGCGGTCGCTCGCGCGGGCGTGTCTGGAGCTGCTGCGCAGCCCCGAGGACTGGCCCGATCTGACGCGCAACGCGCTCGCGTACGTCGCGCAGGCCCGCAGCTGGGAGACGAATGTCGGTGTCTACTCGCAGCTCTACGGCGAGCTGCTGCAGCGGCAGCCGACGCGGCGGACCCCACACCTCACGCCTCTCGCACCGCTATGATCGCTCTCCTCTTCTGGGTGTCCGGCGTCCTCGTCGCCTATCCGTACACCATTTACCCGGCCCTGCTCGCAGCGCTGGCGCGCGGCGATCCGCGCCGCCGCCCGACGGGAGACGGCGGCGCCGCGCCGCCCCTGACGCTCATCATATCGGCCCACGACGAAAAGCCGGTCATCAGGGAAAAGCTCCGCAACAGCGCCTCGCTCGACTATCCGCCCGGGAAGCTCGAGATCATCGTCGTCTCCGATGCGAGCACCGACGGCACCGACGATGTCGTGCGCGAGGAGCAAGCCCTGGATGGACGCATCCGCCTGCTGCGGCAAACGACCCGCAGAGGCAAGTCCGCCGGCTTGAACGGAGCGGTCGACATGGCGAGCGGTGAGATCGTAGTCTTCTCGGACGCCAACGCCATCTACGGCCGCCGAGCCCTCCGGGAGCTGGTCAGGCCGTTCAGCGATCCGCGCGTCGGGTACGTCGTCGGCGCCGCGTTATATACCTGCGCAGGTGCCAGTGCCGCCGCCGAAAGCGAGGGCATCTACTGGCGATTCGAGCTGTGGCTGAAGCGGCTGGAATCGCAGCTCGGCTGTGTAGTCGGGGGCGACGGGGCGATCTACGCCATACGCCGCTCCCTCTTCCAACCGCTGCGCGCCGATGACATCAGCGATTTCGTCAATCCGCTGCAGATCGTGGCCCGGGGATACCGCGGCTGCTTCAACGGCGCGGCCCGCTGTTACGAGCGGCCGGGCGGCTCCTTCGCGGAGGAATTCCGGCGCCGGCGCCGCATCGTCAACCGCAGTTGGCGCGCCGTGCGCCGCTACGCGCCCCTGCTTCAGGTCCGCCGCGACCGCCGCTTCATCTTCATGCTGCTCTCCCACAAGGTCATCCGTTGGCTGGCATTGCCGCTCCTTCTCGCGGCATGGACGGCAAACTGCTTCCTGTGGAAGAGGGGCGCGCCATACACCCTGACAGGGTGGTTGATCACCGGCTCCGCCGTCATCGCCGCCTCGGGAGCCTTGCTCGAGAGCAAGGGGCTGCGCCCGCCGCGCTGGGTCGGCACGATCGCCTACTTCTACATGATCAACACGGCGGGATTGCTCGGGATCTGGGACGAGCTTCGCGGCGTCCGCCACGCGACGTGGACCCACATCAGGAATACGACTCCCTGACACCATGTGCGGCATAGTGGGCATCTGCTACCTGGATCCCGAGCGTCGTGCCGGCGAGGCCGGCGTGAAGAGGATGGCCGACCGCATCGTCCATCGAGGGCCGGACGATTCGGGATACCACGTCGAGGGCAATGTCGCGCTCGGGATGCGCCGGCTCAGCATCATCGACATCGGCGGCGGACACCAGCCGATGTACAGCCCCGACGGGCGCCTGGTGATCGTTTTCAACGGTGAGATGTTCAATTTCCGCGAGGAGCGGAGCGCACTCGAGCGCGGCGGCCACGTATTCGCCACCGGCAGCGACACCGAGGTGGTGCTGCATCTTTACGCGCAGTACGGATTGGCGTTCACGGAACACCTCAACGGCATGTTCGCGCTCGCGATCTGGGATCGACAGGATCGCACGCTCATCATCGTCCGCGATCGCATCGGCATCAAGCCTCTTTACTACTACGCGGACGCGGAGGTTCTCGCCTTCGCATCGGAGATCAAAGCGCTGCTCGCCCTGCCGCAGGTGACGGCGCGGCTCGATCCCGACGGTCTCACCGCGTATTTGCGCTATGGATATACCCCGGCGCCTTACACTCTGTTTCGAGGCGTGCGCAAACTGCCTGCGGCGAGGACTCTCGTGCTGCGGCAGGGAGCGCTCGCGGAGCGCGAATATTGGCGCCCGTCCTACCGCGACAAGTGGCGCGACTGCGAGGACGCCCTGAAAGAGCGCCTCTCCTCCATTCTGGCGGACGCCGTTCGACTGCAGATGGTGGCGGACGTGCCCATCGGCGCATTTCTCTCCGGCGGATTCGACTCGAGCGGCATAGTGCATCTGATGTGCGAGCAGGCGCAGGCACCCGTCAGCACGTACAGCATCGGCTTCGGCGCCGGTTTCGCGGCGCACGATGAGCTCGAGGCGGCCGGCCGGCTCGCTCGCGACTACGGCACGCGCCACCACGAGATCGTTGCGCGCCCCGCCATGGCCGACATGCTGCCATCCCTGATCGCCGCGCTCGATGAGCCCGTCGCCGATTCCTCGTTTCCGCTCACGTATCTGGTCGCGCGGCTGGCCCGGGCGTCCTCCACCGTCATCCTCTCGGGCGTGGGCGGCGATGAGGTGTTCGGCGGCTACCGCCGCTATCTCAACGTCACGCTGTCACGATACGTGCGCAAGGTGCCGCCGCTCGTGCGCAAGCGGGCGCTGATGCCCATCGTCAGAATGATGCCGGCCGATCGCAACGGGCGCGTGTCCAACCTCGCCCGTCTCGGCCGTGTGTATCTGGGCGTCGCCGATCTCACCGCCCAGGAGCAGTACGGCCAGTACACGCAGGTGTTCGGCCCGGAGCTTCTCGAGGCGCTTGCGGCCGCGGGCGGCCGGGTTCCGGACTTCTACGCCCGGTACGTCGCCGAGTGCGACAGCGATGAGCCGCTCGACAGGATGATGTACTTCGACCTGAAGACCTCCCTGCCGGAGCAGCTGCTCATGCTCACCGACAAGATGACGATGGCCGCATCGCTCGAGGCGCGGGTACCCCTCCTCGATCACCGTCTCGTCGAGTTCGCCGCCCGCCTGCCGACGCAGCAGAAAGTCAGGCACCTGCGGCTGCGGTATCTGCAAAAGGAGGCGTTTCGCGGACGACTGCCTTCCTATGTCTACGCCCGGCGAAAGAAGGGATTCGGCGCGCCGGTCGGCACCTGGCTGCGCGGGGAGCTGCGCCCGCTCGTCGCGGAGCTCCTGGCGGAGCCGCGGCTGCGATCGCAGGGGATCTTCGACCCGCGGACCGTCGCCCGGCTGGTGCGCGATCACATGGCGCGCAAAGAGGACTACACGGATCAGTTGTGGGCGCTCGTCGTATTTCAGCTCTGGCTGCGCGCGTACGGGGTGACCTCGCTATGACCGCATTGGCAGAACGGCTCTGCCGGCGATACTTCGCCGGCACCGAGCATCCGTACGACGCTTTCGAGCGCGAAGTGGCGCGCTCCCTGCGGCGGCGGGGCACGCTCGTCGATGCGGGGTGCGGCCGCAGCGCCCCGGTCCTGGTCAAATTCCGCGGCCGCGCGGCCCGCCTGATCGGCATCGACGTCGTCGCCTTCACGCAGCGGCTCGATGGCCTCGAGCTCTACCAGCGCGACCTCGCCCATACCGGCCTGCAGAGCGGCTCGGTCGATGTGGTGATGGCGCGCAGCGTCATGGAGCACATCCCGAATCCCCTTGCCGTCTATGCCGAGATCGCCCGGGTGCTGCGCCCGGGAGGGCGCTTCGTCTTCCTCACCGCCAACCTGTGGGACTACGCCTCCCTGATAGCCGCCGCGGTGCCCAACAGGCTGCACCCGTGGATCGTCGCGCACACCGAAGGGCGCCGGGAGGAGGACGTCTTCCCCATCCAATACCGGTCGAACACGCGCCGGGCCATCCGCCGCGCCGCCGCCGCGAGCGCACTGCGCATCGAGCGCTTCGAGTACCTCGGCCAGTACCCGGCCTACTTCATGTTCAACGGCGCCCTCTTCCTGCTGGCCACCGGCTACGAGCGGCTGATCGCCGCGGCGCGGCCGCTGCACTGCCTGCGCGGATGGATCCTGTGCACCCTCCGCAAAGACCCGGCCCTTTTGCGATGACATCGCCATGAGACAACTCGTACATCTGATCGCGGCCGCGCGGCCCAATTTCATGAAAGTGGCCCCGCTGTACCATGCGCTCGCGCTGCTCCCCTGGTGCGACACCCGGCTGATTCATACGGGCCAACACTACGACGAGAACATGTCCGCCGCGTTCTTCCGTGACTTGTGCCTGCCGGAGCCGGCGCGGCATCTCGAGGTGGGCAGCGGCACGCACGCGGAGCAGCTCGGCCGCACCATGATCGCCTACGAGGCGGTCTGCATGCGCGAGCCTCCCTCCGTCATCATCGTGGTGGGGGACGTCAACGCCACCGCCGCGTGCGCGCTCGTCGGCGCCAAGCTCTGGATTCCGGTGGTGCATCTGGAGGCGGGGCTGCGCAGCCGCGACCGGCGCATGCCGGAAGAGATCAACCGCCTCGTCACCGACTCGGTCGCGGAGCTGCTGTGGACGCCTTCGGCGGATGCCGACGGCAATCTCCGTCAGGAAGGCGTCGCGCCGGAGCGCATCGAGTGCGTTGGCAACATCATGATCGACTCGTTCGAGATGCTGCGGGGCCGGATCAGCCTCGCAGGCACGGGCCGCCGCCTGGGACTCGGCGAGGAGCCCTACGCGGTGGTCACGCTGCATCGCCCGTCGAACGTGGACGAGGCGGACACGCTCGCGCAGCTCGTGGCGCGCCTGGAGGAAGTCGCTTGCAGGATGAAGGTGGTGTTCCCGGTGCACCCGCGGACACGCAAGCGGCTGAAGGAGTTTGGTCTGGAGTGGCGCTTCATCGGCAACGCGCGCATCTCGCTGCTCGAGCCGATGGGCTACATCGACTTCATGAGTCTGGTGCAGGGTTGCGCCATGGCCATCACGGATTCCGGCGGAGTCCAGGAGGAGACGACTTATCTCGGGATTCCGTGCGCGACACTGCGGGAGAACACCGAGCGCCCGATCACGCTTACCGAAGGATCGAATCGTCTGCTCGGGCCGGCGGACCTCCCTCGCGCCGCGGACGATGTCCTCGCGGGTCGCTGGCCGACGGGCCGCGCGCCCCGGTTCTGGGACGGGCACACGGCGGAGCGCGCGGCGGCGAGCCTCGAGCGCTTCCTGAGGGCGCGCGCCGTCGTCTGATGGAGACAAAGTCGGCGCCTCATGTGTCGCCGAACTCGCACGTTGACTCCTCCGGCCCATCAGACAGAATCTCGCTGGTCGGACAAGTGGCGGATTCACCGCCGCACCTACAACGATTGCACGCGGAGGGTTACGCATGACTCATCGTCGCACGGCAGGGATCACCGCCCTGTTGCTTGGCGCACTGCTCGCTCTCGGGGGATCGCATCGCATCGAGGCGGCCACCACATCATCGGCGGACGCGGATTTCGCGGCCCGCTGCGGCGCGCCCGGCGTGCTCACATGTCAGGGCTTCGACGCTGCGAGCGTGTTCACCTATTCGTCCTCGCAGACGGAGGGCCTCTATCCCATCTACGGCACGACGACGCTCGGCGGCTTCCAGGACACGACCGTCAAGGCCTCGGGCGCCAGCTCCCTCAGGTTCGACATTCCCGGCAACACCGGCGCGGACATGGCGGGAAATTTCTCCTGGAATTTCGGCCAGAACTTCAGCCAGAACTCCACGTTCTACGTCCAGTTCCAGGCCCGTTTCGACCAGAACTACGTCGGCACCAACTGGGGATCGCTGGCGAACACTTCGCCGAAGCTGTCGATCTTCTACGATCAGAACGGCTCCTCGTGCGCCAACATCGAGCTGACCACGGTCGAGTTCTACGGCAATCCGATGCCGATCATGTACAGCGACTGCGGCTCCGTGTCGCTCTTCGGGTCGACCACCAGTCTCGGCAGCTACTCGGCATCGACACCGCTCGATCTGCAGGAGGGAAGCAGCGCCTCGAGCGGCTACAACTGCCAGTACGGCAGCACCACCGCCGGCACGGGCAACGGCAGCGGCTGCTTCTTCTATCCGGCGAACACCTGGATCACGTTCTACTACAAGGTGTCCGTGGGCACCTGGGGCCAGGCCAACAGCTGGGTCCAGGCGTGGGTGGCCGTCAACGGCGGACCCTACCAGCAGTTCGTCAACATCAAGAACTACACGTTGAACGACGACGGCAATGCGGCCGGCGGGTTCAGCCGGATCATGCTGACGCCTTACATGACCGGCAAGAGCAGCAGCATCAGCTACGCGACGGCTCACGTCTGGTACGACGAGTTGGTCGTGTCGACCCAGCCGATCGCGGCGCCCAATGAAGTCCTGCCCTCCTCGCCGGGCAACGTTCAGGTGAAGTGACGGCAGGGAGTGCAATCGATGAGCGCTGCCGCCCCGGCGGGCGTCCCGATCGCCGGCCTTCAGAGGGCCTGCCGGTCCGTTCGCCGGGGACGGCACTATAATGAGGCGGCCGCCGTTGCGGCTGAGGCACAGGCTCGGGCTTTGCCGTGGACCCACCGACCCGGCAGCGGGGAACATACCTCCTGGTGCTGCCATGGGGCCTCGAGGCCGTGGGCGGCGTCAACCGGGTAGTCATCAGCCTGTACGAGCGGCTCGAGGCATCGGGGGAGCTGCAGCCTCGGGTCCTGATCCCGGACTGGTCGGCGGCGGGGATGGTCGAAGCGGCCGCGGCCGGCGGCATCAGAACCGTGCGCATGCGCATCCGGCCGGTCTTCGCCGACGGCTCGCTGCCTGTTGAGCTCGGAAAGTACGCTCTGAGGCTGCCGGGGGAGATGCGCAAGATCGCCGCGCTGGTGCGGCGATACGACGTGCGCGTGGTGAATTGCCACTACGTGAGCCCGCATGCGCTCGCGTGGTCCCTCGCCAGCGCATTGGGAGTGTTTCCAGGCACGCTC
>JAGWPE010000236.1 GCA_028870635.1 Gammaproteobacteria bacterium | reverse complement strand
GTGAAGGCGCTGGCCGCCGCTGCGCAAATGCAGATCATGTTCCAGCACGCGGTGAAGATCGGGGTACCCATCGCCTTCGGCACCGATTCGGCGGTGGAGCCCCACGGCACCGATGCCCAGGAGTTCTGGCTGATGGTGAAGAACGGCATGACCCCGGCGCAGGCGCTCATGGCCGCCACCGCGCGTGCTGCGGATCTCGTCTTCGGCAAGCGGGATGACAAGAGCTACCAGCCGCCTGTGGGCACGCTCGAGGTGGGCAAGTATGCCGACATCGTGGCCTTGCCCGGCAATCCGCTGAAGAACATCCACGCCACCGAGCATCCGCTGCTCGTGATGAAGGCCGGCGTCATTTATGTGGGCGCCGGGCGCCCGAGGGCAACCACATGACCGAGAGGGGGCGCCGCCGGGTCACCTCGGCTCGCTGAAGCTCAGTGCGAAGGGCCGCGGCGGGCGCATGGCTCGCGGCGTCCGTGTGGAGCTCGAGCACCCTGCCTGGCAGCAATACGTAGATGTCACAAGTGGCTTGCGCCGATGGCCGTCAGAATGCCTTGGATGATCCGCAACGGACTCGGCGGGCAGCCGGGCACCGCGACATCCACCGGAATGACATTGGAGACCCTGCCGCGGCTCGCACCGCGCTCGCCGAAGATGCCGCCGGTACAGCCACAGTCTCCCAGCGCCACGACCAGCTTCGGGTCGGGTGTGGCGTCATAGACTCGCCGCAGGGGCGCCTCCATGTTCGCCGCCACCGGTCCCGTCACGAGCAGGAGGTCGGCGTGGCGGGGGCTCGCCACGAAGCGGATTCCCTGGCCCTCGAGGTTGTAGTAGGGATTGTTGAGCGCCTGGATCTCGAGCTCGCAGCCGTTGCAGGAGCCGGCATCGACGTGGCGGATGCAGAGGGCGCGGCCGAGAACGGAGCGTAAGCGCTCATCGAGCGCGGCCCGTGCGCGCAACAACTCGTCCGGTTGCGGCGGGGGCTCGGAGATCAAGCCTATCTCGCAGATCTTGCGCAACGTCCGCAGCATCAGAGGTCGACTCCGCTGTAGGCGAGATTGAACGACTTGTTGATGAGCGGGAAGTCGGCGACGATGTTGCCGAGAATCGCGTGCTCGAGCGCGGGCCAGTTCTGCCAGGAAGGATCATGCGGATGGCAGCGGTGGATCGTGCCCCCGGGACCCGCCTCCAGGGCGACGAACACCGGCCCCCGCCACCCCTCGATGAGTCCCGTGGCGAAGGAGCCGGCCGGGGGCGCTCGAACCGCGGTCCGGTGCGCGCCCGGGGGCAGAGATGCGAGCAGGGCCTGCGCCAGCCGGCAGGATTCCGCAATTTCCCCGAAACGCACTGCGACGCGCGCCGCCACGTCACCTTCCTGGCGCACTACCTTCGCTGGTACGTGGACGTCGTAAGGCGCACTGGGCATATCCACCCGGGCATCGAGCGGCTGGCCGCTGGCGCGGCCCACGAGTCCGAGGACACCGAGCCGCCGGGCGAGCTCCGGGGTCAGGATGCCGGCGCCGGTGAAGCGATCCCGTACTCCTGCGTGATCGTCGTAGATGGTCCCGAGCTGCGCCGACTCCCGTCCAATGGCCGCGACACGCGAGGCAAGGCTCCTTGCCGCTTCCGCTGAGACGTCCACCTGCGTTCCGCCGGGGACGACGGCATCGAGCAGATAGCGTTGCCCGAGCGCCTGCGACATCGTGCGCAGCAGCTCCTCCTTGATGCGCGAGAACTGTGTGAGCCCGAAGGCGAAGCCGGCATCGTTGGCCAGGGCGCCCGCATCGCCCAGGTGATTGGCAATCCGCTCGAGCTCCAGGAAAAGAGCGCGCAGAGCCGATGCGCGCGGCGGAATGATGCAGCCCGCCATTCCTTCGAGCGCCTGACAGTATGCCCATGAATGAGCCACGGCGCAGTCGCCGGCGATACGCGCCGCGAGACGATGGCCCTCGGCAAGCGGCAGCTCCATGAAGCGGCGCTCGATGTCCTTGTGCGTGTAGCCCAGGCGCTGCTCGAGCCTGAGCACCTTCTCGCCGACCACGGAGAAGCGGAAGTGGCCGGGCTCGATGGTGCCCGCGTGCACGGGGCCCACGGCAATCTCGTGCACGCCGTCGCCGGCGACGCGGATGAGCTCGTACCCTTCCGCCGGGTGGCGCAGCCATGGCCGGCGATCCGGATCGCTCGATCTGACACGCGAGACATCGAACATCGCACGTTGCATCCGGGAGGCACAGGGAAACAGGCCCTCGAGACCCGGATAGTGGGTACTCTCCGCTGCCGCCGCACCGCTGCGCTCGATGGGCAGCTCGAGGATGAGGACGCCCCGGTCGGTGAGGAACGCGGCATAGGCCTCCGTTGCGAGCGACCCGCCATCGCGGGCTGATTGCGCGCCCTGCGCTGGGCCGGCGATATCGTCGATCTCCACTGTGTCGGCGTTGTCCCAGGCGTCGCAAGCCGAAGCCCACATGGCCAACAGTCGTCCGCCGCTCGCCGCCACATCGCCGGCGCACTGGCTCCATGTTTCGGCATTCACGCCGAGCCCGCATGTACGCGGCGCGCCGGGCAACTGCCGCGCCTGATCCCACCACTTCGCGAGCGGCATGGCTCACGGCCCTCCGATCAGATGTGCCGCGGCGCGATACCAATCGGCGAGATACGGCGGGATGTAGAGTCCCAGCAAGAGTACGATCGCGAGATGCGCGAACACCGGCAGCAATGCGGGCGCGTGCGGCAGGCGGCGCCCTTCGGTCTCGCCGAATACCATCGGCTGGACGCGGCCGAAGATCGCGGCGAAGGCGACTGCGAGCGCGGCCAGCAGGATGGGGATGGACCAGGGCTGCTCGCGCATCGCGGTCGTGAGGATCAGGAACTCGCTCGCGAACACGCCAAACGGGGGCAGTCCCAGTATCGCCAGAGCGCCGAGCATCAAACCCCAACCGACCGTGGGTGACAGCGTGAGGAGGCCGCGGATCCTGTCCATGAGCTGCGATCCCGCCTTCTGCGCCGCGTGTCCGGCGGCGAAGAAGATCGCCGACTTGGTGAGCGAGTGCACCGTCATGTGGAGGAGGGCCGCGAAGGTCGCGACGGGTCCGGAGAGGCCGAATGCAAACGTCGCAAGCCCCATGTGCTCGATCGAGGAATAGGCGAACAGGCGCTTGATGTCGCGCTGGCGCATGAGCAGGAGGGCGGCGACCACGACCGACAGCAGGCCAAATCCGATCAGCATCCGGGAGGGAAGGGTGGAGTGCAGCGATCCTTCGACGAGCACCTTGCAGCGCACGACGGCATAGAGAGCGACATTGAGGAGCAGGCCGGACAGCACGGCGGAGATCGGCGTCGGGCCCTCGGCGTGGGCATCGGGCAGCCAGCTGTGCAGTGGCGCGAGCCCGACCTTGGTGCCATAGCCCACCAGCAGAAAGACGAATGCCAGGGCAAGCACCGCCGGCTCGAGCTGCGATTTGACCGCATCCAGATGCGTCCACAGCAGTGCCGTCACGCCCTGCGCGCCGAGCACTTTCTCGGCCGCGAAGTAGAGGAGAATGGTGCCGAACAGGGCCTGCGCGATGCCGACGCCGCAGAGGATGAAGTACTTCCATCCGGCCTCCAGGCTCTGCGGCGTGCGATACAGAGTCACGAGCAGCACGGTCGACAGCGTCGCCCCTTCCATGGCCACCCAGAGAAGGCCCATGTTGTTGGTCGTGAGAGCGGTCAGCATCGTCAGCATGAAGAGCTGATACATGCTGTGATAGAGGCGCAGCCTTCCCGGACTGACCTTTCCGTGGGCCGCCTCGACGCGCATGTAGGGCCTGGAGAAGAGCGCGGTCGTCAGGCCGACGAAGGCGGTGAGCGCCACCAGGAACACATTGAAGGGATCGATGAAGAACTCCTCGCGCCAGAGGAGGTCGGCCCCGTGGCCCACGACGCGCGAGGCGAGCACGCATGCCGCGGCAAACGTCCCGAGGCTGAATGCGGCGTTGATCTCCGGCGCTTCGCGGCGCGCGCCGCAGTAGGACAGCACGATGGCGCCCATTGCCGGCATACCGAGCAGGAATGAGAGTGCGATCATCGCCGCTCGCTCAGGCGCTCGAGATGATGCAGATCGAGGCTGTCGAACTGCTCCCGGATCTGGAAGAAGAAGACGCCGAGGACGAGCACGGCGACCAGCACATCGAGCGCGACTCCGAGCTCGACGACCATCGGCATGCCGTAGGTCGCGCTCATGGCGCCGAAGAAGAGGCCGTTCTCCATCGACAGGAACCCGATGACCTGCGACATGGCCTTGCGGCGCGTGATCATCATCAGGAACGCGAGCAGCACCACGGCGACCGCGATTCCGATCGCATCGCGCGTGGCCGTGCTCGCAAGGTGTGTGATCGGCTGCGCGAGCCCGAAAGCGAACACCACTATCACTATTCCCGTCAGCATGGTTGCCGAGATGTTGAGGAGCGGCTCGGTATCCCAGTACACCTGCAGCCGGCGGATCAGCCGATGCAGCAGCCAGGGGAGGAACGCCACCTTGAGAGCGATGGTGAGCGCGGCGGAGAAGTAGAGGTGCCCCTCGCCCGTACGCCAGGCGATGAGGAGCGTTGCGGCCGCGAGGACGGCGCCCTGCACCGCCAGCAGGCTCACCAGGCTCACGATCCGGCGCTGCGACAGCATGGCGAACGAGAGAAGGAGCAGCAGCGCCGCGCACGCGTTGAGAAGTTGCTGGTCGAGCGGGATGTCTGTCACGACTTTCTCACGCGCCGCCGAGGAGGACATGGACCAGCAGTCCGAGCACGGCGAACAGGAAGGCGCTCGCCAGGAACTCGGGGGCGCGCATGATGCGCAGCTTCGCGGAGACGGTCTCGATCACCGCGAGGCCGCCGCCGGCCGCTGCAAGCTTCAGTGCGAGCACGGGGATGGAGAGAGTCAGGCCGAATGGTCCTATGTCGCGGGCCGCGATTCCCCAGGGGACGAAGAGCGCGAAACCGATGCAGGCATAGTTGAACAGGCGCAGGGCGGATGCCCATTCCATCAGCGCCAGGTGCCGCGCCGAGTACTCGAGCAGCATCGCCTCGTGGATCATGGTGAGCTCGAGATGCGTCGCCGGATTGTCGATGGGGATGCGCGCGTTCTCCGCGAGCAGCACCAGCGTGAAGGCGACCCCGATGAAGGCGAGGCTCGGGTCGATCGTGAAGCGCTCGCTCGCCAGGTGCGCCGAGATCGCCGGCAGCGCCGTTGTCGCCGAGATGAGCGAGGCGACGAAGATGACCATGAGGAGCGCCGGCTCCGCGAGGAAGCCGATCATCATTTCGCGCCTCGCGCCGAGCGTTCCGAACGCGGTGCCGACGTCCATGGCCGCCAGGGACAGGAATACGCGTGCGGTCGCAAAGAGACCCACCAGCGCTATCGCATCCGCCGCCACGACGAGCGGCAGCCGGCCGGCAAGAGAGGGGATGATGCCGGCGGCCACCACCATGGTGCCGAACACGATGTAAGGCGCGATGCGAAAGAGAGGCGAGGCGTTCTCGGCCAGCACCGCATCCTTGTGAAACAGCTTGCGGATGTTGCGGTACGGCAGGAGCATGCTGGGCGCGCCGCGGTTGGCGAGCCAGGCGCGGCACTGGTTCACCCAGCCGAGAAAGAGCGGCGCGGCGGCGAGCGCCACGGCGATCTCGAGCGCCTGGGCGACGATCGGGCCGGGTCTCATGTCGCGAGCACCACGGCGAGCAGGAGAACGAGAGTGGCGAAGCTGTAGAGGAGGTATGCCGCAATCCGCCCCTGCTGCAGACCGGCGACCACATCGGCAAGCCGCCGCACCCAGCCCGCGATCGGCTGATAGATGCCGAGCCAGATCCTGTCGTGAATCGCGATGCGGTAGCGCGGCGCCGCGTCAAAGGGCGTCGGCAGCTCCCGCTCGATGGCGAAGAACGACTGGAAGATGTTGCGGATCGGCTGGCCGAACCCTTCCGCCGTATCCTGCATCCTCGGGCTCACTTCGCCAAAGCCGCAGTCCCACGGGCGCGCGTGCCGGACGCGCCTGTGATAGAAGAGGCGGACGAGGAGCACCGTCAGAGCGACGACGGCGGCACCGGCAAGCAGGAAAAGGAGGGGAGCATAGGAGACCGCGCGGGCAGGGACCGGTGCGAGCAGCCACCAGGACGCACCTTGCGCGGTGGCGCTGCCGGTGAGTTGCCTCGTCACCGGCGTGAGCGCGGAGACGACCTGTGCCGGGGCGAGTCCCAGCGCCAGGCAGAGGGCCGCGAGCCAACCCAATCCCACGCGCTCCAGCAGGCTGCAGTCGTGCGCGTGCGCGAGTGAGCTCTCACGCGGCTGGCCGAGAAAGATGACGCCGTAGAACTTCACCATCACGTAGCCGGCGAGCGCTGCGCAAAGCGCCACCACCGCGGCGCCGAGCGGGATCAGCAGGTCGACGAACGCGCGCGGAATCTGATCGGCGAACAGGAAGGATTGCAGCAGCAGCCACTCCGAAACGAAGCCGTTGAGCGGCGGCAGACCCGCCAGAGCGAGGGTGCCGACCAGCGTCAGGCCGGCGACCCACGGCATGCGGTGAATGAGCCCGCCGAGGCGGCCGAGGTTGCGCTGCCCCGTTGCATGCAGCACCGAGCCCGTGCCGAGAAAGAGCAGGCTCTTCATCGCCGCATGGTTGAGGGAGTGGTAGAGCGTCGCGAGCAAGGCGAGCGCCGCGAGCGCCGGCATGGAGGTGCCGTAGAACACAATGGCGAGGCCGAGGCCGGTGAAGAGCAGGCCGACGTTCTCGATCGAGGAATAGGCGAGGAGGCGCTTCATGTCGGTCTGCACCGCTGCGAACACTACTCCGTAGAGCGCGGTGAGCAGTCCGGCCGCAAGGGGCACCAGCCCCCACCACCAGACAGGGTGGCCGAGGAGGTCGAACGCGACGCGCAGCATGCCGTACACGGCTGTCTTCAGCATCACGCCGGAGAGGAGGGCCGATACCGGCGAGGGGGCGGCTGGATGCGCCTCCGGCAGCCAGACGTGCAGCGGAACGAGTCCGGCTTTCGCGCCGAAGCCGGCGAGCGCGAGCAGGAAGGCGCCGGCCGCCCAGGCGGGCGACAGATGCGCCGCGCGCATGGCGTCGAATGTGAATTGCCAGCTGCCGCCCTGCAGGATGCCGAATGCCAGCAGGATGGCCAGTGCGCCGACGTGCGCCATCAGCAGGTAGATGAACCCCGCCGCGCGGATCTCCGCAATGCGATGTTGGGTGGTGACGAGGAAATAGGACGAGAGCGCCATGAGCTCCCAACCGACCATGTACGCGTACGCGTCGTTCGCGAGGAGCACCAGTCCCATGCTCGCGAGGAAGACGTGGTATTGCAGGCACAGCAGACCCGGCGCCATCCCGTCGCTGTCGCGGAAGTAGCCGGCGGAGAAGAGCGATACGCCCGCCGCGGCCGCGCCGAGCAGCAGCAGGAAGGCGCTGGAAAGCGGATCGAGCCGCAAGTGAAACGGGAGGTCGGGCAACCCGATGGGCAGCACCATGCTCTGCGTTGCACCGCCGATGAGGCTCCATACGGCCGTCGCGGCGAGCGCAAGCGCCACGAGCGCGCCGACAACGAACAGTGTGCGGCCGGCATAACGCACGCTGCGCGGCCGCGCGAGGCCCGCAATGCCGATGGCCAGCCAGGCCGTGACGAGGGCGAGGCAGTCGGGGAGAGGTGATGAGAGGCTTGCGATCACGTCCGGGAGCTACGAAGCCGCCGCACGGCGGCTCGGCGCTTCGGCGGCGGTGTTCACGCAGGATGTGCATCGTATTATCATATGGTGTAACTCCAATGTGAAGTGGATCACACCTGTCGTGGCACTCGAAGACCGCACCGCCCGCCTGACGATCCTGATCGATCCCCGCAAGAAAGCCGTCTTCGAGCGCCTCTGCGCCGAAGAGGACACGACGCCCTCCCAGGTGGTGCGGCGGCTGATCCGCGCGTATATCGAGGAGCGACAAGGACGGCCCTGGCGGCCGGAAGAGGTCGAATTGCCGCAGCGCAGGCGCACGCGCAGGCAGCGTTGAGAGGCATCAGCGGCGGCGTTGCTGCAGGTCCGCTGCGCCCCGGGGCTGCCGATCGATCGGCATGCCGGACATCGGGTCGATCCAGATGAGATGATCGACCACGGCCCGCACGCCCGGCGTGTTCTCGACGAGCACGCGAGCCGCCGCGCGCGCCCTCTCGTCCGTGATTACGCCGAGCAGCTCGGCCACGCCGTCCACGACCTTTACGTCGAAAGAGACGCGCGGGACCCATTTCTGCGCGCGAAGCGAGCCCAGAAGGCGGCGGCGAAGCTCCGCATCGGCGACGGGCCGGGTATCCGCTTTGGGCAGGAGGCCCGCGAGAGCGCGCAGCAGGTCGGCTCGAGTGAGCATACCTACGAGCCTGCCCTCCTGCACGACGGGAACTCGGTTGATGCGGCGCGATTCCATGAGGGCGACTACTTCCGCAAGCTCGGTCTGCGGGGTGACCGTCACAACCGGCACGGTCATCACCTCACCCACCCTGCGGGCATTCTCGCGCACGTACTCGCGCGCCGCCCGCCCCTGGCCCGCCAGCCAACCAATCCAGCCTGGCGCCACCGCTCCCGTCCCGAGCTCCGTTCGCCGCAGCAGATCTCCTTCGCTGATGATTCCCACCACGGCGCCCGCCGCATCGACGACCGGAAGGCCACTGATGCGGTTTGCCACCATCATGCGAACGGCATCGTCCATGGCCGTTTCCGCGGTCGCGGTGATCAGGTCCCTTTGCATGATGTCCTGCGCCTTCATTGCGCGGCGACGCGGATGCGATCGGGGCGTTGCGGAGGTACGTACTCGCACTCTCGGGTTGGCGGCAAGTCCGGATCATCGATCAGCTCGGGCAGCGGCAACGGCGCAAATTCCTGCCACTCGATCCCGACGCCCCGCTCGTCCACGCGGACCACGTAGGCCGCAATGCGATGATGGCTGTCGTGCTGCTGTCTTCGCCACCCCAGCACGACGTGTACGCGGGTCATGATCGGCAGCATGGTGCCCGTCGCCACGTATGCGCCGCTCGCGCTCGTGTTCAGCAGCCGGCCGAATATCGGGCGCTGCGAGCCGGCATACAATCTCACGCCGACATCGAGCGTTGCGCGCGTGCCCCATCGATGTTCCATAGCCACCTCGCATCGAGTTTCTGCTTGCGATCGTGACACGCCGTGCGCGCCAGCCAATACGGAGTTGTTCGTAGGCCGTGATTACCTGCCGGTAGCTGCGCCGTCATCGTCCGGGGGCGCGGCTCCATCGGCCGGGGACTGCGTGTCAGCATCCGGCGCACTCCGTGCATCGAGGCCGATGCCCATCCAGTCCTCGCCCCATAGCTCGATGGGATGCTGAGCCCGGTCGGTCCCGTTGCCGCAGCGCATGTCGTTGGCCGGACAGAGCTTCTCGCAGCCCCAGCAGATGCGCTCCGGATGGCCCGGACGCAGAGGGTACTTTCTCATTCGGGATGATGATGGCGGCGAGTAGGCCGCCGGCCATACGCATTTGCCGCAGCGCCGGAGCCGACGGTGAGCCGGGTTACTTCCCGGGACCGTGCCTGACCGGGGGCAGGCGTGCTGTTTCCTCCTCGGTGTACAGGCGTGAGCGCGTCAGGAAGCGCAGCCCGAGGGGGCCCTCGAGCGAGAACATGCCGCCGCGCCCGTCGACCACATCTATGATGAGGTGCGTGTGCTTCCAGTAGTCGAACTGTGCGGCGCCGATGTAGAACGGCTGACCGCCGATCTCCCCGAGCAGCACGTCCTGCTCGCCGATGAGCAGCTCACCCCGCGGAAGGCACATGGGCGCGCTCCCATCGCAGCAGCCGCCCGACTGATGGAAGAGGAGCGCGCCGTGCGCCGCCGCGAGCCTCTCTATCAGCTCGAGGGCGCGCGGGGTGGCGCTGACCCTGCCGGCCGCCTCCATGGCCTTCAGAAGAACCCGAGCGCCTTGGGCGAGTAGCTGACCAGCAGGTTCTTGGTCTGCTGATAGTGCTCGAGCATCATCTTGTGGGTCTCGCGCCCGATGCCGGACTGCTTGTAACCGCCGAAGGCGGCGTGCGCCGGATAGGCGTGGTAGCAGTTGGTCCATACCCGTCCGGCCTGGATTGCGCGCCCCATCCTGTAGCAGGTGTTGATGTCGCGCGACCAGACGCCGGCGCCGAGGCCGTAGAGCGTGTCGTTGGCGATCGCGAGCGCCTCGGCCTGATCCTTGAAGGTCGTCACCGAGACGACCGGCCCGAAGATCTCCTCCTGGAATACGCGCATTCCGTTGTTGCCCTTGAGCACGGTCGGCCTGGCGTAGAAGCCCTGCTCGAAGCCCTCGCCCATCATCGCCCGCTCGCCGCCCGCGAGCACCTCGGCCCCTTCCCGGCGCGCGATGTCGAAGTAGGAGAGGATCTTCTGCAGCTGCTCGCTCGAGGCCTGCGCTCCTATCATGGTGGCCGGATCGAGCGGATCTCCCTGCTTGATCTCCGCGACGCGCTTCAGCGCGCGCTCCATGAAGCGCTCGTAGATGGATTCCTCGACCAGCGCGCGCGAGGGGCAGGTGCACACCTCGCCCTGATTGAGCGCGAACATCGCGAAACCTTCCAGCGCCTTGTCGAAGAAGGCGTCGTCCTGCGCGCATACGTCGGCGAAGAATATGTTGGGGGACTTGCCGCCGAGCTCGAGCGTCACGGGAATGAGGTTCTGCGACGCATACTGCATGATCAGCCGCCCGGTGGTCGTCTCGCCGGTGAAGGCGACTTTGGCGACGCGCTTGCTGGAGGCGAGGGGCTTGCCGGCCTCGACCCCGAATCCGTTCACGACATTCAGCACCCCCGGCGGCAACAGGTCCGAGACGAGCTCGAGCAGCGCCAGGATGGACAGCGGAGTCTGCTCGGCTGGCTTCAGGACGACGCAGTTGCCGGCGGCAAGCGCGGGCGCGACCTTCCAGGTCGCCATCAGCAGCGGAAAATTCCAGGGAATGATCTGAGCCACCACCCCGAGCGGCTCGTGGAAATGGTACGCGACCGTGTCTTCGTCGATCTGGCCGATCGATCCCTCCTGCGCCCGCACGCAGCCGGCGAAGTAGCGGAAGTGATCGACCGCGAGCGGCAGGTCCGCCGCCATGGTCTCGCGGATCGGCTTGCCGTTGTCCCAGGTTTCGACGGTCGCCAGATACTCGAGCTTCTCCTGCATCCGGTCGGCGATCCTGTTGAGCAGCGCGGCGCGGTAGGCGGGGGAAGTGGCGCCCCAGGAGGCCTTGGCCGCGTGGGCCGCATCGAGCGCAAGCTCGATGTCCTCGGCGGTCGAGCGGGGCACCTCGCAGAGGGAGGCGCCGGTGATGGGGGTGGTGTTGGAGAAATACTCGCCGCGGATCGGCGGTATCCACTTGCCGCCGATGAAGTTGGCATAGCGCTTCTTCAGCTGGATCCGCATGCGCCCGTGTGAGCTGGGGTCTATGGACATGGCAAGTGGCCTCGGCGGCTGCAGGTTGTGTCGGGTTCTGCGGTGCAAGGCGCGTGCCATCCGTTGCCCGCGGCAAATAGGGCGGGAATGCGGCCCGCCCTGCCGGCGCCGTTCCGCTTCGGAGCGCCGGGACGGATGTCACCTTGTTGCGAAACGGAACACTCTAGGGGTTTTCCCCTATGCGCCTGCGGCAGGCGTGCGCTATGGTGCGCCAACAGGTCGTAGGCTTGGCTCGAGGGGAACCGATGACCGATTTCGTGTTGACTGGCTCAGGGCGCCCACCCGTGGGCGACCGCTCACGGACCGTTTCGCTGTGGCACGATCGTTGCCGGCGCCTGGGTCTCACGGAGCGGTTGCGGCCGGACCTCGCAGCGGTGCCGCGGCAGGAGCTGGTGCGGCTCGCCGAGCGGCACCGTGACCTGTGCCAACATGCACTCCCGGTGATGGAGATGCTGCAGCAGCAGATCCTGGGTACGCAGAGCATGGTGCTCCTCACCGACGACCGGGGTCTCATCCTACATGCCCTCGGCGATGGGGATTTCCTGCAGAAAGCCGAGCGCGTGGCGCTCAAGCCGGGTGTGCTCTGGTCGGAAGACTGCAAGGGCACGAACGCGATCGGCACGGCGCTCACGGAGCGCCGGGCGACTGCGGTGCACGGCAGCGAGCACTTCCTCTCCGTGAACCGCTTTCTCACCTGCTCCTGCGCCCCGATCAGCGATCCGCAGGGTAATCTGATCGGTGCTCTCGATGTGTCCGGCCCGCACGAGAGCTATCACGCGCACACCATGGCCCTCGTGCGGATGTCGACGCAGATGATCGAGAATCAGCTCTTCGTCGATCGGTTCGGGAAGGCTCTGCGCATCCATTTCCACGCTCGCCCGGAGTTCCTCGGTACCCTGGTCGAGGGGATCGCGGCATTCGATGAGGGCGGACGGCTCCTCGCGGCCAATCCGAGCGGACTGTTCCAGCTCGGGCTCGATGCGGAGGAGCTCGAGAAGCACACCCTTTCCTCCCTGTTCGCAATCAACGCGGGAACTCTCCTCGATCGCTCCAGGGCGGCGTCGAGCCAGGGCCCGTTGCGGCTACGCCTGCGGGATCGCGTGACCGTCGCCGCGCGAGTCGAGCTTCGCGCGGCGTCCCCGGGACCGCCGGTCGCCGGATGCGCGCAGGATCTCATCGGCCCGGCGCGCTCCCCGAGCGAGCGGTCGCAAGGCTCATTGGCGCGAGCAACGCCGTTGCCCACGCTGGATGACCTCGATACCGGCGATCCGGCTATCGCGGCCGTGATTGCCAAGGTGCGGCGCGTGCAGCGGCACGCCATTCCCATCATGATTCTCGGGGAGACCGGCACGGGCAAGGAGCTCCTCGCGCAAGCCGTCCACCGGGACTCGCCGCGGTGGGACAAGCCATTCGTGGCCGTGGACTGTGCCTCGGTTCCGGAGTCGCTGATCGAGGCGGAGCTGTTCGGTTACGAGGAGGGCGCATTCACGGGCGCGCGCCGGCGCGGACACCCGGGCAAGCTGATGTTGGCGAACGGCGGCACGCTGTTCCTGGACGAGATCGGCGATATGCCGCTGGCGCTGCAAACTCGCCTGCTGCGCGCGCTGCAGGAACGCGCAGTGCAGCCCCTCGGGAGCTGCAAGGCGCAGGTCCTCGACGTGGCAGTCATATGCGCCACGCACCGCGACCTCAAGTCGATGATTCAACGCGGGGAGTTCCGCGAGGATCTCTATTACCGCCTGAACGGCCTGGTGGTGCGGCTGCCGGCGCTGCGGGAGCGGCAGGACCTCGAAGCGCTGGTCCGCAGGGTCCTGCGCTGTGAGTGTACGGCCGCGGGATCACTGGAGGTCGCGCCCGACACACTCGCCTTGTTCCGGCGCTACGGCTGGCCGGGCAACATCCGGCAGCTGGCCAACGTGCTGAGGACGGCGAGCGCCATGGCCGAGGGGCCGGGGCCGATCGGCCGCGAGCACCTTCCGGAGGACTTCCTCGAGGACCTGATCCCGGCGGTAGCGCCGCCCGGTGTCGTTCCGACGCAAGTCCCCGATGCAGGGTCGACTGCGGGCGCAAAGCTCAGGGAGCTGCACGCCTCGGCCATCACCTCGACCCTGCAAAGTCACGCCGGCAACATCTCGGCCGCGGCTCGGGCTCTGGGTGTATCGCGCAACGTCGTCTACAGGACGCTCAAACGGGCGCGGAAAGACCCGCTTCAATGAATCTCGGGGCATGACCTGCCGCCCCTGGGGCCAGCGCCTCAGGTGAATGTCATTCGCGCCCCGATCGCGCCGATCTCTGGCGGATCGAGCTCCGCTGTCCGTTTCTGCGAGAGGTAGCGGATGGAGCCAAGAAACCTGCATCGCCTGGAAGTCACGCGGCGCTGGCGAGCCTGTTCATTGTTCGCCGACGACTGCTGTGTTCGCCCGAGCGGACGGACGTTGCGGTACTGATATTCATGAGATGCTCCGGCAGACAGGCGCGCGCGGGCTACATGCCGGGCTGAATGACGGGGAGCGTCATCAGCTGCGGCCCGCGCCGGGCGCGCGGTACCCGGCTCGCGAAACGCTTCGGCTTCACGACGAGCACATCGCAGGGCAACTCATCGAACACGCGCTCGGCGGTGTTGCCGAGGACCAGCCGTTTCAGGCCCGAGCGAGACATGGCGCCCATGACGACGATGCCGCAGTGCACCTGCGCGACGGCGCCCTCGATGGCGTCGATGGGATGTTGTGGTACCACGTGACGCCTGGATTCGGGAATCGCGGTGCCGTTCAGGACCCGCGCGAGCGTTTTTTTCGCGCGCGATTGCGTCTCGGTTGCGATCGCATCGGTCACCCCGGCGATCGCAATGCCCGCTTCGATGGGAGGAATGGGCAGCGGATCGTAAGCGAAGACGGCATGCAACGAGCCGCGTAGCGCCTGCGTGATCTGCGCCGCGCAGCTCAGGATCTCACGGTCGAGCTTGAGAGGTTTGGAGTAGGCGTGGGTCGGATCGACGGCCGCGAGGACGGTAGGATGATCGTAGGCGCGCCGCGTCTTCACGAGCAGTACGGGCATCGGCGCCAGGCGCAACAACTCGAAATCCGTGAAGCGCAGCATCCAGGCGAGGTGATGCGCGCTCGCGTGCCGCTCGGCGACGATGAGATCGGCGTTGAAGCGGCGCGCAGCGCGGATCACCGCCTCATGCGGCGGGAAATCCCACTCGACCGTCGACTCCGCACGGACTCCGGATTTGCCGACCCGCTGCGCGAGTGTCTCGAGACGCCCGGCAACGCGCGCATGCTGCGCGTGCTCCAGCTGCGAGAGGCTCACGCCCTCGACCTCGGCCAGATCGATATAAAGGGGATCGGAGAGGGCGTGAAAGAGCTGCACCCTGGCGCCGAGAGCGCGGGCGAGCTGGGTCGCCTTCGCGACCGTCGGAATCGACCGCGCCCAGGGATCTTTGACCGCGACCAGGATGCGGCGGATGGGTGACATGGCTCAAGCCTCCGAGAATGGATCCCGGAGGCCATGCTCGCCGCGGGAGCGGCGAGCTGCCATTCGTACCTACACGTATAGCCGCGCTACCAGAAGCGGACGCGGCCGGTATCCAGGTGCACGAAATCGGAAGCAGGGTAGTAGCCGACGCCGCCGCGGCGCAGCGCCATGCCGATGTCGCGCAGCTTGCGGGTCGGGAATCCAGGCAGCCGCACGTCGATGGCTCGACCGTCCATGTGGAGGCTGTGCTTGGCGACGCCCGAGGAGCGGCTGCGCAGGTACGCGTTCGTCGCGGGAGAGCGATACCCGGAGATCACGTGGAACGGGTCATCCCTGTCAGCCCGTGCCCTGGCGGCAAAAAGGATATCGAGCACACCGGGGTCGATGACGTGGGTCTCCTCGGTGCGGAAATCGCGCAGGAAGTGATTCACCCTGGTGAGGGTCGCAGGGTCGTAGCTGCCTGCCTGGTAGTACACGCACGAGAGCGTCTCGCCCGTGTGCGTATGCACGAAGGAGAGCGAGCGGCATTGCGATGCCCGCGCCCAGGCGGCTACCGGCGCGGGGGCGACCAGGGCCGCCCCCGCACATTTGAGGAAATCCCGCCTGGAGGACGGCGGCTGATCGCTGCGGAATGAGGACACGGGAGACTCGCTGGTTGGGCGACGGGCACGTGGGTCCGTAAGCCCACCCGCCGATGATTCGCGGGCGGCCGCGCCTTGTCAATCGTAGCGCCTGCGCTTTCACGCCTGCTTCGTACTTTTGCGTACTGCGCTGCGGCCGCTTTCGTGGAAATCTTCTGTCCGGGCGGGTTTTCCCCCACAACGGGAGCATGACATGAAAAGAGATACGGCGGACAAGCGCCTGGCGAACCGCACCGCGCACGCACTGCGCGCCGCAACGGTCCGTCTGGCGCGCGAGCGGGCGGGGCAGGACACGGACCCCTTCCTGGCATATGGATGCGTCGACTGGTTCCGCTACGACACGACGCCAGCGCCGGCGCACATCGCGGATAAGGCGCCGCTGCCTGCAGCCCGCCCATGTGGCTGAGGCCGATAGTCGTTGTTGCGGCCGCCCTTGCGGCCATCCCGGGGGCGCCGGCCCGTCGAGCCTCTGCCGTCCCTGCTCTCGATACGGAGATTCCGGGGCTGTTGGCGGGCGCGCACCCGAGCGTTCGCTTCAGAATCGACGATCATGGAGCGTTCCAAGCGCTCCGCGCCGTGTACGCAGCACGGAATGGTCTGTTGTGGGTGGCCGGCGGGCGGCCCACGCCGGCTGCCCTGGCGCTGCTGCAAACGCTGCAACACGCAGACGCCTATGGGCTCGAGCCGCAGGATTATGACGCCGCCGGCCTTGCCGCGCTCGCCGCGGAGGGACCCGGAAGCGGCAGGGCGCTCTCGACCGCTTCGGCGGTCGGGTCGGATGCATTCCACACGGGAACCCTCGATGCACAGCGCTGGGCCACTTTCGACATCAACCTGTCGGCGGCCGCGCTGAAGCTGGTCTGCGATCTGCACTACGGACGCATCGATCCCCGCGCGGCCGGCTTTGATCTCGGTAAGCCGCGCGCAGACGACCTGGACCTGACGCGCGAGCTCCTGGCGCTCGCGACGACCCGAGACACTCGGTCGCAGCTCGCCGCCATCGAGCCGCAGTTCTTCCACTACCGGCTGCTCGAGCGCGCACTGCCGCATTACCAGCTGCTCTCGGTGAGCGATCCCGCCGCGCAGTCACAGGTCCGCAAGATCGAGCTCACGCTCGAGCGCTGGCGCTGGCTGCCCGGCTTCGGGACGCCGCCGATCATCGTCAACATTCCGCAGTTCCGGCTCTTCGCTTTCCGCACGACGGCGGACCGGGCCGCCGACATCCTGCAGATGGAGGTGATCGTCGGGCGCACCTTTCCGCGCACCCGCACGCCGGTATTCGTCGCCGACATGACTTCGGTCATCTTCCGCCCGTACTGGGACGTTCCCCGCAGCATCATGCTGCGCGAGGAGCTGCCGAAGATCCGCGCCAGGCCCGCGTATTTCGCCGCGCAGCATCTCGAGATCGTCAGGGGCGCCAGCGATGACACCGCGACACCGTTGCCCCTTGATGCCGCGAGCCTGCAGCTGCTCGAGAGCGGCGCGGCGAGGCTGCGCCAGCGGCCCGGACCCGACAACGCCCTCGGGCTCATCAAGTTCGATCTGCCCAACCGCTACAATGTCTATCTGCACTCGACGCCCGCGCAGCAGCTCTTCCTGAGGCAGCGCCGTGCCTTCAGTCATGGATGCATCCGTGTCAGCGATCCGATGGCGCTCGCGTCCTTCGTGTTGCGCGATACGCCGGGAGACTGGACGCCGGCCAGGATCGAGGCCGCCATGAACGGCGCGCAGACGCGGCGGGTGAGGCTCGGCCGCCCCATCCGCGTGATCATTCTCTACGGCACCGTGCTTGCGAAGGAGGACGGCGAAGTGCTCTTCTTCGACGACCTCTACCGCCAGGACCGCAGGCTCGAGCGGCTGCTCGGGCTTTCCCCTGTGACGCCGAATCGCCCGCGCCGCTTACAGACTGAGATGAGCAGCCTTGCCAACCGCGGCTGATGCATCGCCGGGAGCCGCCACAGGCGCGGCCAGCGCACCTCGGCCGGACCGCGGCCGCGTCGTGGCCGCGCGCGGCTCGGTGCTCGATGTCGAGTTCTTGGGCCATCTGCCGGCCATTCGCGAGGCGCTGGCGGTCGAGTGGGATGTCGGCGCGCCGCTCATCGCCGAAGTACAACAACACCTCGAGCCGCGGCGCGTGCGCGCCGTGGCGCTACAGGGCACCGGAGGTCTGAAGCGCGGCACCGCCGTC
>JAGWPE010000235.1 GCA_028870635.1 Gammaproteobacteria bacterium | reverse complement strand
GATACGTAGAATGCAACCGAGTCCGGGCCATGGTCCCGGATGGCAGCCCTGAATCCTTGCGCTACATGGGCAAGTGCCTCGTTCCAGCCGACCCGCCGGGTTTCGCGAGCCGCGCGCAGGACGGAAGGAAGGTCGCTCCCCGGCTGAGGCCAGGCGCGTCTCGTGCGAATGAGCGGGTACAGGAGGCGGCCTTCGCCGCCCAAAGTCTCGGCCAGGGCCGAGCCCTTGGAGCAGAGGCTGCCGGCGTTGGCCGGGTGCGCCGGGTCGCCGGTGATCTCGAATGTTCCATCCGGGCGCCCGCGGGCGGCGACTCCGCAGCCTACCCCACAGTACGGGCAGGTCGTTCGCACGACTGCGGACATCTGTGGCTGCTACCCTGCGCGCGCCGCGCCGGGCCCTGCGTCCGAGGCGCTGTCGGGACCGAAGAGAAGCTGCTCGCGCAGCCCGCTGATGTCCGCGCCGCTCGCGATGAGCTCGAAGTACCACGAGCCGAGGCGCACATCGCCGTAGAGCACGGCTCCCTGCAGACGATCATTGCGCACCACCAGGCGCTTGTAGATGCCGCGCCGGTGATCTCGCATCACCAGCGGCTCGCTGCCTTCGGATTCGGCAAGGTCACCCGCCGAATAGACCTCGATCCCGGTGACTTTGAGCTGCGTCGCGGTGGGCGAGCCGCGATAGCGGCGCACGCCGACTTCGGCGAGGTGAGCGGCGCAGACGCGCGCCTGCTCCCAGAGCGGAGCCACGAGGCCGAACAGCGTGTTGCGGTGTTGGACACACTCCCCGACCGCATAGATGCTGGGATCGAACGTCTGCAGAGTGTCATCGACCAGCACGCCGCGCTCGCAGCGCAGCCCCGCCCGGCTGGCCAGCTCGATGTTGGGGCGCACGCCCGCCGCCATCACGATGAGGCCGGCCTCGAGCTCGCTGCCGTCCTCGAACCGCAGCCCGGTGGCGCGATTCTCCCCCAGCACCGCGACGGTCTTCGCCGGCATGCGAAACTTCAGGCCGCGGGATTCCAGAGACGCCCTGAGCAGCGCCGCCGCGGGCGCATCGAGCTGCCGCTCCATGAGTGTTGGAAGCAAGTGGATGACCGTGACATCCATGCCGCGCTTCGCCAGTGCATTCGCGGCCTCGAGGCCGAGCAGCCCCCCGCCGATCACCGCGGCTTTGCGGTACTGCCTCGCTGCGCGCAGCATCGACTCGACATCCGCGAGATCGCGGAACGTCACGACGCCCGGGAAGCTCTTGCCGGGGATGGGCAGGATGATGGGGCTCGACCCGGTCGCCAGGAGGAGCCGGTCGTAGCCCACCTCCACTCCCTTCGCCGAGCGAACCACGCGCCGGCGCCGGTCGATCTCCAGCACCGGGTCATCCGAGTGCAGCGTGACCCCATGCTCTGCATACCATTCGGGGCCGTGAAGGATGATGTCCTCGGGTCGCTGCTCGCCGGCGAGCACGGGCGAGAGCAGGATGCGGTTGTAGTTGCCGTGAGGCTCCGCGCCGAATACGGTGATCTCATAGGCCTCGGGGGCGAGCCGAAGCAGCTCCTCCACCGTCCTCATTCCCGCCATGCCGTTGCCGACGACGACGAGCCGCCGCCTGTCGCGACGCTCTCTCTGGTGCTCGACGCTGACCCAGACGCGCCCGTCCATCGCACGAACGGGATAGACATTCACGGACTCGCGCGGATGCTCGAGGCAACGCCCCGTCCGCAGACTGTAGTGGTGCTTGTAGAGCGGGGAGGCGACGACGCTCTCCCCCTTCACATCCCCGACGATGCCGCGCGACAGCACGCTCGCACCGTTCGCCGGGTCCACGTTATCGAGCGCGTACCAGGCCTCGCCGGAGCGGAACACGGCGATCTGGCGCCCGCCGACGAGCGCGCATACGCCGGATTCCGGCAGGATGTCCTCGAGCGCACAGATCGCGGTCCAGGCGCTCATCGCGCGGCCTCCTGCAGGCGGCGGCGCTCCGCGTCCGTCGCGGGACGGATCTGCGCGCGCTCTCTGATGAATACGACGTTGGAGTCGCCGGCGTCGCTGTTGACGAAGTGCCGGAAGCGCCGCCGGGTCAGCGGATCCTCCACGGCTTTCCTCCATTCGCACTCGTAGGCGCCGATTACGCGCGCCATGTCGGCCTCCAGCTCCGCGCCGATTCCCAGCGAGTCCCGGCAGACCACCTGCCTGAGGTATTCGAGGCCCCCTTCCAGGTTGTCTCGCCACGTGGAGGTACGCTGCAGCCGGTCGGCCGTGCGGATGTAGAACATCAGGAAGCGATCGATGTAACGGATGAGGGTGGATTTGTCGAGGTCCGCCGCGAGCAGCTCCGCATGACGGGGCTTCATGCCGCCGTTGCCGCAGACGTATAGATTCCAGCCCTTCTCGGTGGCGATGACACCGACGTCCTTTCCCTGCGCCTCCGCGCACTCGCGCGTGCACCCCGATACACCGAGCTTCAGCTTGTGGGGCGAGCGCAAGCCCTTGTAGCGGCTCTCGAGCTCGATCGCGAGGCCGACGCTGTCCTGGACACCATAGCGGCACCAGGTGGAGCCAACGCAGGACTTCACGGTCCTCAGTGCTTTTCCGTAGGCGTGCCCGGACTCGAATCCGGCCGCAATGAGCTCGGCCCAGATGAGCGGCAGCTCGTGCACGCGGGCGCCAAAGAGGTCGATGCGCTGGCCGCCGGTGATCTTGGTGTAGAGCCCGAACCTGCGCGCCACCTCGCCGATGGCGATCAGCTTCTCGGGCGTGATCTCGCCCCCCGGGATGCGGGGCACCACGGAGTAGGTGCCATCCTTCTGCATGTTGGCGAGAAAGTAGTCGTTGGTATCCTGCAGGGGAGCGCGGTCGCCGGCAAGGACGAACTCGTTCCAGCAGGAAGCGAGAATGGAGGCCACCGCAGGCTTGCAGACGTCGCAGCCGAGTCGTTTCGCGGCTTCGCCTGCGCTTTCGCCCCCGCGAGTCTGCCCGGCGCCGTGCTTCGCGAGCACTTCCACGAAGCTTCTGAGACCGCCTACACGGATCAGGTGGAAGAGCTGCTGCCGCGAGAGGTGGAAGTGCTCGCAGAGGTGATTCTCGAGCGCAACGCCGCGCCGCTTCAGCTCCGCCTCGAGAATCTGCTTGACCAGCGGCGCACAGCCGCCGCAGGTGCCCGCCGCTCGTGTGCTCGCCTTGATGGCGCCCACCGTGGTGCAGCCGCTCTCGACCGCAGCACAGATGGCTCCCTTGGTCACATTGTTGCAGGAGCAGACCTGCGCATCCTGCGGCAACGCCGCGAGCGCGGACCCGGGCGCGCCGCCGGCATCGCGCTGCGGCAGGATCAGGGATTCCGGCTGCTCCGGCAACGGCATTCCATGCAGCATCGTCTGCAGAAGGGTGCCGTAGTCCGCGGCGTCCCCGACGAGCACGGCTCCGAGGAGCCGCCTGCAATCGGTGTCGACGATCAACCGCTTGTAGACCTCCCGGCGCTCGTCCACGAAGGCGTAGCTGCGCGCGCCCGGTGTCGCCGCATGCGCGTCGCCGATCGAGGCGACGTCGACGCCGAGGAGCTTAAGCTTCGTGCTCATGTCGGCGCCGGTAAACGCGGCGGAGGATTCGCCGGCGATGTGGCGCGCCGCCACCTCGGCCATCTGATACCCGGGAGCGACCAGGCCGAAGAGGCGGCCCTGCCAGAGCGCGCATTCCCCGACGGCGTAGATGTCGGGATCGGAAGTGCGGCAGAAGTCGTCGATCACGATACCGCCGCGCTGACCGACCACCAACCCGGCCTGACGCGCAAGCTCGTCTCGGGGACGGATACCGGCGGAAAAGACGATGATGTCCGCTTGCAGCGTGGCGCCGTCCGCGAACGTGATGGCATGCGGGCATCCTTCCGCGGCATCCCTTATTCCCGAAGTGGCTTTGCCCGTGTGCACGCGCACGCCCAGCGCCTCTATCTTCCGCCGCAGCATGGCGCCGCCGCCATCGTCCACCTGCAGCGCCATCAAACGCGGCGCGAGCTCTACGACATGCGTCTCCAGCCCGAGATCGCGCAGGGCGCGCGCGGCTTCCAGACCGAGCAGGCCGCCGCCGATCACGACGCCCACGCGCGCCCGAGCCGCGCCCGCGCGAATCGCTTCCAGATCCTCGATCGTGCGATAGACATAGCACCCGCGGCGATCGCGGCCGGGCACCGGCGGCACGAACGGCTGTGAGCCGGTGGCGAGAACCAGCTTGTCGTAGGCGACCCCGTCACCCGCCGCGGCCGACACGATGCGCGCGGCGCGGTCGATGGCGGCCGCGCGCTCGCCCAAGCGCACGCCGATCCCATGCGTCTCGAAGAAATCCGGCGGCACCAGGTTGAGGTCCTCCGCCGTCCTGCCGGCAAACAGCGAGGAGAGCTGTACGCGATCGTAGGCGGGCCTCGGCTCCTCGCCCAGCACGGTGATGTCGAACGAACCGGCCGCGGGCAGCTGCTCGAGGAAGCGCTGCCCGACCATGCCGTTGCCTATTACGATGATGCGCGTACGCGCGTTCATTTCATGTGCTCCAAAAAAAACGCCGCCCGGCTCGGAAGCGCATGCGATTGCTGCTGCTTCGCGAGTCGGCGGCGTTGCCTGCAGGCCCCCCGACGGGCCTGCAAATGAGATGGTGCAACGGTCATGCCACACGAGCCGCCGGGGCGACTTCCCCGCGCTTCAGGCACTTAGCCCCGCCCACTACCGTCGCCGAGCGCCTCGCCTGCCCCCTTACGGAGCAGCTTGCCGACGCGTTGCACAACGCGTGTGCAGAAGCCTCAGTCGCCGTCAGCCTTTGGCGCTCGTATGTCGTTGTGCACGCGCATGGTGCGTTACGTGGCACGCCCGTTGCACCACCCTCCATTCGCATGAGTGACACCGACCTGCACATCCTGCTCATCGATCAGAACGTCATGCGCGCCTCCGTCCTGGAGCAAGGGCTGAAGGAAGCCGGCTATCCAGACGTAACGGTAGTGCGGGACACGCAGAACCTGCTGCGTCGCATCGTCGACGAGGAGCCGGATGTCATCTTCATCGATCTCGGAAATCCGAGCCGCGACGTCCTCGAACAGATGTTCCAGGTTTCGCGCTGCGTTCGCCGCCCGATAGCGATGTTCGTCGACCGCTCCGACAGCGACATGATCAAGGCCGCAGTCGACGCGGGCGTCGGCGCCTACGTGGTCGACGGACTGAAAAAGGAGCGCGTCAAAGCCATTCTCGACATGGCGATGAGCCGCTTCAGCGCATTCAGCGAGCTGCGTGACGAGCTCGATCGCACACGACAGGCGCTCACCGAGCGCAAGGTGATCGAGAAGGCGAAAGGCATACTGATGCGCGAGAAGGGTCTTACCGAGGATGCCGCTTATGGGCTGATGCGCAAAGCCGCCATGAACGAGAGCAGGCGCGTGCTGGAAATCGCCCAGGCGGTCGTGACCGCCACGGAGTTGCTCAAGTGAGCGGGCTGAGCATAGGCTTCATCCCGCTCCTCGACTGTGCGAGTCTGGTGGCGGCCAGCGAGCGCGGCTTCGCCGCCGAGGAGGGACTCGAGCTGACGCTGGTGCGGGAGACCTCTTGGGCCAACATCCGGGACCGCCTGATCGTCGGTCACTTCGATGCCGCGCACATGCTGGGGCCGATGGCGGTGGCCTCGACGTTGGGCATCGGACACGTCAGAGTGCCGCTGGTTGCACCGTGCTCTCTCGGGCTCGGAGGCAATGCGATCGCGGTCTCCCTGCGGCTATGGGAACAGATGAAGAGAGCCGGCGCGGCCGCTCCGGGTCACCCGACGGTCCAGGGAATGGCGCTGAGGCGCGTGGTGGCCGCCCGGGCGCGTGAAGACCTCGCGCCCCTGACTTTCGGGATGGTCTACCCTTTCTCGTGTCACAACTACGAGCTGCGCTACTGGCTGGCGGCCGCGGGTGTGGATCCTGACCGTGACGTGCGGATCGTCGTGATCCCGCCGCCATTGCTTGGCGATGCCATGCGCGCCGGGCAGATCGACGGCTTCTGCGTCGGCGAGCCGTGGAGCAGCCTGGCCGTCGAAGCCGGACTCGCCGCCATCCTCGTTCCGACCACGGCGATCTGGCCGCTGAGCCCGGAGAAGGTATTGGGATGCCGCGGCGAGTGGGCCGAGCATCATCGCCCCGAGCTGGAGGCCTTGGTCCGCGCATTGTATCGCGCCGCGCTCTGGTGCGAGCGGCCGGAGAATCATGCGGAACTGGCTGCACTCCTGGCCGAGCCGCGGCATGTCGGGATCCCGCAGCAGCTCCTGCTTCGCGGCCTGACCGGGCGGCTGATCCTCACGCCGGGCGGCGTTGCGGAAACGCACACCGACTTCTTTCTACCCGCGAGCCGCTGGGCCACGTTTCCCTGGACCAGCCATGCTCTGTGGTACTACACACAGATGGTCAGATGGCGGCAGGTGGAGCTGGTGGCCGAGCATCCGGCGCTGGCGGCCGGCACCTACCGACCCGACATCTACCGGGCGGCGCTCGCGCCGCTCGGCGT
>JAGWPE010000234.1 GCA_028870635.1 Gammaproteobacteria bacterium | reverse complement strand
GGACGCGTGCGGCGCAGCCGCCTGAGGCTCGCGGGCCAGACGATCGCGCTCGACCGCCGGGTGCTGCGGGCGCTCGAGCGTGCAGAGCACGATGCCGTGATGGTCACGGAAGTCCTTCCGGACGGGCCGGCGCAACGAGCGAGCCTGGAGCGCGGCGACCTCCTTCTGGAGCTGGATGGTGAGCCCATCACCGGTGTCGACCGCCTGCACCGCCTCATGACCGCCGAGCGGGCCGGCCGTGCGGTCGAGATCAGGCTGCTGCGCCGCGGCAGGCAGCAATCGGTCACGGTGATTCCGGAAGCGGACTGAGGCGCCGCTTCTTCAACGCAGCTCGATGGGAACGCGCGGCACGTGCCATATCTCATTCGCGTATTCCCGGATGGTACGGTCGGACGAGAAGAAGCCCGAGCGCGCAACGTTGAGAATGGACATGCGGGTCCAGCGCTGCGCGTCCCCGTAGGCATTACCGACCTGGGTCTGGCAGTCGAGGTATGACTGGAAGTCCGCGAGCAGCATGAAAGTATCCCACTGCAGCAGCCCGTCCACGATGGCGCGGAACTGTCCGGGATCGCCCCTGGAGAAGAAGCCGTCGCGGATGAGATCGAGCACCTGGCGCAGCTCGGGGTTGCTCTCGTACAGCGCGGCGGGGCGATAGCCGCCGGCGCGCAGCGACTCGACTTCCGGCGCCGTGAGACCGAACATGAAGACGTTCTCCGGTCCGACTTCGCGGCAGATCTCGATGTTCGCCCCGTCATGAGTGCCTATCGTGAGGGCGCCGTTCATGCAGAACTTCATGTTGCCCGTGCCGGAGGCCTCCTTGCCGGCGGTGGAGATCTGCTCGGAGAGATCCGCGGCGGGATAGACCCGCTGGCCGTTCTTGACGTTGAAGTTCGGCAGGAAGACGACCTTCAGCCGCTCGCGCACGGCCGGATCCCTGTTGACGACATCGGCCACCGAGTGGATGAGCTTGATGATGAGCTTCGCCAGATGATAGCCGGGCGCGGCCTTGCCGCCGAAGATGACGGTCCGCGGCTGGATGTCGGCATGGGGATCGCAGCGCAACCGGTGATAAAGCGCGATCACGTGCAGGACGTTCAGGTGCTGGCGCTTGTATTCGTGAATGCGCTTGACCTGCACGTCGAAGAGTGACTCCGGGTCGACCGTCACGCCGGTGCGATCGCGCGCGTAGGCGGACAGGTCCTCCTTGTTGGCGCGCTTGATCTGCCGCCAGCGCCGCTGGAAGGCCGGATCGTCCGCGAAAGGCTCGAGGTCGCGCAACCGCTCGAGATCCCGCACCCACCGGTCGCCGATCGCCTCGCAGATCAGGCGGGCGAGGCCGGGATTTGCGAGCAGGAGGAAGCGGCGCGGGGTGACGCCGTTGGTCTTGTTGCTGAATCTCTCGGGCCAGAGGTCGTGGAAGTCCCTGAGCACGCTCTCCTTCAGCAAGCGGGTGTGGAGCGCCGCCACGCCATTGACCGCATGGCTGGCCACGCACGCCAGGTGCGCCATGCGCACGTGGCGCGGACCGTGCTCATCGATCAGCGAGAGGCGGGCGATGCGCTCTTCATCGCCGAGAAAGCGGATCCGTACCTCATCGAGGAAGCGCGCATTGATCTCGTAGATGATCTCCAGATGCCGGGGCAGCACCTTGGCGAACACCGGGATCGGCCAGTGCTCGAGCGCCTCCGGCAGCAGAGTGTGGTTGGTGTAACCGAACGTGCGGCAGGCGATGGGCCACGCGCTCTCCCACTCCATCGCGTGCTCGTCGACGAGCAGCCGCATCAGCTCAGCGACCGCGATCGAGGGATGCGTGTCATTCAGCTGAACGGCGAACTTCTCGTGAAAGCGCGTGAGAGGGATCTGCTGGACGCGCAGGATCCGCAGCATGTCCTGAAGGGAGCAGCAGACGAAGAAGTACTGCTGCTCGAGCCTGAGCTCCTTTCCCTGGATCACTTCGTCGTTCGGATAGAGCACTTTGCTCAGATTCTCCGAGACCACCTTCTGATTCACCGCCCCGTAATAGTCGCCGCGGTTGAAGACCGCGAAATCGAACGACTCCGGCGCCTGCGCGCTCCACAGGCGCAGGGTGTTGGCCGTGTTGACACGATAGCCGAGAATCGGCGTGTCATATGGCACGCCGTTGACGATCCGGTGCGGGATCCAGCGCACGCGCAATCGCCCTTCATGGTCGGTGTAATGCTCCGTCCGGCCGCCCAGCCTGACCTCGACCGCCCATTCCGGCCGGGCGATCTCCCACGGATTGCCGAACCGCAGCCATCTGTCGGTGCGCTCCACCTGCCAGCCGTCAGCGATCTCCTGGTCGAAGATGCCGAATTCGTAGCGGATTCCATAGCCTATCGTCGGGATCTCCAGGCTCGCCATGGAGTCGAGGAAGCAGGCGGCGAGGCGGCCGAGGCCGCCGTTGCCGAGACCGGGCTCGTCCTCGCAGTCGAGCAGATCCTCGAGATCGAAGCCGAGCTCGGCCAGGGCCGCGCGCATGTGATCGCGTATCCCGAGGCTCGCCAGGTTGCTGCCGAGCTGCGGGCCGATGAGAAATTCGGCGGACAGATAGGCCACGGTGCGCGAGCCTCGGGAGGTGTACGTCTCGGCGGTGCCGATCCAGCGCTGCATCATCCGGTCGCGCACGGTGTAGGCAAGCGCCATGTAGTAGTCATGGCGCGTGGCCAGGGCCGGAGTCTTCCCCTGGACGCAGAAGAGGTTGTCGAGAAACGCGCGCTTGATCGCCTCCCGGCTCAGGACCGGGTCCTCCTCGAGTCGGGGCGTTTCCGGCAGATTCAGGACAGGTATGCTCATGGGTGCCGCCTGCCGGCCGCCTGCAAGTCCCGTGCACGACGGGTGTACGCCGCGCCGACCGCTGCGGACCGACTTGCCTTTCAATGGATTGGACGCCGCGTTGCGCTCATCCGGCGAACGGATCGACATGTCGGGGCGCACCAAGAAGCGCTGCGCCCCAGCGTCTTGCACCCGCCTGGTGCAGGCTGCGGCGGCCAATGAGCTATGCTTTGCGCGATCCGATGCGATCGCCGATGCCGGAGCGCCCCTTGAGCAAGCAACATCACTATTCCGCGAGCACGGTATGGACCGGCAATGACGGCTCGGGGACGCAGTCGTATCGCAGCTACCGCCGCGATCATGAGATCTGCGCGGCGGGCAAGCCGCCGATCCCGGGCTCGAGCGATCCCTCGTTCCGCGGCGATCCGACGCGCTACAACCCGGAGGAGCTGCTGGTCGCGAGCCTCTCGGGCTGCCACATGCTCTGGTACCTGCACCTCTGCGCGGTGAATGGAGTCGTCGTGCTCGATTACCGTGACGAGGCAGGCGGCACCATGCAGGAGGAGGACGACGGCGGAGGAGCCTTTGTCCGTGTCGTGCTGAAGCCGCGGGTGAGGATCGCCAAGGGCGGCGATCGCGGGAAGGCGCTCGCGCTGCACGAGCAGGCGCATCATCTTTGCTTCATCGCCCGCTCGGTGCGGTTTCCGGTGGAGGTCGCAGCGCAGATCGCCGATTGAGGCGCGTGGCCGCGCCCGCCTGCAGAAAATCGCGAGGCGCGCCTAGAGAAAATCTCTAGGCTTGCCGCGCAGGCGATACAACCTGGACCCCGAGCGCCTCTGCGAATGGAACCATCGGCTGCGCCGCGCAATAATCCCTGTCTCACCAGACAGACCGCCTTCGCGATGAAACAACAACAACGCCTTCCCTCGGCGGCGGCGCTCGCCCTGCTCGGCGGCACCGCTGCGCTCTGGATCGCTCGCGCAAACGCGGCCGAGACAGCGCCGCTCGCGGACATCGTGGTCACCGCCACGCGGGTGGCAGTGCCCGCGTTCAACGTGCCGGCATCGATCAGCGATGTGCCGGCGGCAGCGCTGCGTGCGGATGCTCTCGGAGTGAACTTCTCCGATGACATCGGCTTCGTGCCAGGCCTGCTGGCGCGCACCCGCAACAACTACGCTCAGGACCAGCAGATCTCCATCCGCGGTATCGGGGCGAACTCGACGTTCGGCGTCCGGGGTGTGCGCATCTACCAGGACGGCATACCGCAGACCGGGCCCGACGGCCAGGGACAGGTCTCGCAGTTCAATCTCGACTCCGCGCAGCGGATCGAGGTGCTCCGCGGGCCGTTCTCGGCGCTGTACGGCAATTCAGCGGGGGGCGTCATCCAGATATTCACCGCCGAGGGGAAGGCGCCCGGAGAAGTGCGCAGCGACATCGGCTACGGGAGTTTCGGCACATTCCGTGCCGGCGTGGACGCCAGTGACGCGGTGGGCCCGCTCGCATACAACCTGGGTTTCACGCACTTTTTCTTCGAGGGCTACCGGCCGCACCAGAGCGCCCGCAGCGAATCCTTCAACGGCAGGGTCGATTACACCATCGATTCCCGCCGCAAGGTGACGTTCATCGCGAACATCCTCTCGCGCCCGGACGCGAACGACCCCCAGGGCCTCACCGCGGCGGAGTTCGCCGCCGATCCTGACCAGACCGATGCGGCGTCGCTGCAATTCAACACCCGCAAGAGCCTGCAGCAGCAGGCGGGCGGCCTGGTCTTCGACCTGGGCCTCACCGACCGGCAGTCGGTCCGGCTGATGGGCTATTACGGACACCGCTCGGTGCTGCAGTTTCTCTCCATACCGGCGAGCGCGCAGCGCTCGCCCACCAGCTCAGGCGGAGTGATCGACCTGGACCGCGAATTCGGCGGCGGTGATGCCCGCTGGACCTGGCAGGGTCCGCTCGCAGGCCGGCCGCTCTCCTGGGTCGTCGGGGTGAGCTACGATACACAGAACGAGCTGCGCCGGGGCTACAACAACTTCGTCGGCGGCACGCTCGGCATCGCCGGTGCGTTGCGGCGCAACGAGAACGACATCGCCCGCAGCATCGATGAGTACACCCAGGCGAGCTGGGCGCTCGCGCCCCGCTGGACGCTCACGGCGGGCATCCGCCACAGCGAGGTGCGCTTCCTCTCGCAGGATCACTTCATCACCCCGACCAATGGCGATGACAGCGGCGGGGTGACCTACACGGCCAGCTCGCCGGTGGCGGGGCTCCTCTTCGCGGCGCGCCCCTGGCTGCATCTTTACGCTTCCTACGGCCAGGGCTTCCAGACACCCATCGCCGCCGAGCTCGCCTACCGGCCCAACGGCGGGCCGGGACTCAATTTCGGCCTGCGGCCGGCACGCAGCATCAACAGCGAGATCGGCGCGAAGCTGCGCGTCGGCGGCAATCTCACGGCTGGCATCGCCGCTTTCGATACCCTGACGCGCAACGAGATCGTCGTGGCCACCAACGTCGGCGGCCGCTCCACGTATCAGAATGCGGGAAGAACCCGCCGCAGCGGCGCGGAAGCCTCGCTTGATCTTCGCTTCGCCGGCAGCTGGCGCACCCAGCTCGCCTATACCTACATCGATGCGATCTACGTCGATCCCTATCTGACGTGCGCCGGCACTCCCTGCGCGATCCCGAACCAGCTCATCTCATCCGGCAGGCGCCTGCCGGGGGTGCCGCACAACGACGGTTACGCCAGGATCGAATGGGGCCAGCCGCTCGGCTGGCGGGCGAGCCTCACCGGCCAATACATCAGCGCCATCGCGGTGAACGATGCCAACACGGAATTCGCGGCTGCGTACCCGGTGCTCGATGCCAGCGGCGGATATGCCGCGGAGCTGGGATCGACCCGGCTGAGCGTATTCCTGCGCCTGAACAACATCCTCGACCGGCGCTATGCAGGGTCGGTCATCGTGGATGACGGCAACGGCCGCTATTTCGAGCCGGCGCCGGGGCTCAACGTGTTCGCGGGGTTCACGGCGGCCTTCCTGTAGCCGCCAGCACCCGACCAGCCGCGAGCGACCGCGCAGCCGCGATCCTCAGAGCCGCGCAGCGCGTCCATCAGCTTGAAAAGACGCGAGGTTCGGCTCATGCGGCGGCGATCAGTCTCGCATCCAGAGGGAACTCGATTTCAGCGACGCTCGCGACCCTGGCCGCATCATCGTGCAGCGGGTTGACGAGGATGTTCCATGTCTCCGGCACCAGCACCGAGCGTACGAGGAGGATGGCGGAGGTTCCCTCGCGCAACCAGCGGTCCCCCACTTCGCGGGTGACTTCGACTCGCCGCGGCCAATCGTCAGGCAGAAACGTGTCCTCGAGGCGCTCCGTCGACAACTCGTCCGGAACTTCGATCTTCAGGAACTGGAAGCCCGCCAAAGCCTCGGGCGTGCGCACCGCGCTGTGCACCAGCACTTCGAGCAACGCGGTGGCGGGATCGGGAGCGCAGTACAGAATCCGACGACCGCGCGTATGCCAGCGCCCGGACGCCACCATTCCACCCTGGCCGCCGAGCCCGACGTGCCGCGAGAACCCCCAGGCGATCATTCAGGCGAGGAATCCGTGCTCGAGGGCGGCCAGGAGCTCCTCCACCGCGCGCGCGCCGGACTCGCGGCTGAGCAGCCGAACTGGGGGCCTGTCGCCGAGCGCGTGCTGGGGAGTGCGCAGCCATTCCTGCGCATATTCCGGCCGAGCGCCGAAGACCTGCTGCGCCCGAGCCGCGACGCGCGCGATGCGCACGACACGATCGGACTCTTCGGCCGTCAGTGTCTGCCCTTCGCTCTCGCGGCGAGCGAGCGTGCGGCGCGGGGCCACCAACTGATAGATCTCCTCGTCGGTCAGCCCCAACCGCGCGCGTAGCGACCGAACGACATTGGCCGAGAGTCCTTTCTCCAGCCGCTCGAGCAGGTCGACCTCGGATCGGATCGGAGTGGCAAGTCCGAGCAGCCAGCCCGCACGGCGGTAGACGGACTCCTCAGCCGTATCCTGCAGCTTGGGGACTGCTTCCCGAACGTGGTAGATCGGCATTCGAGCCTCTGCGCAACTGCGCGTATTCTATGCGCAATTGCGCAGATCTACCAGCGGTGGGAACGGAGGGGTGGCCCGGGCAGTTATCGTGGGGTGACGTCCCGGCCGGGTTCCCCCTTTCAGCCACTGTACGGAGCGCGCGCCCTCGCGGAGTGGATCCGCCAGGGCGGTACGCCGGTGCGCGCGCCGCTCGGCCATGGGTTGCGGCTCAAATGGCATGCCTTCCTGTTCGAGCTCAACTGGCGCACCCAGCTCGAGCGCATGCCGCCCGGCGGCCCGCCGGCCGACCCGCTGCTCATCGTGGGCCTCTGGCGCTCCGGGACGACCGTGCTGCACGAGCTGGTGAACGCCTGCGGCGGGTGGGTAACCCCGCAGACCTGGCAGTGCTTCCACCCATCGACTTGCTTCCTGACCGGACCGCCCGCACCCGCGGCAGCCGTACAGCGTCCGATGGATCAGGGCCTGATCGCCGCCGAGGGACCGCAGGAAGACGAGTTCGCCCTGCTGCTGCTCGGGGAGCCCTCGATATACCGGGGGCTGATCGATCCGCGGCGGCTGCTCGAGTGCGGCGGCGCGGCATGGTCGGGCGAGGAAGCCCGTCTCGAGCGCTGGCAGGTGTTCGTGCGCGGGATCGGCGGCGTCGGCGACGCGCGACTGTTGCTGAAGTCGCCCGGCCACACCTTTCGCATCCCCACGCTGCGAAAGCTGTTCCCGCAGGCCCGTTTCGTCTGGATCGGCCGTCATCCCGGGGAGGTGCTGGCGTCGAACGTCAGGATGTGGACCGCGATGATGAGCGTCTACGCGCTGTGGGATTGCCCGCAGGACATCCTGCAGCGGTTTCTGCGCGAGGCGATGCGCGCCTGCAGCGCCGTGCTCGAGCGTTGTGTCGAAGAGATGACACGCGAGCAGATGCTGTGGGTCGATTTCGAGGCGCTGCAGACGGACCCCGAGCGCGTCCTGCGGCAAATCCTGCAATTCGCCGGCAGCAGGGCCGGCCGCAGCGAGCTCTCGCTCACCGCCGACATCCAAGCGGCGCTCGCCGCGGTGCCCATTCACCGCGGCGAGCGCGCGGCGATGCCTGACGACGAGTCCATGCTGCAGCTCGATCGCATGATGCGGGCGGCCCGGCGGCGGTTCGGCGAGGGAGAAGACTGACGGGTACAGCCCTTGCTCAACCAGCTGACCATGAAGCGCACGACCCTAATCGGCATGGCTGCTGTCGTCGCCGTGCTCACCTGCCTGCCGCTCCGGCCCGCGTACGCCTACATCGATCCAAACTCGGCGGGCGCACTCTACCAGTTCCTCTTCCCGCTGCTGGTGGCGATCGGCTCGGCCTTCGCTTTTCTGCGGCGCACCATCGTACGCGCCTGCTCGAGGCTGGCGCATGCGATGGTAGGCCTCGTGCGCGGTGACCGCGGCAAGAGAGCGCAAGAGAGCCGGTCGAGCGGAAATGCGGAATGATCTTCGGGCGTGGCATCTCGCCGCCCTCCCCTGTCTCGCGGTGCTGGGTGTCGCGCTGCCGCTGACGTTCGCCAGCCACTGCGACCAGTTCCTCTACGATTTTCACGCCATCGACCTGCTGCCGCTCTACGCGACGGCGTTTGTCGTCCTCGCGGCCGTGGCCATACCTTTCTGGATCGCGGCGACCGCAGGCCTGATGGCGGTCGAGGCGATGCGCCGCCCGCCCGGACCGCAGATCGCCGCCGCGCTGCGCGCGATCCTGCTCGCATTGACCGCGGTCATCGTGGCGGCGACGCTGATCCGCTGTCTGCGCACGTGGCTGGGGACGTTCGGCGACGGATTGCCTCTGTCTGCGAATGCGGCGCTGGCTGTCGCCGTGGCGATCGCAGCGATTGCCGTGGCCACCAGGCCCGGGCGCTCCGCGCTGCGGGCTATCGCGCCGGTCGCGGCCGTCTGCGCGGCGGCCGGGCTCCTCTCACTCGCCAGCCTGCCGGTCTTCGGCTGGCAGCGCGATGCGGCAATGGAAGCGTCGCTGCCGGATGCGGGCGCTGCGACGGCGCCGGCCCAGGGATCGGATCCGGGACAGGCTCTGCCGGTGGCGACCTCGACCGTCCTGCCGGGGAACGGGAGCCGTCCCAACATCGTCCTGCTGACCATCGACGCCCTCTCCGCACCGCACATGTCGCTTTACGGATATGCACGGCCGACGACACCGCAGCTGCAGCAGTTCGCGCGCGGCGCGCTGGTATTCGATCGCGCTTATGCGAACGGCAACTTCACGACTCCTGGGATCGCCACCCTTCTGACAGGCACGCTGCCCTGGACGCATCGGGCGCTGCAATTGCCCGTGTGGCCCCTGAACCGTACGCGCACGACATCGCTTCCTGCGGTTCTGGAACGCGCCGGCTACCGGACCGGATACGTCTCCACGAACGCAATAGCTGGCGCGGCAAAACAGGGCTTCGCGGCATACTTCCAGTTTGCGCGTCCGGATCGGACGGGCCATGTGACCCTCTGCGCTGATGAGCTGTCGAAGTACCTGAGATATGTCTGCGCGGCGGAGGAGTTGCCGCCTCTCGAGGAGATGGAGGGTATCGCCGCGCAGTTCCGTCCTGCCAACGACAATCTGGAGCACGATCCTCGCCTGGCGCTCCAGCCCGCGCTGCACTGGCTCGCCACGGCCGATCGCAGCAGGCCCCTATTCCTCTGGGTGCATCTGTTCCCGCCGCACTCGCCGTATGCCGTGCCGAAGCCCTGGCTCGGCCGGTTCGATGCGTCCCGGCGGGACCGCAACGCCGCCAGCACGCAGCCGAGCTGGGCCTGGATCCAGTCGCAGCTGCCGCAGATTCAGGTCCATACGCTCGAGGCCCGGTACGATGAGGCCGTAGCCTATGCCGATGCGTACGTGGGTCCCTTCCTGCAGCGCGCGCTCGAGACTCTGGGACCCAACACCGTCATCGTGGTCACGGCGGACCATGGCGAGAGCTTCGCTCACGGGTACGGCGCGCATACGGGGCCCGGCCTTTACAATGAGATCGTCCATATTCCGCTGATCATCAAGCTGCCTGGCGAGACGTCCGGAAGCCGGTGCGATGCGCCCGCGCAGCAGGCGGACATCGCCCCGACGCTTGCTGCATTGGCGGGCGTGGCCGCGCCGGCGGACTGGGAAGGACAATCGCTGATCGGCGCTTGCGCCGGCGGCCTAGACTCGGCTCCGCAGCGTGCGATCTTCAGCATGAATTTCGAGCAGAACCCGCGCTTTGCCGCGCTGAAGACCGGCTCGGTCGCGGTCGTCGAGGGGCGTTGGAAGCTCATCCACTACATGGGCGCGCTGCATTATCCTTACATGCCGCCGCTGCATGACGAGCTCTATGATGTGGTCTCCGACCCGCACGAGCGCCACAATCTCGCCTCGCGGCAACCCGCGGTGGTCCAGCGGCTGTTGGGCCTGATCGAGGCGGCTCTGGCGCAGCACGGCGGCCGAGTGGTGCACGGACGCCACAGCGCGCCCCCGCTGCCAGAGCAGAGTGCGTCCATCTCGACACCCAACATGTCTGGTAGCCTGGCGGCGGGTACCCCGTAGGAGCGGGAAGGTCTACTGGCCATACGTAGCGGAGCCGGCGTTTGCGACTGCTCTACATCGACATCGACACCCTGCGCGCAGACCACTTGGGCTGCTATGGGTATCATCGCGCGACCAGCCCCAACATCGACCGCATCGCGGCAGGCGCGATCGTCTTCGAGAACGTCTACGCCTCCGACGTTCCATGCCTTCCGAGCCGCACGGCCCTCCTGACGGGCCGCTTCGGCATCCACAACGGCGTCGTGAATCACGGCGGCACCGATGCGGACCCGACAATCGACGGACCGGGGAGGGGCTTCTTCTCCCGCCTGCACCTCGACTCGTTTCCCAACCGTCTGCGGGAGACGGGCTTGCGAACCGTGACGGTGAGCTCCTTCGCGCAACGTCACTCCGCCTTCCACTGGCACGCGGGCTTCGATGAGACCTATAACGTGGGTAAATGGGGGATGGAAACGGCGGAGGACGTATATGCCATTGCCTCCGATTGGCTGCGGCGGCGCGGACGGGAAGATGACTGGTTCCTGCACGTGCACTTGTGGGACCCGCACACGCCCTATCGCGCGCCTGCCGCCTATGGGGAGCCCTTCCGGGACTCGCCCCCTCCCGGCTGGCTGACCGAGGAGGTGCGCGCCCGTCACTGGCAGGGATGCGGCCCGCACGGCGCCAGGGACGGGCGCGGCTTCAGGCCGAACGAATACGATCGCGCGCACTATCCGCGCCAGCCGCAGGAGATCGCCGACATGGGCGCGGTGCGCGCCATGTTCGACGGCTACGACGTCGGTGTACTGGCCGCGGACCGCTGCGTCGGGCGGCTGTTGGATCTCCTCGGCGAGCTCGGAATCGCGAGCGACACGGCGATCATGATCTCCGCCGACCACGGCGAGACACTGGGTGAGCTCAACATCTACTGCGATCATCAGACGGCGGACGAGCATACGACGCACGTGCCGCTGGTCCTCAGGTGGCCCGGCCTGCAGTCGGGCCGCCGCCGAGCCCTGCACTATCAGATCGACGTGACCGCGACTCTGCTCGAGCTATTGGGTGAGAAGGTGCCGCAGAGCTGGGACGGACAGTCCTTCGCGGCGAGTCTCGAGGCCGGCGCGGACATCGGCCGCGATCACCTCATCGTCTCCCAGGGCGCCTGGACCTGTCAGCGCGGCGTGCGCTTCGAGAACTGGATGCTCATCAACACCCTGCACGGAGGCTATCACCTGTTCGACGATGTCATGCTGTTCGATCTCGCCGGCGATCCTTTCGAGCAGCGCAGCATTGCGGCGCAGCGGCCGGACGTCACCGCCCGGGGACTCACACTGCTCTCGCAATGGCATGCCGCGATGATCCGCGATGCGGCGCGCGGGCGTGACCCGCTGGAGAACGTGGTGCTGGAAGGCGGTCCTTTCCATGTGCGCGGGGAATTGCCGGCCTATCTCGAGCGCCTGCGGGCGACGGGACGCGGCGAGCTGGCGGAGGCGCTGGCGCGAAGGTATCGCTGAATTCACGGCGTCTGCCGCCACTCCCGCGCGAATTGGTCCAAGCCCGCCGGCTCGAGATCGGAGACGGCGGAGAGCGACATGCCGTCGGCCGTCCAATGCACGATGTTGTACCCGTCGCGGGCGGAGCGCGCGGGCTGTCCCGCTGTTCCCTTGGCGGGCCAGACGAAGAGCTCTATGAGGTGCTTGCCGCGCGAGTAGACGAGCACTGCGACGCTGCGCCCATGAACGTAATCCAACCTGCCGCCAAGGAGCGGGAAGCCCGAGGACGCGAGATCCTTCACCGGCGGGGCGAAATCGAGCCTGCCGTCGAACCAGGGCTTCACGGTGTGCTGATTCGTCGAGACGACGTCCAGCAGGTGGCCCGGCTGCAGTGCCCTGACATGATCATCGACGAGCGCGGCAACCAACTGCGGACGCCCGAAGGGCAGGAGGGTGAGGACGATTGCGGCTGCGAGAGCCGCGCCCGCGCCGAAGCCGATGAGCCCTTGCCAAGGGACCGCCGTGCGCCTGCGCTGCGGCGCCGCCCCGCCCGCACCAATGCGGGTTGCCACGGCGCGCAGCAGCTCGGGGCCGGCGCGGTGGTAGGTCGCGCCCCGCAGCGCCTGCCGCGCGGCCAGCAGCAGCGCTTCGTTTCGCTTGCAAACCGGGCAGCCGGCACGGTGCTCCGCCAGAGCTGCGGCCTCAGCCGCGTCGAGCTCGCCGTCGATCTCCGCCTGGAGCAGCAGCAACTTGCCGCAGTCGCCTGCACTCATCGCCTTGCTCCTTCCGCGGCCGCCTGCGTCAACATGCGCCGCGCGCGCCAGAGCCGCGACATCACGGTACCGATCGGGGCGGCGGTGATCTGCGCGATCTCCCGGTACGAGAGCTCTTCGAGCTCGCGCAGCACGAGCGTCTCGCGCAACTCGAGCGGCAGGCTCGCGATCAGCGCATCCATCCGCTCGAGATCATCCGAGAGGATGAGCGCCTTTTCCGGATCGTCCGCCAGGTCGGGAATGCTCTCGATGTCTGCAGCCGCGTCGACGCCGGTGTGCCCTGCGCCGCGCTCGCCACGCCGTGCCTTGAGCGCTCCGTAGGCGGTGTTGCGCACGATCTGCAGGATCCAGGCCCGGCCGCTGCCGCCGCGGTATGTCGGAAAATAAGTCAACGCGCGCACCATGGCTTCCTGGACTACGTCCTCCGCGTCGGCGCGGCTCCCGGTGAGCCAGCGTGCAAGGTTGAACGCTGCATCGAGGTGCGGCAGTGCTATGGCGGCAAAGACGTTATCCGGGCCCATCAAATCACTATAGATCGCAACAGGCCGCATTTTATTCCCCGGGGGAATTTTTGACGCGGACGGGGAATATCCGCCGCGCCCCGGCAGTCTCCCTCCACATCAGCGGCGCTGCATCCGCACCGGGTCCCGCATTCGGAGGTCGAGCATGAGCAAAGTCATCGGGTCGAAGGGGTTGGGCCGCCGCCAGGCGATGCAGCACCTGCTCTGGGGCGGCGCGGGCCTCTTGTGGACCTTCGCCGGGGGAGTGCCCCGCGCCTTGCGCCTCGGCGGAGAAGCGGAGGCCGCAGAGATGCGGGGGCTCACCTTCGGCCAGATCAGCGACTCGCATATCGGCTTCAAGGCCGGCGCGCATCCCTCCGCTGAAGACACGCTGTCGGAAGCCGTCGGCAGGATGGCGGCGCTGAAGCCGGGCTTCGTGATCCATACGGGAGATGTGAGCCATCTGTCCGCCGCCGGACAGTTCGCCACCGCCGCCGAGATCATGCGCGGCGTGAAGCGGGAGGTTTTCTACGTTCCGGGGGAGCATGACACCATCGGCGATGACGGCAAGCTCTTCTTCGAGCGTTTCGGGCGCGGCGGCGGCTCCCCTGGCTGGTACAGCTTCGATACGCAGGGCGTGCACTTCGTGGGTCTGGTCAACGTGCTCAAGCTGACGCAGACGGGGCTCGGCTGGCTCGGCCCTGAGCAATTGCAGTGGCTGGACCAGGATCTGCGGCACCGCGGCGCCAGTACCCCCATCGTGGTCTTCGCCCACATGCCCATGTGGTCCATCTACCCGCAGTGGGGCTGGGGTACCGACGATGCCGCCCCGGCACTCGCCGCTCTGCGGCGATTCGGCTCCGTGACCATCCTCAATGGACACATTCATCAGGTCATCCAGAAGGTCGAGGGCACCGTGACCTATCACACGGCTTATTCGACGGCATTCCCGCAGCCTGCGCCCGGCGTGGGGCCGGGACCGGGCCCGCTCAAGGTGCCGGCCGACAAACTCAAGGCTCTGTTGGGCATCCGGCGCCTCGATCTGGTAGCGGATCGAATGACCGTCGCGGACACGACTCTCGCATAATCGAGGATCGAATGATGAAGCACTTGCCTAGATGGCGTCGTCCCTTCTTCGCGCTGGCGGCGTTGCCGCTGGCAATCGTCTGCACCTCGGCGCTGTTGCACCGCGGTCAGGTTGCCGCTGCCTCGCCGGCGGCGGCGGCGGCGGCGGCGGCGGCCTCCACGATGAAGCCGGCCATTGCGATCAGCAACTATTCATTCCACCCCGGCATCCTGACGGTCAGGAAGGGGTCCACGGTCATTTGGGTCAACAGGGATGACGACGTCCATACCATCAAGAGCACGGACGGACCCGAGGCGTTCAACTCCCCAGCGCTGGACACCGGCAGTCGGTTCGGATTCACCTTTCATCAGGCGGGCACCTATCGCTACACCTGCTCGGTGCATCCCTACATGCACGGAGTGATCGTGGTCCGATAACCTCTAAGGGCATCCAGCTCCCGCGGACTCTTTACCCGCTTCCATCGCTGGCGTACCCTGCGCGCCGTTCTTTCCCGCCTCGTGCGGGAAGCCTCACGTGAGGCCGGCGGCGCGGTTCCTCTGCTGTCACCCGGCCGTCATCAGAGCCAGCGTGTCCTGTGGCAGTGTACGTTCCACTGCCACGTCGGCATGTGTGACGGTGGATCATGTTCGCAATGCGCACATTTACGGTTCGTGCCGGGCCGCACCGGATTGCGGCCGCGCTCGCCGCATGCGCGTTGCTCACGGGCGCGATTCATCACGCGCATGCGCAGGCAGAGCCGGCACCGCCAGCGGGGAGCTCCGCGGTCGACGGCGCACCGGCCGCGGCGGCAGGATCCAGACTGGCTCTGTATGGACAGGCAACCTATACCGAGCAGGAGACCGGTGGCTTCCGCGCCCCGTACTCCGGACCGAACAGTCTCTCGCCTGCGATCGGGCGCGAGACCGCGGACGCAACGCTCTACGTGGGCGCGCGCTTGTGGCGCGGCGCGGAGCTCTGGGCCAATCCGGAAGCGGATCAAGGGTCCGGCCTCGACGACACGCTCGGGCTCGCCGGCTTCTCCAGCGGCGAGGCCTACAAGGTGGGACGCAACGCGCCTTATTTTCGCCTGCAGCGGGCTTTCATCCGGCAGACGATCAATCT
>JAGWPE010000233.1 GCA_028870635.1 Gammaproteobacteria bacterium | reverse complement strand
GCGCGCATCGACGCCTTCCACCGCGATCGAAAACTGCGTCCCTTCAGCGCCGCCCGCGCCCGCATGGTACGCATCCGAGCTCAGGCTGACCGAGGTCGAGGTGATCAGGTATTGGATGTCGAGGCTGCCGCGCGGATGGCCCGTCAGCTTGAAGACGTGCCCGGCCGCGAGGCCGGCGGCATCGCCGCTGCCCCGCGCGACCATCTGCGGGACCTGCAGCTCCTGCACCCGCAGCTTCGCCACCTGCTCGACGCCGGCCGAGTTGAGTGCGTCCGCCTCGGCCGGAAAATCGTAGATCTCGTATTTCGAGGTCTCGTAGGGCCGGGCGATGGACGATGTGCCCGCCGGAATGGGGCTCGGCTGCTCGAAGTTGTAGTCCCGGCTCGAGAAGCTGCCCGGCTGAAAAGACTTCTGGAACGACCAGGACTGCAGGTGGTCGCGCTCCCGCAGCGAGTCCTGCGCGGTCGCCGGATAGAACGGGACGGAGTCGTAGCCCTCGACCGCCTTGCATCCGCCCACGTCGTCGGCGAGCACCATGATGTGCTTGTTCTCGGAGTGCTCGAAGAAATAGAAGATGCCTTCGCGCTCGAGCAGGCGGCTGAGGAAGTTGAAATCCGTCTCCCGGTACTGCACGCAGTACTCGAGCGGCTGATAGCTGCCGAGGCGCAGGTCGATATCGGCGAACCCCGCCTGCTGACAGACATCGCGGAAGATCTCCGGCACGCTCTTGTTCTGAAAGATGCGGCAGTCCGCCGTGCGTGTCAGGAACCAGAACCAGGGCCGCGTGACGGCGCGGTACTCGTGGAACCGGTCGCTGTAGCCCACCTGCTCGAATTCCGTGACCAGGCCGTGAAAGTACCGCAGCGGCGTCGTGCCCGTCGTCGCGAGCGATACCGTCAGCGGCTTGCCGAGGATGCGGTCGGGGTCCAGATCGCCGCTCTCGCTGAACAGGGCGACCTCGCCGTGAAAGGGCTGACTCACCTGCTCGACATGACTCATGCGCGCGAAGACGAGCGCATTCGGCCCGAAAGGGGTCGTGACCTTCACGGACCGGTTGTCCTGATACTTGGTGGCCATGCAGTGCTCTCGTGCCCCCCGACCGGTCCAGCGGGCGGGACCGGTGGACCCTCAGCGCTACGATCGGCGCGCGGCGCCGATTACTCGATCGCCTGCAGCCGCAGACAACCTTCGTCGTTCTTGGAGTAGAAGTATAACCCGTCGGTCTCGAGGCCCTCGTCGATGATGACGGGTATGGCGTTCTCGAATTTCTGGCGGGCGATGGCGGTGGCGGCGATTTCGTTGATCCCGTGCGCCTTGACGTAGTCCGCCCAGCGCTTGCCGTCGGACTTGTCGATACGCTTGCCTGCGTCGGTCGCACGGCGCATCAGCCCGATGAATTGGTAGTAGTCGAAGTCGGCTACCTTAGCGCGTGCCATCGATGTCCCAACCGAGCCAAGATTTGACTAAAGATAGAAATAACAGAAAAAGACATGAAATTTCAAGGACTACGGCCGCATTCTGGGAGGCGGGCCTCATTGAGTGGGGCCCCTTGGCGCCGGTTTCGACCCAGTTTGCCTCATGCGGCTCTCCCCAGCACGATCAATCCGCTGACCTCGCTCCCCCGCTCGCGCCTGAGCACGCCCGTCTCGATGGAGATCCCCCCGAAGCCGGCCCCCGCCAGCGCCGCGCCGACGTACCTCTCGCAGTGGCTGTAACGGCCATGGGTCTCCAGCCGATATGACCTCTGCCGCGCACCCGAATCCTGCTCCTCATTCAGCCGCTCGACAGTAAATATCAGCAGCCCGTCCTCTCGCAGGCAGCGGCGGGCGGCCCGCAGCGGCTCCTCGAGGGCGCCGAAATAGACCAGAGTGTCCGCCGAGAGCACGACGTCGAATGCCGCGGGGCGCGAGCTCATGAAAGCGCAGAGCTCCTCGACGAGGAGCTCATCGTAACATCCCCGGGCGCGGGCCTTCTCGACCATGGCAGCGGACAAGTCGACGCCCGCGAGCCGCCGGGCGACCTCGCGGACGAGCGGACCGCACAACCCCGTGCCGCAGCCGGCGTCGAGGATGTCCAGAGGCGCATCGCCGCGCGCCTCGCGGGTGAGGCGCTCTGCGATCAGTTGCGGCGCGCGGTACTCGAGGGATGCCAGGTTCTCATCGAATGTCGCGGCGAAATCATCGAACAGAACGCGCACGTACTGATCGGCCGCTCGAGAGGGCGTCTCCGCGCCGGAAGTGGCCGCGAGCATGTGCCGTGCCATGGCGTTGTCGGGATCGTGAGCCAGCCATTCGCGAAAGACCTCGGCGGCTTCCTCGTAGTTGCCCAGCCGATGCAGCACGACCGCGAGGGACTCGTAGGCCGGGAGGTGCCCCGGCTCGATCTTGAGCGCACGATGCAGCGCCGAGGCCGCCTCGAGCGGCTGCTTGCACCGCCCGAGGCACACGCCGAGGTTGAACCAGGCCATCGCGAGGTCCGGCGCCAGCTCCGTCGCGCGCGTGAAAGCGGTCCGGGCCTCCTCGTCGCGGTTGAGCATGACGAGGACGTTGCCGAGGTTGAGCCATGCGTGCGGGTTCTTCGGGTCGACCTCCACCGAGCGGCGCAGGAATTCGGCCGCCTCTGACTGATGACCGGTCTGGCAGCGCAGCATCCCGAAGAAGTTCAGTGCATCGGGATCATCGGGTCGGACCTGCAACACGCTGCGGTAAGCCGCCTCCGCTTCGAGGAGGCGGCCTCCCTTGTGCGCCTCGATTGCATCCTGCAGGACGCGTGCGTGGGAATTCGCTGACTGGCTCACGGAAGGCGGTGCTCCCCGCAGTCGGGGCCGTCGGCCGTGTCGATGCGCTCGAAGTGCCCGGCCGCCCGGACGCCATACCCGAAGCCGCAGTCGCCTGTCTGCTCGAGCGAGGCGCCGTCCGGGGAGAACGTCAATTCGATGCGGCAGCTCGGAAAATCTCCCGTGCCGGTATAGCGGGCCTGGTCGCCTGCCAGAGCCGCCTTGCCGCTGAGGTCACCGTAACCTGCGGGACCGAATTGCCTCCACGCCGCTCCGATTCGATACACGAGCATCCGCAGCCGCAGCTCATCGCCGCTGACCTTGGACACACAGAGCGAGCTCCAGTAGGTGCGGCCGGCGTATTGGACGTACGTTCCTCCGATGGGCGCGCGCCGCCGGCGGTTGCCGATATGCGCCTCGATCCGCGCGAGGATATGCCTCGCCGCTGCGCTTTGCGGCGCGATACGCAATGCCAATTGAGTCCACGCGAGCGCGCGCCCATAGTCTCGTTGGCGGAGGCAAGCGACAGCAAGGCTTTCGTAAGCGCGCTCGGATGCTTTGTCGTCCCGTGCGTCTTCGGCGTACCCCGCCTCCCGCTTGAAGAGATGGATTGCGCTTGCGACCTGGGCCCTCTTCAAGGCCAGTCCGCCGGCCCGGTCACACTGGGCAGCACTTCGGCAGCCCGAAGGCGCAGAGGCCGCCTGCGCCCGCACGGGGCCGGCGCAGAGCACCGCCAGAGCGCTCAGGGTGCTCGCCGCGCCAAGGGCGCTCAGAACGGCCAGCACCCGCCCGCCGGGACTCATCGGTAGGCGCCGTGCAGGAACAGGTTCGCTTCCTTCTCGCGACGGCGGACCAGACCGCGAGGGCTCTTGGCTCTCTGCGGAAGCGTGTTCACGAAGTCGGCGCGCCCGACGATGCCGGATTCGTGGATCTTCCTGATGAGAGCGCGCGCCGCGCGCTCGCTGTTGAAAGCGACATCCACCAGCGCATCGAATTGGCTCTGCGGCACGGCTGCCGAGAGACGCTGGCGCACGAACGTTTCGGCCGCTTGCGCATCCGTTCGCAGCAGAGCAAGCGCCTGCGTCCCGGTGATGCCGTCGGAGAAATCCTCGCCGCTTTTGATGAGGTGACCGTAGCCGACGGTCGGGTTGCCGTAAATGTCGGGGTACGGGTAGTACCGCCCGCCCCTCTCCCCATCGATACCCTCGCAACGGGCGATGAATTCCACTCCCCTCTCGCTCAACTGCCGGCCCCTTCCGGGGGACCCCTGCCCGAGCACCCCCGGCTGC
>JAGWPE010000016.1 GCA_028870635.1 Gammaproteobacteria bacterium | reverse complement strand
GTCGAATCGCGCTCGATGAGGCTCGGGGTGAATTCCGCGATGGGGCTCCTGGCGGCGGTCTTCGGCGCGGCGAACAGCCCCTCCGCGGCGGTCCGGCCCATCTCACGCACCGGCAGCCGGACCGATGTCATGGCCGGCCAGATCCGGGTCGCGATCGGCGCGTCATCGAAGCCGATCACCGAGAGATCCTCGGGGATGCGGCTGCCGAGCTCGTGCGCCGCGCTGTACACGCCGGTCGCCATCTCGTCGTTGCCTGCGAAGATCGCCGTCGGCCGGTCGGGCCGGGCGAGCAGCTCGCGCCCGCGGGCAAGGCCCGACTCATAGGTGTAAGCGCCGAGCACGGCGAGCTCGGGGGCGAGCTCCAGCCCGTATTCGGCCAGGCCGGCGATGAATCCGGCGCGCCGCTCGTGCGCCGAGCGGAAGAGCGGCGGACCGGAGAGGTAGGCGATGCGGCGATGGCCGAGCTCCGCCAGCCGCCGCGCGGCGGCGGCCGCGCCGCGCGCATCGTGGGTCAACACCATGTGCGCGGGCTTGTCGACCGACGCGCAGGCGATGCGCACATACGGGCAGTCGGCGCTCTCCAGCAGCTTCGCCAGGCGATCGTCCTCCGACACCGAGGGTGTCAACACGACGCCGAAGAGGCGCAGGCGCTCCACGAAGCCGCGCATGTCCTCGAGAAAGCTCGGGCTGCGGCGATCGCACGGCCGGATCACGAGCTCGTATCCGCGGCCGGCAAGCGCATCGAGAATGCCGAGCTGAATGTTCTCCACGTACTGCGGATTGGGATTGTCGTGGATCATGCCGACCAGGAAGGAGCGGCGGAACGCCAGCCCGCGCGCCTGGGGATCCGGCTGGTAGCCGTGCTCGGCGATGATCGCCTCGATGTGCGCGCGGGTCTCGGCCTGAACGTAGGGCGCCTGATTGATGACCCGCGAGACGGTCTTCTTCGACACTCCGGCGAGGCGCGCGATGTCGGTGATCGTCAGTCGCGAGCGTGTCCGCGCCCGTTTCGCGGCCGGCGGCGCGCCTCGGTCGGTGTGCTCGCGCCGCGCCTTCGCGCGGCGGCTGGAAGTCTTCAAGCGGCGGATCTCTGGGCTGCCCGTCTTTTTGCCGGTGGACTTTAGCAGAGCCGTTTGCGGAAGCCTATCGCCGCCCTCCCTGCTTGCACAAGTTCTGCTACCGGTTACCATAGGGGGATGGCTGGGATGGCTGGGCCCCTCCGTGACGCTTTGCGGGTGCATCCGCAAGATGATGTGCTCGTCGTCTTGCGCGACCTGCAGCCGGGAGAGACGGTGCGCTCGACGTCGGACGTGGTGGTCGCACGGGGGCCGGTGCCGCGTGGTCACAAAATCGCCGTGGCGGCGATCGCCGCCGGAACCCTCGTCCGCAAATACGGCTGGCCCATCGGCCGTGCCACGCGAGACATCGCCCAGGGCGAGCACGTTCACACGCACAATCTCGTCACCACGCTGACGGCGCATTCCGACTACGTCTACACGCCACCCGCACCCACTGCGCAGCTCAGCCCGCCCGAGCAGGGCACCTTTCAGGGCTACCGGCGGCGCAACGGCCGAGTGGGGACACGCAACGAGCTGTGGATCATCTGCACCGTGGGCTGTGTCGCACGCACGGCGCGGCGAATCGCCGATATCGCCGGGGAGCGGCTCCGCGATCGAGTCGACGGCGTATACGCCCTGACACACCCGTTCGGCTGCTCGCAGCTCGGCGATGATCTCGCGCACACCCGGAAGCTTCTGGCCTCGCTCGTCACCCATCCCAACGCCGGCGGCGTGCTCGTGGTGGGCCTCGGTTGCGAGAACAATCAGCTTGCGGCGATGCTCGGCACGGCAGACTTCGATCCCGAGCGCGTCCGCAGCTTCAACGCGCAAGCCGTCAGCGACGAGGTCGAGGAAGGAGTACGCGCGCTGGAGGAGCTCGCCGCACTGATCGTCCGCGACGTGCGCGAGCCCTGCCCGCTCTCGGACCTGGTCCTGGGCCTCAAATGCGGCGGCTCCGATGCCTTCAGCGGGCTCACCGCGAACCCCCTGGTCGGCCGCATCAGCACCGAGCTCGCCCGCGCGGGCGGTACGCCCATCCTGACGGAAATCCCCGAGACCTTCGGCGCCGAGCAGTTGCTCATGGCGCGGGCGGTCGACAGCAGCGTGTTCGAGGCCGTCGGCACGCTCGTGAACGACTTCAAACACTACTTCACGGCCGCCGGCCAGCCGGTGTCGGAGAATCCCTCTCCCGGCAACCAG
>JAGWPE010000232.1 GCA_028870635.1 Gammaproteobacteria bacterium | reverse complement strand
GTCCACGATCTCGGCAAAGCGCCTGTCTGGCTGACCCTCGCCATCATGCTGGGCCTCATCGGGATCATGGCCCTCTACAATGCGCTGATCGGCTATGCGGTGGCGCGCTGGCTGCCGCAAAGCGGTGCCTGGCGCTGGCTGGTCGGCATACCGGCGGCATGGCTGCTCATCGAGTGGTGGCGCGGCTGGTTCCTGTCGGGCTTCTCCTGGCTCTCGCTCGGCTACTCGCAGACCGATACCTGGCTCGGTGCCCTTGCGCCGGTCCTGGGCGTGTACGGAATCAGCCTGGTGCTGCTCATGAGCGCTGGCGCTCTCGTCGCGCTGGTGCGCGGGACCGGGCGCGTGCGTTTGCTCGCAGCGCTCACGCTGGCGGCGCCCTGGGCTTTGGGGGCGGCGTTGGCGCCGGTGCACTGGACACACCCCTCGGGCGCCCCGGTCTCGGTGGCGGTCATTCAGGCCGACATCCCGCAGGAGGACAAGTGGCTCGACAGCGAAGCGCCGATGATCCTCGAGCGCTATCGCAAGATGACCGAGTCGGCGCTCGGCACCCGGCTCATCGTGTGGCCGGAGGCGGCGCTGCCCGATCTTGCCAACAACCTCCTGCCCTACATCGCGCGGGTCGACCGCGAGGCGCAGGCGCGCGGCTCTTCGCTGGTCATGGGCGTGGTGCGTGCCTCGGAGGACGGCGAGCACTACTACGATTCCATCCTGGCGCTCGGCAAACAGGCGAGCTGGTATGCGAAGGACCACCTCGTGCCGTTCGCGGAGTTCTTCCCGGTGCCGCATTTCGTGCGCAACTGGCTGCGCCTGATGACTCTGCCGTATGAGAGCTTCACCCGCGGCGGCACCGACCAAGCTCCTCTGCCGGTGGCCGGGCTGGAGCTCGGACCGACGGTCTGCTACGAGGTGGGATACGGCGGCTATATGCTGCATATGCTGCCGAAAGCCAATGCGCTGGTGAACGTCACCAACGACGCCTGGTTCGGACATTCCACGGCGCGCTACGAGCAATTCCAGATGGCCCGGATGCGCGCGCTCGAAGAAGGCCGCAGCATGATCATCGCCTCCAATGACGGCATCTCGGCGGTCATCGGCGCGCGCGGCGAGGTCCTGGCATCGGCCCCGGCCTTCCAGGCTTACGTGCTGCGATCCTCGGTCACGCCCAGGTCCGGGCTCACGCCCTTTGCGCGTGTTGGAAACTGGCTGATCGTGAGCCTTGCCGCCATCGCTCTCGCGGGTGCGCTGTCGATCGGCGCCCTGCGCCGGTACACAGGCACGGCGAGTGCTACTACTCTCCCACCCCGGAGTCTGACATGAACTTTTCTGGGACCGCGCGTCCGAACGCGGCACTGGCCTCCTGGATCCTCGTCACGCTCGCCGCCTGGCTGCTCACGGGCACGCAGGCGGCTTCCGCGGCGACGTCCGCTTCCCCCCTATGCACTTCCGGCGGCACGCCGTCGCTGCCGGACTTCTCGCCGCTCGTCGCCAGGTACGGGCCGGCGGTCGTCAATGTCGAGGTGATCGAGAAAACGCCGGAGGGCGGTGATCAGGGCGACGATCCGCTCAACCAATTCTTCCGCCGTTTCGGTATTCCGGCGCCGGGCGGCGGCCAGCAGCGCCACGAGCAGCCGGTGCGGGGCGCAGGCTCGGGATTCATCGTGACCTCCGACGGCTACATCCTCACCAACGACCACGTGGTGGAGGGGGCCAGCCAGGTGACGGTGCGCCTGGTGGATCAGCGGGAATTCAAGGCGCGGGTGGTGGGAAGCGACGAGCGAACCGACATCGCCGTCCTCAAGATCGCGGCCACGGGGCTTCCGGTCGTGCGTTTCGGAGATCCCGCGAGGCTGCGGCCCGGACAATGGGTCCTCGCGATCGGCTCGCCCTTCGGCTTCGAGAACAGCGCCACGGCCGGGATCGTGAGCGCGATCGGCCGCTCGCTGCCCACGGAGAACTACGTTCCCTTCATCCAGACCGACGTGGCGGTGAACCCGGGCAACTCCGGCGGTCCGCTCTTCAACCTGCAAGGCGAGGTGGTCGGCATCAACTCGCAGATCTTCAGCCGCACCGGCGGGTTCATGGGGGTCTCGTTCGCCATTCCGATCGATGTGGCGGCGAACGTGGAGCGCCAGATCATCGAGGTCGGGCACGTCGTTCGCGGCAAGATCGGGGTGACCATCCAGGAGGTGACGGCGGACCTCGCCGACTCCTTCGGCCTCAGCAGTCCGCATGGGGCGCTGGTGAGCTCGGTGGAGAGCAAGAGCCCGGCGGCGGTGGCCGGCATCCAGCCGGGGGATGTGGTGGTGGCGGTCGATGGACATGCGATCGATCACTTCGGGGAGCTGTCGAGCCGGATCTCGGACATGAGGCCGGGATCGCAGGCGACGCTGACCCTGTGGCGGGACCATAGGGACCGCACGGTTCGGGTGCGGGTCGAGGAGTTGAAGGAGCCGCAGGTGGCCGCGGCGGGCAGCGCGGCGCGGCCTGCGCCGGCGGTGCGCAAGCCCAACCAGCTGGGACTCACGATCCGGCCGCTTGCGCCGCAGGAGAAGGCGCAGGCGCGGACCAGCGGCAGCCTGGTGGTGGAGGGGGTGTCGGGGGCCGCCGAGGTTGCCGGGGTGGAGCCGGGGGACATCATCCTGGGGGTGGATGGGAGGCGGATCAGCACGGTGGAGGAGCTGGAGTCGGCCGCCAGGAGGGCGCGGAACAAGAGCCTCGCTTTGCTGATTCAGCGGGAATCGGCGCAGCTGTTTCTGCCCATCACGGTGCCTTGATCAATTTCGGCCGCGACGGCTCGGCTGCAAAAGGGATTTTCCGGGAACGCCGTAAATCCGTCCGTGGAGGCTGGCTCAAAAACGTCCCTGTTTTTGAGCCTCCCGGAAAATCTCTTTTGCAGCCGAGCCGCCGCCCGTTCGTGTAAGCTTTAGGGCTTTAAATCACTGAGAATCCAGGCGTTTCTTTAGATGGAAGAGCTTTACGATCCGGCGGCTGTCGAGAGGGCGGCGCAGGCTCATTGGGAAGAGCATCGCTCCTTCGAGGTGAAGGAGGAGAAGGGACGGGAGAAGTATTACTGCCTGTCGATGCTGCCTTATCCGTCGGGGCGGCTGCACATGGGGCATGTGCGCAACTACACGATCGGGGACGTGTTGGCGCGCTTCATGCGGATGCAGGGGCGGAACGTGTTGCAGCCGATGGGGTGGGACGCGTTCGGGCTGCCGGCGGAGAATGCGGCGATGAGCAATGGAGTGCCGCCTGCAAAGTGGACGCGGCAAAACATCGCGCACATGCGGGCGCAGCTGAAGTCGCTCGGGTTCGGCATCGACTGGAGCCGCGAGGTCGCCACTTGTGATCCGAGCTACTACCGGTGGAACCAGTGGCTCTTCCTGCGGATGCTGGAGCGGGGGATCGCGTATCGCAGGACGGGAGTGGTGAACTGGGACCCCATCGATCAGACGGTGCTCGCCAACGAGCAGGTGATCGAAGGCCGCGGCTGGCGGACCGGCGCGCCGGTCGAGAAGCGGGAGATCCCGACCTACTATCTCAACATCACGCGGTATGCGGAGGAGCTGCTCGGGGATCTCGAGCGGCTGCCGGGGTGGCCGGAGCGGGTGCGCCTCATGCAGGCCAACTGGATCGGCCGCAGCGAGGGCTGTGAGATCTCCTTCCCTTTCGCGCCGGACACGCGCGCGGCGATGTCGGCGGAAGGCGCGCTCAAGGTGTTCACGACGCGCGCCGACACGCTGTTCGGTGTCACCTTCATGGCGATCGCGGCGGAGCACCCGGTGGCTGTCGCGGCGGCGGCTTCCAACCCGGGTCTGGCGGCATTCATCGACGAGTGCCGCCGAGGCAGCGTCATGGAGGCGGATGTCGCCACCCAGGAGAAGAAGGGCATGCGCACGGGATTGCACGTGCTGCATCCTTTCACCGGCAGGCCCATCGAGGTCTGGGTCGCCAACTACGTGCTCATGGGCTACGGCGAAGGCGCGGTGATGGGCGTGCCGGGCCACGACGAGCGCGATTTCGAGTTCGCGCTCAAGAACTCATTGCCCGTCGTCACGGTGGTGCGCTCCAAGACCGGCGCCTACGAGGAGGTGCGCGCGCCCTGGATCGCCGAGTACGGCGAGTACGGGATCACGGTGAGCTCGGAGGAGTTCTCCGGGCTCGAGTTCCAGGCCGCGGTGGCCGCTATCGCCGCGGGCCTCGAGAAGCGCGGCCTCGGGAAGAAGCGGGTGCAGTATCGGCTGCGCGACTGGGGCATCTCGCGGCAGCGGTACTGGGGCTGTCCGATCCCGCTCATCCATTGCGAGGCCTGCGGCGAGGTGCCGGTTCCGGACGAGCAGCTTCCGGTGGTGTTGCCGGAGGACCTCGTGCCGGACGGCAGCGGCAATCCGCTCGCCAAGTCGGCCGCTTTCTACCAGTGCACGTGTCCGAAGTGCGGCCGGTCCGCGCGCCGGGAAACCGACACGATGGACACCTTCGTCGATTCCTCGTGGTACTACATGCGCTACGCGTGTCCGGACCAGGATCGCGCGATGGTCGACGAGCGCGCGGCTTACTGGCTGCCCGTCGATCAGTACATCGGCGGCATCGAGCACGCCGTACTGCATCTTCTCTATGCGCGCTTCTGGACCAAGGTGATGCGTGATGTCGGGCTGTTGGCGGTCGACGAGCCGTTCACGAACCTTCTCACCCAGGGCATGGTGCTCAACCATGTCTACTCCCAAACCGCAGCGGATGGGCGCCGCCGCTACTTCAACCCGGCCGACGTGCGCTCCCGGCGCGATGCATCCGGCGCGGAAGTGTTCGAGACCACCCTGCCGAGCGGCGAGACGATCCGCGTGGATTATCAGGGACTCGGCAAGATGTCGAAGTCCGAGAACAACGGCGTCGATCCGGAGGGGCTGATCAGGCGCTTCGGCGCGGACACGGCCCGGCTCTTCACCATGTTCGCTTCGCCCCCGGAGCAGACGCTCGAGTGGTCCGATGAAGGGGTGCAGGGCGCCTCGCGGTTCATTCGGCGCCTCTGGAACGCGGTGTACGAGCACGTCAACCGCGGCCTTCCCCCAGCCCTCGGATCAGGCTCGCTCGACGATCCCCAGCGTGCGCTGCGCCGCGCGGCACACCACGCGCTCGCGAAGGCGGCGGACGATATCGGCAGGCGCCGGAATTTCAACACGGCGATTGCCGCCAGCATGGAGCTTCTCAACACCGTCGGGCGCTTCGACGACCTGTCGGACCAGGGCCGCTCCGTCCGTCACGAGGCGTTGGAGATCATCACGCTGATGCTCGCGCCGATCATTCCGCACGCCGCCCACGAGCTGTGGCGGGCGCTCGGGCATCGGCGGGCGGTCGTCGATGAGCCGTGGCCGGCGGTCG
>JAGWPE010000231.1 GCA_028870635.1 Gammaproteobacteria bacterium | reverse complement strand
CTCGATTACCCGCGCGGCGAGCCGGATGAGTTGTGGATCGCCCCGCGGGGCGGCCCATGGCGGGCCGTTCCGCTGGAGGGGAGGTGGTTCCCGGACGCCTTCATCGGCACGATGTCCAACCTGCAGCGCTTCGCCGCGGGCGAGGACGACGTGCTGAAGACGTCCGTGGAGGACGCCTGGCACACGATGGCCCTTGTGGAGAAATGCTACAGCCGATGACTACACCGAATTTGCAAGGCAAGACTGCGCTGGTCACGGCGGCGGCCCAGGGAATCGGACGCTCGAGTGCGCTGGCGCTTGCAGTGGCCGGCGCGCGCGTGATTGCCACTGATATTGACGAGGGAAAGCTGGCAACGCTTCGGGAGCACGCTGGAGTCGAGGTCTGCCGTATGGATGTGAGGGACACATCGAGTGTTGCAGCCGCCGTCGCACGCGCGGGCACCGTGGATGTCCTCTTCAATTGCGCAGGCGTCGTGCATCACGGCACGGTGCTCGAGTGCACGGACGAGGAGTTGGATTTCGCTTACGACCTGAACGTCAAGGCCATGGTGCGCACGATTCGGGCGGTGTTGCCGGGCATGCTTGCGAAAGGCGCAGGCTCGATCATCAACATGGCGTCCGTGGCAAGCAGTATCAAAGGCGTCGCGGTGCGCTGTGTATATGGCACCACGAAGGCTGCGGTCATCGGGTTGACCAAATCCGTGGCTGCGGATTTCGTGAGCCGCGGCATCCGCTGCAACGCAATCTGTCCGGGCACGGTGGAGACCCCCTCGCTCGAGGGGCGCCTGAAGGCGCAGGGGGACTACGAGAAGACCCGCGCGGCATTCATCGCGCGCCAGCCGATCGGGCGGATCGGGCGGCCGGAGGAAATCGCGGATCTGGTGGTGTACCTCGCGGGGGCGGGCTATACCACCGGGCAGGTCCACATCATTGACGGCGGCTGGTGCATATAGGCCGCAGCCCGGGCGGAAGCTCGAGCCGGACAGTCTGTCGGTCACTTGCCCGGCGCCGGCTCCTCGCCGGGCGGCGGGTCGCGGCTCGTCCGCCAGGCGTCATAGCATCGGGGGTGGAAGTGCAGCATGAGGGTCTCGGCCTCGAGGCGGGCCTCGACCTCGTATTCGATTTCATCGGGGCTCACCAGCACGCGACAGTAGTCGCATGGCGCGCCGCAACCCTTGCCGCCCCACATGCGCCCGGGTATGGCGCTGCGCAAGGCTGCCACCGATAGCCTTCCGGACCGTTGTTCCGGCGCGGGCTCTTGGTGCCCGGCCGGCTGCGACCCAATCATGATAGTTCTATCCTGCCCGACCGCGGGCGATCGGCGTGCGACCCGGGCCCTTAGCTTCCCGCACAATCACTGTAGCACATCTTTTCTATCGCCGGGAGACCATTGCTGTGGATAAAGGGATCTCCAATTCCGCCGTTCGGTGCAGCGCGTCGCGCGGAGCGGGCATCCGCGGCGTCGAGTCGCTCATCCGATCCTCGGCGCGCAGACTCCAGCATTCAAGCTGGAGAGGAGGCGCCGCCTCCGGATTGCAAGGTGTCGTGGAACTGGGTCAATATACAGCTCGTCGGTATATCGGCCATCAGGCCACCGGCATGCGATCGACGATTTTTCGGGCGGCTCGCGGAAAGCGAGCGCAACGGCACGGTGGTTTCGACTGCGAGTGTGCGTTGGGTAAGGGTACATGGGTTGTTTCCGGGCTAGAGCGTTAGCCTCCTGATTCTGGAAATCCCCTCCCTTGAGGGAGGGGAAGACGTTAACGAATACTCTTTGCCTCGCTGGCGGCTTTCCGCTATGTTTCGCCGGCCAGCCAGCCCCTGAAAGGCTAGCCGGCATTTATTACTAGAATCTTTCTGTCGGGGCTTTGAGTCGCACGGAAACTCCGGACGCAGCTTGCGGGAGATTGTCCGTGATGCAAAGCGGACTGCCGGCGCAGCGGCCGACTGGAGTCGTCGCTTCCGTCTGGCAGAACACGCCGCCCGGCGCCTGGTGCGCCGGCGATCAGCCTTTGCCGGCATCGACCGGCCGTAATCCATTGCGCCTTTCCGAGGTCCGCGCCGCGTGCGCGCGGCCTGACCATTACGCTGGAGAGAGAGAATGCAATCACCAGAGCAGGGAACCGAGCCGAAGCGCCGCAAGACGAACGGCGCCACACGCGTCGAGGCCGACGCTCTCGACCTGCGCGAGATCCTGCGCGCCCTGCAGTCGGTACGTGACGGTGACTTCTCCGTACGCCTCCCTGGCGACAAGGCGGGACTCGCCGGCAAGGTCGCCGACACCTTCAACGAGATCGTAGGCTCGAGCGAGCGTCTGGCGCGTGAGCTCGAGCGCGCCGGGCGCATCGTCGGCAAGGAAGGCCGTACGCGCCATCGCGTGGTGCTCGATCGGCGCTCCGGCTCCTGGGGCGCGATGGAAGGCTCGGTCAATACCCTGATCGATGATCTTCTCTGGCCGACCACGGAGGTGACCCGCGCCATCGCATCGGTCGCCAAGGGCGACCTGTCACAGACCATGAGCCTCGAGGTCGACGGACGGCCGCTGCAGGGCGAGTTCCTGCGCTCGGCCAGCATCGTGAACGCGATGATCGAGCAGATGAGCGCCTTCACCTCCGAGGTGACGCGCGTCGCGCGCGAGGTGGGCACCGAGGGCAAGCTCGGCGGCCAGGCGGCGGTCGCCGGCGTCTCCGGCACCTGG
>JAGWPE010000230.1 GCA_028870635.1 Gammaproteobacteria bacterium | reverse complement strand
CGCGGTCGAGGCCGCGGAGCAGGCGATCGTGGTCATCGATGCGCAGGATCGCGTACTCGCCTTCAACCGGCCCGCGCTGGCGCTCTTCTCCGCCACCCGCGTCGGCGCCGATGCCTCGGCACTGCTCGCGCAGCCTGAATCGCCGCCGCGCTGGTGGGACCCTGGCGTCACCGGCCGGCGCAAGATGCACGTGCGCATCGTGCCGCGGCTCTTCCAGGTCACCAGCACGGCCGTGTCGCTGCCCGGGGAGCAGGAGCGGCTCTGTGTGATCGCATTCCTGCCGGTCGCGCGGGCGGAAGTGCTCGAGAACCCAACCTTCGGCGCTCGCCTGCCGGGTGCTTCGCTTTCGAGGACACGATGAGACCCTTGCGATGCTCACCGCTCGCCGCTCTTGCCGCGGCATGTCTCGCACCCCACGGCGCCTGCGCCGTTGAGTCCGGCGCGGCCCCTCCCGCCGCACCCTCGGCTCCGTCGAACAACAGTCTGGTCATCAGCGCCGATGGCTCGACCCTCACCGGCGCGAGCGGAGGCGGTGGCGGCTCGCTCACCTGGCTGCACGATTTCAGCTCGGGAGTCCTCGGAATCGGCGGCGAATATCAGAGGCTCGCGGGCGCGCATTGGGAGTTCGGCTCGCTTGCGGGCTCGATGAGCACGGGGAACGCGAGCGCCAAGTGGACCTTCTCTGCCGATGGGCACTTCGGCACCGGGCAGATCCCCGTATACCAGGGCACGCGCCGCTTCAATTACGACGTCGAAGGCGCGGACGTCACCGGAACGTTCGGCGGCAAGTTGACGCTGCAGGTTGAAGGCCGCCAATACGACATCGACACTACGCACGGCGCGCTGCCGAAGGCCGCCCTGGGCTTCCTGTGGACCCCACACTTTCAGACGACGGTCTCCTACTCGCGCTCGGTGACGGGAAATCTCCGCACCGAGCTCGAGACGGCGCGCATCGACTACTACGGCCATACGCTCAACTGGCTGCTCGGCGGCTCGACGGGCCATGTGGCGCCCACGATCGTCAATGTCTACACCGGAGCGCTCGGGCCCGCGCCGCAGCTGCGCGAAGGCTATGTGGGGGTCTCGAAAGCATTCGGGCGCACCGACTGGTCCATCATGGGTGACTACCTGAAAGTGGCGAGCGAAAGGCGCATCACGCTCACGATCGTGTGCACGCTGCATGGGGGGAGCCCGGCCGCATGAGCCTGAGCCTCGCGAGCCTGAGGCGCCATTCGAGCTGGGTTCCGGCGCTCCTGGTGTTCGTCACGGTCGCCGTCGCCGGCTCGCGGCTCATCGTATTGAGCGTGCAACGGCGCGCCGAGGACGCGCGTCAAGCCGCGCAGGCCGTCGCGGCGCACAGCGCTCACGCCCTCGAGCGGCAGCTCGAGGAGCTCGCCAGGCACGCATCGCGCGCAGCACGTGCCGCCAGCGCTACGCCGCAGCCTGCCGCCGATCCCGCGACCGCCGCAACCCGACCGCCGCGGCGTCCCTCCAAACCCGATTTCGACATGTTTGAATGGACGTCCGACGGCAGACTCGTGACCTCGCGCCCAGCCGATGCCGCGACCGCCAGGGCGCTGGTGAGCGAGTGGCAGGCGGCGGCCCCTGCCGGGGGCATTCCCGCCGCGGCTCTGCTCGGGCCGGTGCGCGCGGGGAGCGAATGGCTCATGGCGGCACGCGCGCCGCTCGATCGCCAGGCCATGGCCGGCTCGTCGGCCGCCGACGGATGGGCGGTCGCCTACGCGAATCTCGATCGCCTGCTGGCGCGCGCGCGGATCGTGAGCGGGGTCGGCGGCGGCAACGACTTCGCGCTCGTGCAGAGCGACCCCGCGAGCGGCTTCGTGCGCGCTTTCGTCGCATCGAGTGACGGCCCCCTGAGCGACCCGGCGGCCAGCATGGTGCACGCGCCCCCGGGCTTCTCGCCCACCTCACCGGGCACACTGACCTTCCAGGTTCGCCCGCGTGCGGGCTGGTATCCGACGCGCACTCTGGCCACAGACATCGGACTTCTCGCGCTGCTCGCGTGGCTGCTGACCTTCATGGCGCACGACGTCACGCACCGCACGCTTCGCCTGCGCACCTCCCTCGCCACCGCCCGCCGCCAACTGCACGCCGCCAACCAACGGTTGGCGCGGGAGATCGAGCAACGTGAGAATCTGCAGGAGAGCGTCAATCGCGCGCGCTTTCACGATGCCTTCACCGGCCTGCCGAACCGCTATTTCTTCATGGACCAGCTCGACCGCACGCTGCGCGAGCGCGGTGCGCGCCGCGGCCGGCGCGTCGGAGTCTTCCTGATCGCCGTCGACCGCTTCCAGCTGATCAACGAGACGCTGGGCCATACGGCCGGAGACGAGCTGATGGTGCAGGCCGGGCGACGGTTCCAGAACGTGGTCTCGTCCGCCACCAGCGTGCTGGCCCGCTGGGGCGGCGACCGTTTCGCCCTGCTCGTGCGGGATCTGGGCTCGAGCGATGCGATGCCGCGGCTGGCCGGCGAGCTGCAGGCGGCATTACGGGAGCCGTTCGAGCTGCGCCGCCACCGTCTCGGGGTGACCGCGCGCATCGGGATGAGCTGCCTCGAGAGCTGGCCGCAGCGTGCGGAAGCGTTCATGCGCGAGGCGGAGGTCGCGCTGTCGGTGGCCAAGCGGCAGGAGGAGATGACCTGCGTCGCCTACTCTCCCTCGATGGGAGGAGATGCGGCGAGTCTCGTCAGCCTCGAGGCCGACCTCCACGTCGCGATGGAGCGCCGTGAGCTGAAGCTCCTCTTCCAGCCGATCGTCGCCCTGCGCGGCAGGCGCGCGGTAGGCGCGGAAGCGCTGCTGCGCTGGCAACATCCGGTGGAGGGCATGCTCGGACCGGAGAGATTCCTGGCCATCGCCGAGGAGACCGGAATCATCGTGCCGATCACGCGCTGGACCATCCGCAAGGTCTGCATGCTGGCGAGCGAGTGGCGGCGGCGCCTGCCGGCCGGGACGGACTTCTATCTGAGCGTCAATCTCTCGGCGGCGGTGCTGCGCGATCCGGAGCTGAGCGAATACGTATCGGGCCAGCTGACCGAGACCGCGATACCGCCCCGGACGCTCAAATTCGAGCTCACCGAAGGCGGGCTCATCAGCAACGTGGTCGCCGCGCGCGAGACGCTCGAGCGCCTGCACCATACCGGGGTGGAGCTGATGCTCGATGACTTCGGCACCGGCTACTCCTCGCTCAATCACTTGCAGCTCTTCCCCTTCGATTACGTGAAGATCGATCGTCCGTGGGTGGTCGGCCCGGGCCCCTCGCAGCACGGCGGCGCGAGTCTCGCCTCCGCGATGGTCCAGCTCGCCTCGAGCCTGGGACTGACGCCCATCGCCGAGGTGGTCGAGTCGCAGGATACGGCCGACGCGCTCGAGCGGATGGGCTGTCGCTTCGGACAGGGGAATTTCTTCTGCGCTCCGGTCGAAGCGGAGGATGCCCTGCAATGCCTCGGCGCCGACATCGGCGGCGTGCTTCCGCAGGGGCGGTTCGAAGCCGGGCAGGACGACTCGCCGACCCTGATCCTGCCGGCAGGGTTCATCACCGAGGACGCCGCGCAGTCAGGTTGACGGGTACTCCTTCCTCAGCATCCTCGCTGCTTCCGCCATCGCCCTCATCTTCCCGAAGGCCACCTCCCGCGGCAGGTATTTCATGCCGCAGTCGGGGGCGATGATGACGTTTTCCGGGGCCACGTACTTCAGGGCGCGCCGGACTCTCGCCGCCACCGTTTCGGCCGATTCGACGGCCATGTCGGCAAGGTCGATGGCGCCGACCATGATCTGCTTGCCGCCGAGGCGCGAGAGCACCTCGCAATCGAGATGGGACTGCGCGGTCTCGACCGATACCTGCCGGCACGGGCAGGCGGCCAGCTCCGGAAGGAACGAATACCCGGACGGGCGCTGGTGGATGATCGCGGCATAACCGAAGCAGATGTGCACGGCGGTGCGTCCGGTCACGCCTTGCAGAGCGCGATTGAGCGCCTGCAGGCCGAACTGTCGCGCCTTCTCGGGGCGCGCCTGCATGTACGGCTCATCGAGCTGCACGATGTCGGCCCCCGCGGCAAAGAGGTCCAGGATCTCCTCGTTGACCGCGGCGGCATAGTCGAGCGCCAGCTCGGCCTCGCTCGGATAGAAATCGTTCTGCGCCTGCTGGCTCATGGTGAAGGGTCCGGGCACGGTGATCTTCACCGTGCTGCGGGTGTGGCTCTTGAGAAACGCGAGGTCCGCAAGCTGCACGGGGCGCAGGCGGCGGATCTTCCCCACGATGCGTGGCACGGGGTTGGGATGGCCAGACCTGTCGAGCGCCGTGCCGGGGTTGTCGAGGTCGACTCCCGAGAGCGCCGTGGCGAAGCGGTTCGAGTAACTCTCCCGACGGATCTCCCCGTCGGTGATGATGTCGAGCCCGGCGTCCTCCTGCGCCTTGATCGCCAGCACCGTCGCATCGTCCTGCGCCTGTGCCAGAAACGGCTCCGGGATACGCCAGAGCTCGCGCATGCGCACTCGCGGCGGAAAGCGCCCCGCCAGCTTCTCACGGTCGATCAGCCAGTCAGGCTGCGGATAGCTTCCTACGAGCGTCGTCGGGAAAAGCATGGCGCATCCCCAGGTCGGAGTTCGCTCGATTATAGCCGGGGTCGGCCTCATGCCCCGCGCCGATCGGTCAAACGCTTCGCTTTGCCGACCGAGCGCTCGATGGCTCCCGGCGGATGCACATGCACAGCGACACTGATGCCGATGCAGGACTTCACATGATGCGCGAGCTCCCGGGCCGCCCGCTCGCGCGAGTCATCGGCAGCCGCGGACTCACCCGCACATTCCGCGTGAACCGTCAGCGTATCCAGATGGCCGGCGCGGGCGAGCTCGAGCCGGTAATGCGCCGAAAGGCCCGGCACGCGCAGGATGAGCTCCTCGATCTGCGAGGGAAACACATTCACGCCGCGGATGATCAGCATGTCGTCGGTGCGGCCTGTCACCTTCGCCATTCGCCTCATGGAGCACGCGCTCGGCGGCAGCAGCCTCGTCAGGTCGCGCGTACGGTAGCGGATGACCGGCAGCGCCTCCTTGGTGAGTGAAGTCAGAACCAACTCACCCTCCTCGCCGTCGGCGCGCACCTCGCCGGTGTCCGGATCGATGATCTCGGGATAGAAATGATCCTCCCAGATCACCGGCCCGTCCTTGCTCGCCACGCATTCGCTGGCCACTCCCGGTCCCATGACCTCGGACAGTCCGTAGATGTCGAGGGCGTCGATCCCGAGGCTCGATTCCACCTGCCCGCGCATGGCCTCCGTCCACGGCTCCGCCCCGAGAATGCCGATGCTGAGCGAGCTCGCGCGCGGGTCCATTCCCTGCTTCGCCATCTCTTCGGCGATGTTGAGCAGGTATGAAGGCGTCACCATGATGATGTCGGGGCGGAGATCGCGGATCAGCTGCACCTGCCGCTCGGTCTGTCCGCCTGACATCGGAATGACCGTGCAGCCGAGCCTCTCGGCGCCGTAGTGCGCTCCCAGGCCGCCGGTGAAGAGGCCATAACCATAGGCGATGTGCACGATCTGCCCCGCCCGGCCGCCGGCGACGCGGATCGAGCGTGCAACCAGCTCCGCCCAATGCTCGATATCCCGAGCCGTATAGCCGACGACCGTGGGGCGGCCGGTGGTGCCGCTCGAGCCGTGTATGCGCACCACCTTCTCGCGCGGCACCGCGAACAGTCCGAACGGATAGTTGTCGCGGAAATCCTGTTTGGTGAGAAACGGAAACTTCGCGACATCCGCGGGCGTCCGCAAGTCATCGGGATGCACTCCATGCGCATCGAAGCTTCGCCGATAGTGATCGACGTTCCGATAGGCGTGCCGCACGGACCATTGCAGCCTCTGCAGCTGCAGTGCCCTGATCTCATCCCTGCTCGCCCGCTCCGGCGGGACCAGCTTGGCCATTGGATGGGCGCCTATCGCTCGCGGTGAACCGGGAATGACGGCATAGCAAACCCCCGGCGGCGGCACAAGCTCTGGTGCGGCAGCCGCGCGCGCCGGCGTAGTAAGATCCGGGGATCCACGAAATGCAGCAGGGCCACCATGGCTTACGACTACCGCAGGTTCTACATCGACGGCCGCTGGGTCGATCCCCTCGAGCCGAGGGAATTCACGGTCATCAATCCCGCCACCGAGGCATCCGCGGGCGTCATCTCCCTGGGCTCCGCCAAAGACGTGGATCGGGCCGTCGCGGCAGCCCGCGGCGCATTCGAGTCCTATGCGCAGACCTCGCGGGAAGAGCGGCGCGCGCTGCTCGAGAGGATTCTCGCGATCTACAAGAAGCGCTACCAGGACATCGCCGCCGCCATTCGCGATGAGATGGGCGCTCCGATCAGCCTCGCCAAAGGGTCGCAGGCCGGCATCGGCATAGGACATCTCGCGGCAATGATCGATGTGCTCAAGAGCTTCGAGTTCGAGGAGCGCCGCGGCTCGAACCGCCTCACTCTGGAGCCGGTAGGCGTGTGCGCCCTCATCACCCCGTGGAACTGGCCCATGAACCAGGTCGCGGCGAAGGTCGTCCCCGCACTCGCCGCCGGCTGCACCATGGTGCTGAAGCCCTCGGAGTTCTCCCCCTTCAGCGCGGCGATCTGGGCCGAGGTCCTGCACGATGCGGGAGTTCCGCCGGGCGTGTTCAATCTCATCAACGGGACGGGCCCTGAAGTCGGCGCGGCCCTCGCCGCCCATCCCGAGGTGGATATGGTCTCTTTCACCGGCTCGACGCGCGCCGGCACCGAGGTCGCGAGGATCGCGGCCGCGACGGTCAAGCGCGTCCACCAGGAGCTTGGCGGCAAATCGCCCAACATTCTGCTGGACGATGCCGATTTCGAGAAAGCCGTGAGGTCGAGCGTCGAGCACGTATTCCAGAACTCCGGTCAGTCCTGCAACGCACCCACACGGCTCCTGGTGCCCGCCGCCCGCATGGCGGAAGTCGAGGCGCTCGCCAGGAAGACTGCTGAGTCGGTGCTCGTCGGCGACCCCACGTCGGAAAAGACGGCAGTGGGGCCCGTCGTATCGAAGATCCAGTTCGAGCGCGTCCAGGGTTACATTGCCGAGGGGATCAGGGAGGGTGCCAAGCTCATCGCGGGCGGCGAAGGGCGCCCCGCGGGACTGGAGAAGGGCTACTTCGTGCGGCCAACGATCTTCTCCGCCGTCCGCAACGACATGACCATCGCGCGCGAGGAGATCTTCGGACCCGTCTTGGCCATCCTGCCCTATCGTGATGAGGAGGAGGCGCTGCGGATCGCCAACGACACCCCTTACGGGCTGCAGGCTTACATCTGGTCGCGCGACCTCGCGCATGCCGATCGCATCGGCCGCAGGATCCGCGCCGGCCGGGTGACGATCAACGGCGCCCCGGGTGACATGAGCATTCCGTTCGGCGGCTTCAAGCGATCGGGCAACGGGCGCGAGTGGGGCGAGTACGGCCTGCGCGACTTCCTCGAGGTCAAGGCAGTGCTCGGCGCCGAGGCGCAAGCCTGAAAGCCAGGAGCCTGTCGGACTTTCGCTGCATGAACGATGGCGCAGCGTGGCCGGCAAAGTCGCGCCTTTTGACGGCGGCGACGGCGCTGATGTCCGAAAAGCGGCCGCAGGCCGGTTTTTCCAATAGACTAGAAACCTCACGACAGCCGCCATGATGGAGGCGACATGGCCGCTCTTGATCGCCGGCTCGAGTGATGCTCAAGTAGCGGCGGGCCGCACGACTCGGGGGTACGCGCAAAACAAGTGAATACGCCAGCAGACAGCAGCGGGGCTCTCGAGACCCGTGTGAGCACCGCAGCGGGCTCCCTCGCCGAGAACCAGGTCCCGGAGCTCAGCCGCACGCTGCGCCCACGGCACGTCACGATGATCAGTCTCGGCGGCATCATCGGCGCCGGGCTCTTCGTGGGCAGCAGCGTCGCCATCGCCGCGACGGGACCCATGGTGATCGTGACGTACGCGCTCACCGGCCTGATGGTCTTGATCGTCATGCGCTGCCTGGGGGAGATGGCGGTCTCCCGGCCCGACATCCGCTCCTTCACCGAATTCGCGCGGGCCGGCTTCGGCAACTGGGCGGGCTTCACCGTCGGCTGGCTGTACTGGTATTTCTGGATCATCGTCATCCCCGTGGAAGCCATCGCCGGAGCCGTGATCCTGCAGCAGTGGTTTCCGGGGATACCCAAGCTCGTCATCGGCACGGTGTTGATGGCGGCGATGACCGCCGTCAACCTGATGTCCACGCGCTCTTATGCGGAATTCGAGTTCTGGTTCGCTTCGATCAAGGTCTCGGCCATCATCGTGTTCATCGCGGTGTGCGCCGCGTTCGTGCTGGGAACGCTGGGGCCGCATCAGGGCACGCTGCAGATGTGGAGTGCCCACGGGGGACTCTTCCCCAGGGGGCCCTTCGCCATCGTCACGGCGGTGACGACGGTCTTTTTCTCGATGATGGGCTCCGAGATCGCGACCATCGCGGCGGTCGAATCGCCGGATCCCGCGCGGGCCGTTGCGCGCATGGTGTCGTCGGTCGTCGGCCGAATCCTGCTGTTCTACCTCGGCTCGATCGCGCTCATCGTCTGCATCGTGCCGTGGGACAAGGTGCCGCCGGGCGTGTCGCCCTTCGTCATCGCGCTCGACTCGATCAAGGTGCCCTACGCGGCCCCGATCATGACGGGCATCATTCTCACGGCCGTTCTCTCGTGCCTCAATTCGTCGTTCTACGTAGTCTCCCGCGTCCTCTTCGTGCTCGCGGGACGCGGCGATGCTCCACGTGCGCTGGTGCGACTCAACTCGCGGCGCGTGCCCGCTCGCTCCGTCCTCATCGGCAGTGTGGCCGGGTTCGTCGGCATCCTCGCGCACGACCTGGCGCCCTCGGCCGTATTCGCCTTTCTGGTGAACGCATCGGGTGCATTGATCGTCGTCATCTACATGGTGACTTGCGCCGCGCAGATTCGGCTGCGGTTGGCGCGCGAGCGCGCGGGCCTCGGACCACCCGAGCTTCGGGTGTGGCTCTTTCCCTGGGCCAGTTATGCGGCCATCGCCGCGATGGTCCTAGTGCTGATCGCGATGGCTCTCGACAAGGACATGGCGAGCCAGTTCTGGGCCAGCGCGATCTCCATCGCCGTGGCGTTCGCCGCGTACCTGCTCTTCAGGCGCCGCTAGCGTGTGCGAGGCCAGCGTGCCGATGTGGTGGCGGCCCTTGACGGCGTACCACCACAGGCCTGCTCCGAGAATGGCGGTGATGTAGACGAACGCGCCCCAGGTGTTGTACCAGGGCGTGCCGTAAACCGCTGCGCGCGGCCAGGCCAGGTTGAGCGCCATTCCCGAGCCCCACAGCACCGCGACGATGTTGACGGGCATTCCCCACCTGCCCATGTTGAAGTAGCCCCCGGCCGCGAGATCCGCGGGGGGCCATTGCCCCGCCAGCCGCTTGCGCAGCATGGGGAGCGTCACCAGCAGGTACGACAGGTAGATCATGATCACCGCGATCGAGGTCAGCACGGTGAAGATCTTCGGCTGCCCGATGTTGAGGACCAGGATCAGCTCGGCGATCACCCCGATCGCGACGGCGGGAACGATGGGCGTCTGCGTCTGGGAATTCACCCGCGCGAGCTTCTCGCCGAACGGCAGCGCATTGTCGCGCGCCATCGCGAAGGTGAGGCGGATGGCGGCGGTGTGCACCGCCAACGAGCACACCGTCACCGCGACCACGATGCAGACGAGGAAGATCCTGCCCAGCGGACCCCACATAACCTGCTCGACGATGTATTGCAGGCCGCCGCCGCTGGCGCCGATCCTGGGGTCGTGCAGGTTGGGTGCGGCCATGACGGCAAACACCAGGATGGCGCCACCGATGACGAACGAGGCGAGGATGGCCCGCAGGATGGCGCGGGGAGCGGTGCGCCGCGGCTCCAGCGTCTCCTCACCGAGTGAGCTGGCCGTATCGAAACCGTACATGACGTATCCGGAGGCCAGCGAAGCCACCAGGAAATCGCTCAGGTAGCCCCAGCTCCTGCCCGCGCCGTAGCCGTTCGCCGAGAAGAAGACTTCGGGGCCGCGCTTGATGTGGATGGCGAGGAAGATCGCGATCAGGCAGGCGGCGATGAGCTCGATGAAGACGCCGGCGCTGTTGATCGCCGCCATCAGCCGTACGCCTAGCGCATTGACGACCGTGGTGAAGAGGATCAGGACCGTGCCGAGGAGCACCGCGTTGGTGGCGAAATCATAGGTGCCGTTGCCGTCGCCGATGATCTGGAAGCCGCTCCAGAGCCGCGGCAGGTTCAGCTGCAGCGCCAGCACCACGGCCGATAGCGTGACGATCGAGGCGGTGAGCATCAGCCAGCCCGACGACCAGCCCACCAGCCGGCTGCCCAGTATCTTGGACCAGTTGTAGACCGATCCCGCGATGGGGTATTTGGCGGCCAGCTCCATGAAGCAGAGCGCGACGGCCAGCTGACCGAGCAGCACCATCGGCCAGGACCAGAGATAGGCCGGCCCGGCGGTGCCGAAACCGAAGTAGAAGAGCTGGAAAGTGCCGGTGAGTATGGAGATGTAACTGACGCCGGCGGCGAAGCTGCCGAACGCCCCGATGCTGCGGGCAAGCGATTCCTTGTAGCCGAAGTGCTCCATGCCGCTGCTGTCGGCCTCCGCGCCAGCCTTGTGCTCAACCACGCCTCGGCTCTCTTTGTAATGGATTGGGCTGCGGCCATCCTACCTGCCGGGCCTGGCCCGGGCCAGCATCGAACCGCCGTGAGCCGTGACTGCGGCCGACATGCCGGCCCTTGATCGCCGGCTCGATTGGTGCTGTCATCGCGCACGAATGACCGCACCGCTCACGCGCTTCGGGTTCCTCACCCTGCGCCACTTCTCGATGATCGCCTTCACCAATGCGATCGAGCCGCTGCGCATGGCCAACTACCTCGCCCGGGAGACCATCTACCGCTGGTCCGTGTACTCCCTGGACGGCAATCCCGTGGAGGCGAGCAACGGCCTCTCCGTGGCTCCCACCATGAAGATCGAGGACTCGCCGCCGCTCGACATCCTGTTCGTCTGCGGCGGCATCGATGTGCCGCATGCGGTCGATGAGCGGCTCATCCAGCTGCTGCGCCGCCTCGCCCGCGAGCGAATGATCCTCGGCGCCCTCTGCACGGGCGCGTACGCGCTCGCCAGAGCCGGGCTCCTCGATGGCTACCGGTGCGCCATCCACTGGGAGAACCTTTGGGGACTGCGCGAAACCTTCCCCCGCATCGTCTTCACTCCCGACCTGTTCGTGGTCGACCGCGATCGCTGCACCTGCACCGGCGGAATCGCGCCCCTCGACCTGATCCTGCATCTGATCACCCCGCGCATCGGCAGGACGCTCGCGGCCGGTATTTCCGAGCAGTTCATCCTCGAGCGCATCCGCGACAGCAAGGACCGCCAGCGCATTCCGATCGCGGCGCGCCTCGGCGGCTGCCACCCCTCGATCACCCAGGCCGCCGCGCTGATGGAGGCCAACATCGAGGAGCCGCTGACTCTCGAGGAGCTCGCGCACATGACGGAGGTCTCGCAGCGTCAACTGCAGCGGCTTTTCCATCGCAGCCTGGGTCTCACCCCCGCGCAGTACTACGTCACTCTGCGCCTGCGCCGCGGCCGCGAGCTGTTGCAGCAGACCGCCATGCCGATCACGAGCATTGCGGTGGCCTGCGGCTTTCGCTCTCCGGCGCACTTCAGCAAGTCCTACCGGGCCACCTTCGGACATCCTCCCAGCCAGGAGCGGCGGCCGCCGCCCGAGAGCGGATCCGCTTACGCCGCCAGGCGTCCGAAGCTGCCGGCGCCGGCTTCTAAATGATCGTTCAATCGATCGAGGCCGCAGCGTCCCTTCGGAGCCACGCCTGAAAATAACTATAAGCTATTGTTTTAAATAATATTTAATACAGATTTTATCTTTTCCTTGCATCCCGCCAACACTTGGCGGAAGATACCCGGTAAGCGTAGCGCCAGTCCGTTGAGTGGCTGTTCAATGCCGCACTCCTTGGGGTCTCAGAAGCTTTCGCCGCCCGAGCGAGCCGCCCGCCCGCCGCTGCGCGTCGGCATCATTCTGGCCGAGCACTTCACGCTGTCGGCATTCGCCGTTTTCATCGATCACCTGCGGCTCGCCGCCGACGAGGGCGACCGCAGCCGCCCGATGCACGTGCAGTGGTCGATCATGTCGGGTCGGCGCGAGCCGGTCCGCGCAAGCTGCGGAGTGACGCTGCAGCCGACCAGCGGCCTGCTGCCTCCAGCCTCCATCGACTATGTCGTCGTCGTGGGCGGAATCCTGCACGCCGGCCCGCAGATCGACGAGACGACCATCCGGTATCTGCGCGAGGTCGGCGCGACACGCACCCCGCTCATCGGGATCTGCACCGGCAGCTTCGTGCTCTGCCGTGCCGGGCTGATGGAGGGCCGGCGCTCGTGCGTCAACTGGTATCACTATCAGGACTTTCGCGAGGCGTTCCCGGGCCATGATGTCGTCGCCGACCGGCTGTTCGTCGCCGACGGCCCGCGCATCACCTGCGCCGGCGGAGCGGGCAGTGCCGCGCTGGCGACCCATCTGATCGAGCAGCACCTCGGCCGGGCGCAGGCGCAGAAGGCGACGCAGGTGCTCCTGTTCGACCGGCCGCGCCAGGGGAGCGATGCGCAGCCGCATCCGCCGCTGTCGGAGGGTATCAGCGAGCCGCGGGTGCGCCGGGCGCTGCTGCTGATGGAGCAGAACCTGACACGTCCCATCTCGATCGGCGCGATTGCCGATGAGCTCGGCGTGTCGACGCGGCAGCTCGAGCGGCTCTGCCGCGAGAATGTCAGCATGGGCCCGGCCTCCCTTTATCGCCAGTTGCGCATGCGCTATGCGAGCTGGCTGATCCAGAACACCGACCGCTCGATGACCGACATAGCCATCGAGACCGGATTCGCGGATTGCGCGCACTTCTCGCGGCAGTTCAAGGATGCGTACGGGATCTCCCCTTCCACGCACCGCCTGCAGCCCAACCGCGTCGCCAACTCGGACGCCGCGCGCTCCCGGGTCTTCGACTGACTCCGCCGTCGTGCGGCCGGCTGCGGGAATGCCCTTGCCAAGTGCGAGGCGGAATTCATTTGCCCTCTCGCGGTGCGGTCGGCGAGCCGCGACGGCTACATAACACGATGATGGCGCTTCCATTCAATCCCGGGCCGGGGTCGTCGGCTCTAATCGAGGGATAGCACGAGGGTATGTCATGAAGTCGAGTGTTCCCTACGCCGTCGCCGCCATCCTGGCGGGCGCGGCCTTCCGCGCGTTCGCCGCCACGCCCGCCGCCGATCCGCCGCCACCTTCGCCTCCGGGCGGCGGGGCCGCGGCGAATGCGGCGGCTGCCGGGCCCAATGCCGCCGCGACCGCGGACACGAGCCAGCTCTCCACGATCATCGTCACCGCGCAGCGCCGGAGCGAGAACATCCAGGACGTGCCGATCTCGATGCAGGCGCTCACGTCGCAGGCGATGCAGCAACTCAACATTCAGACGTTCGACGACTACGTGAAGTATCTGCCCAATGTCACGGCGGCGAACAACGGCCCGGGACAGAACGAGATCTTCATGCGCGGCGTCAGCGCCGGATCGCAGGCCAGCCAGGGCAGCGGCTCGACGGGTCTCTGGCCCAACGTCGCCGTCTACCTGGACGAGCAGTCCGTGCAGCTGCCGAATCGCAACCTCGACATCTATGCCGCCGATCTGCAGCGCATCGAGGTTCTGGAAGGCCCGCAGGGTACCCTCTTCGGCGCCGGCGCCCAGGCCGGCGTCATCCGCTACATCACCAACAAACCGCAGCTCGATACGACCTCGGGCAGCGTCGAGGCGGGCTACGGAACGACCGCCCACGGCGGCGACAACTCCGACGTAACAGCGGTCTTGAATCTGCCGGTGATCGCCGGGCACATGGCGGTGCGGGCGGTGATCTATGACGCTCGGCGCGGCGGGTACATCGATAATGTACCGGCCACCTTCGCGCGCCAGAACACCGATGTCGGCATCCACTATGCGGGCTATGCGGCCGTCAACGGGCAGTGCCCGGACGGGCAGCCGAACAACGGTTACTGCGTTCCACCCGGCAGCCCCACGGTCAGCAACTATCAGCTGGCGCACAGGGCGATCAACCCCGTCGAATACCAGGGGGCGCGCGCCGAGGCGCTCTACAAGTTCAACGACGACTGGGACTTGCTGATCACGCAGTCCTACCAGGACCTCGACGCGCAGGGTGTCTTCTACCAGCAGCCATATGGCTCCGACGGCGCGCCGCTCTCACCGCTCGAGGTGACGCTGTTCAACAATGCCTTCGACAAGGACAAATTCGAGAACACCGCCTGGACGGTGCACGGCAAGGTGAGCCGGCTGGATCTGGTCTACACCGGCGGCTATCTGGACCGCAACGTCGAGCAGGTCGGCGATTACACCAATTACGCGCGCGGCGTGTACGCCGATTACTATCAGTGCTACGGGCCCTATTCCGCCGCGAACCCCTTGACGCCGACCTGCTTCTCGCCGAGCTCGACGTGGCGCTCGGTCGAGCGCAACGTCCATCAGCAGCATGAGCTGCGCCTGAGCACCCCGGACAGCTGGCGCCTGCGGGCGATCGCCGGACTCTACTACGAGAACAACGCGCTCTACGATCAGACCGGCTGGCATTACAAGAGCATCCCCGCGTGCACCGCGAACGGCGCGCCCGGCACACCCGGCAACACCGGCTGCCTGTCGGACGTCGGCACCTTCCCCGGGACCACCGTGCGCAATCCCGGAGTGCAGAACGACACCACCTCGTTCTACCAGGATCAGCTGCGCCAGACCCGGCAGATCGCCGAGTACTTCTCCACCAGCTACGACCTCGTGCCGCACGTGCTGACCCTGACGGGCGGCCTGCGCCATTTCCGCTTCCTCAATTCCGAGGCCGGCAGCGTGCTCTCGAGCTTCGGCTGCTTCGAGGCGGGCACGCCGCCCGGCGGCTGCCAATCGAGCTTCAGCACCGACCTCAACGCGAAGGGCCTGTCCGACACCGAAGACGGCAATAAAGTGCGCGCTAACGTCACCTGGCACGTCCGGCAGGATCTGATGGTGTACTACACGTTCTCCCAGGGTTTCCGTCCGGGAGGCTTCAACCAGAACGGCGGCGCGGCGCACGGCGTCGGTGCGAACGGCGTGGCCCAGTATCTCGTTCCCCGGTCGTACACCTCCGACAACCTGACGAACAACGAGATCGGCTGGAAGACCCAGTTCTTCGATCACCGGGGGCAGTGGAACGGCGCCATCTACTACGACAACTGGACCAATGTGCAGATCGAGTTCTTCAACCCGGGGGTGGTCGGCAACATCTTCTACGACACCAACGGGCAGGACTTTCTCATCAAGGGCATCGAGACCTCGTTCGTGGCCCGCCTCATGACCGGGCTCACCGTGCAGGGGGCGGCGGACTGGAACAAGAGCAGCCAGACCAATTCTCCGGCCCTCATCGACAACAATCCCGCCGACACCGGCCCCGGTGGGAATTACGGCAAGCCGATCACGCAGGTCTGCAGCGCGGGCGTGTGCAGCCCGGTGGGCAACCCCTTCGGCCCGATCGGCGCTCCGAGCGCCAATTCGCCGCCGATGCAGTTCAGCCTGCGCGCCCGCTACGACTGGCTGATGGGCGATTACGTGCCTTACGTACAGATCGGCGTCAGGCATACCGGCCACTCGTTCTCGCAGGCGGGCGCGAACCCCGAGATCGGCGCCGGCGGGTCGATCACCACCTCCCGGGGACGCTTCGAGAATCCCGCCTACTCCACCGTCGATGCGTCCATCGGCGTCTCCAAGGGCGACTGGCACGTGGACCTGCACGGCGACAATCTGACCAATTCCAACACCAGCACGTTCACCAGCACGGATCAGTTCATCATCGAGCAGACGCCGCTTCGGCCGCGGGTCATCGAGGTCTCGTTCGGATACAACTTCTAGCAGGCCGGGCGCTCCATGGTGGAGCGTGAAGTTCAGCACATACGCGAGCTGCTCAAGCTGCAGCAGCTCCCGGCGGCGTTGCGCGCGACGGAGACGCTGCTGGTCACCGTGCCTGAGAATCGCGACGTCCTCTACCTGCGCGCGGTCGCCCAGCGCCTCTCGGGTGATATCCCCGGGGCGCTCGACACGATAGCCGGGCTCGAGCGCCTGTATCCGCGTTTCAGCGGGCTCCACCAGGAGCGCGGGCACTGCCACGTGGCTCTCCGGCAGGCTCCGGCGGCGATCCAGGCCTTCCTGCGCGCGGTCAACATCAATCCGGCGCTGCCGGCGAGCTGGGGACTGCTCGAGAGACTCTACCGGATGGCGGGACAGACCGAGGAGGCGGCTCGAGCGGCCGAGCACCTCGCCACGCTGGGGCAACTCCCTTCCGAGATAGTGACGGCCACCGCGCTGTTCTCCGACGGCGAGCTCGCGCCCGCCGAGCAGCTCATCCGCGCTTACCTGCGCACGCACAGCGATCACGTGGAGGCGATGCGCCTGCTCGCCCGTATCGGCGTGGAACGCGACGTGCTCGACGACGCGCAGCTGCTGCTCGAGAAGGTGCTCGAGATTGCGCCGGATTACCACGTGGCGCGTTTCGAGTATGCGCAGGTCCTTGCCAGGCGCCACCTGTACCTCGAGGCGCGCAGCCAGGCGCAGCGGCTGCTCGCCCTCGAGCCCGGCGACCGCAACTACCGTACGCTCCATGCGCTGACGCTCGTCGGCCTCGGCCAGCACGAGCAGGCCCTCGCGCTCTACCGCGAGCTGCTGGCCGGAGCCGCGCAGCCGGCGGAGCTGCACCTGTCCATCGCGCACTCGCTGAAGACACTCGGCGCCACCGAGGCGGCGATAGCCGAGTATCGGCTGGCTACGATCGCCCGGCCCGGATATGGCGAGGCCTACTGGAGTCTGGCGAACCTGAAGACGTATCGCTTCACGGACGAGGAAATCGGTCAGATGCGCGCCGCCGAGGCGGCCCCGGCGACCGCGACCGTGGACCGCTATCACCTGTGCTTCGCGCTCGGCAAGGCGCTCGAGGATCAGCAGAAGTTCGCGCCATCCTTCGAGTTCTACAGCCGCGGCAATGCGCTCAAGCGGTCATCGAGCGGCTACGATCCGCAGAAGCTGGAGGCCGGCGCACGCCTGCAGAGGGAAGTCTGCACCCGGGCGTTGTTCGCGCGGCACGCCGGATCCGGCTCGCCCGCGCCGGATCCGATCTTCATCGTCGGCCTGCCCCGCTCCGGCTCCACACTCCTCGAGCAGATCCTGGCCTCCCACTCCGCCATCGAGGGAACGCAGGAGCTCGCCGATCTGCCGCGCATGGTCAATGGCCTGCAGGGCCGCGAGGCGCCTGCCGGCCCGCCGCTCTATCCGCGGATACTGGCCCGCATGACGGCCGAGGACTGTCGTCGCCTCGGTGAGCAATACCTGCGCGATACCCGCGCATATCGGGCCACCGGCCGGCCGCGCTTCATCGACAAGATGCCGAACAACTTCCGCCACATCGGGCTCATCCACCTCATTCTGCCCAATGCCAGGATCATCGACGCGCGGCGCGAGCCGATGGCCTGCTGCTTCAGCAACTTCAAGCAGCTCTTTGCGCAGGGGCAGACATTCACGTACGGGCTCGAGGACATCGCGAGGTACTACCGCACGTACCTCGAGCTCATGCGTCACTGGGATGAGGTGCTTCCCGGACGGGTGCTGCGCGTTCATTACGAGGATATGGTTGACGATTTGGAGGAAAGCGTCCGGCGGCTGCTGGACCATTGCGGACTCGAGCTCGAGCCCGCATGCCTCGCCTTCCATCAGACAGCGCGCAGCGTGAGGACCCCGAGCTCGGAGCAGGTGCGCCGGCCGATCTATCGCGAGGGGCTCGAGCAGTGGCGCCATTACGAGCCATGGCTCGGGCCGCTGCGCGAGGCGCTGGGAGATGCGGTGGATCGGTATCGCGAGCAGCTATCGCTGTGAGGTCTGCCAGTCCGGGGCGAGGTAGAACGGTGCGTCTTCCGCCGGAAGCGGCGCTCTGCCGCGGATGTGGTCGGCGGCCTTCTCGGCCAGCATCAGGGTGGGAGCGTTGAGATTGCCTGTGGTGATGGAAGGCATGATCGAGGAATCGACTACCCGCAGCCCTTCGACTCCGATCACCCGCGCCTGCGGATCGACCACTGCCTGCGGATCATCCGGGCTTCCCATTCTGCACGAGCAGGACGGGTGATAGGCGCTCTCGACGTGGCCGCGTATGAAGTCATCGATCTGCTCGTCGCTCTGCACACCGGTGCCGGGCTGGATCTCGCGGCCGCGGTAGGCTGCGAACGCGGGCTGCGCGAAGATCTCGCGGGTGAGGCGCACACAGGCGCGCATCTCCTCCCAGTCCTGCGGCCGTGACATGTAGTTGAAGAACACCTTGGGCTTCTCGTTCGGGTCCGCGGAGGCGAGCCGCACCCAGCCTCTGCTCTGCGAGCGCATGGGTCCGACATGGGCCTGGAAGCCGTGCTCCTGCGCCAGCGAGGAGCCGTCGTAGCTCACGGCCATGGGCAGGAAGTGATATTGAATGTTCGGGTAGCGGATTCCGGCGCGGCTGCGGATGAAGCCGCCCGACTCGAAATGATTGCTCGCGCCCAGCCCGTCCTTCATGAGCAGCCAGCGCATGCCGATGAGCGCCTTGCGAAACGGGCTCATGTGAGAGTAGAGCGTGACGGGCTGCGTACACGCCATCTGAAAGTAGAACTCCAGATGGTCCTGCAGGTTCTCCCCGACGCCCGGCAGATCGTGGATGACCTGGATGCCGTGGCTCGAGAGCTCCTGCGCGGGCCCGACGCCCGAGAGCTTGAGGAGCTTCGGAGACTGAATCGGTCCTGCGCTCACGATCACTTCGCGGCGCGCCCGCGCGACATGCTGCTCGTTCCCGCGGCGATAGGCTACGCCGACCGCGCGGCGCCCCTCGAAGAGGACGCGGGTGGTGAGAGAATGAGTGCGCACGGCGAGGCTCCTTCGGCGCATCGCCGGCCGCAGATAGGCATTGGCGGCGCTCGAGCGGCGGCCACCGCCCACCGTCATATCCATGCGGCCGACGCCTTCCTGCTGGAAGCCGTTCATGTCCCGAGTGAAGGGATAACCCGCCTGCTGCCCGGCCTCGAGCCAGACCTTGTTCAGCGGGTTGTCGAGCGGCCCGTAGCGGGTGTGCACTTTCCCCTCACCGCCGCGATAGGCATCCCCTCCCCCGTCGCGCCGCTCCGTGCGCTTGAAATAAGGCAACACATCGCGGTAGGCCCACCCGCTCGCGCCCTCCGACGCCCAGCGCTCGAAATCGAGCGGATTGCCCCTGACGTAGACCAGTCCGTTGATGGAGGATGATCCGCCGAGTACCTTGCCGCGCGGCGTATGCAGCCGCCGTCCGCCGAGATTCGGCTCGGGCTCGGTATGGAAGAACCAGTTGTATCGCGGCATGTTCATCGGAATCGACAGTGCCGCCGGCATCTGGATGTAGAGCGACCGATCCGAGCCGCCATACTCCAGCAGCAGCACGGAGTGCTCGCCGCTCTCGGTCAGCCGGTCCGCGAGCACGCAGCCGGCAGAGCCCGCGCCCACTATCACATAATCGAAAGTGTCTGGGTTCATCGTCAATACGGCGCCTCGACGCCGCCCATGGCGACGTAGACGCTCTTCAGCTGGGTGTAGTGCTCGATGGCCGCCCGGCCGTTCTCACGGCCGAGACCGGACAGCTTCACGCCCCCGAACGGCAGCTCGATCGGCGTGACGTTGTAATGGTTGATCCAGCAGGTGCCGGCCTGCAGCCGGGCGATGACGCGGTGCGCCCGTGTCAGGTCATTGGTGAAGACGCCGGCGGCGAGGCCGAACTCGGTCGCGTTGGCGCGCGCGGTCACCTCCTCCTCGTCCTCGAATTCGAGCACCGACATCACCGGTCCGAAGATCTCCTCGCGCACGATGGCCATGTCGTCATGGCACTCATCGAAGACGGTCGGCGCGACGAAGAAGCCGTTCGCGAGATCACCGGCCGTGACGCGATGGCCGCCGGTGAGCAGCCGGGCGCCCTCGGCCTTGCCGCGCGCTATGTAGGCCAGCACCTTGCTCATGTGATCCTCGGAGATCAACGCGCCGACCTGCGTCGCCGGATCCAGCGGGTCGCCGATGCGCATGGCGCTCACCCGGGCCGCGAGCCGCTCGAGGAAGACAGCCTTGACGGCCCGATGGACGAACACGCGCGTGCCGTTCGAGCAGACCTCGCCGGCGGAATAGAAGTTGCCGAGCAGCGCGCCGCCGACGGCATTCTCGATGACCGCATCCTCGAAGACGATGAGCGGCGACTTGCCCCCGAGCTCGAGCGTCACCTGCTTCAGCGAGGCGGCCGAGTCCGCCATCACCGCTTTGCCCGTACCGACCTCGCCGGTCAGCGAGACCTTGCGGATCTGCGGGTGCGCAGTGAGCAGGCGTCCGGTGTCCGCCATGCCCTGCACGACCTGAAACACTCCCTCCGGCAAACCCGCCTCGGCGAAAACCTCGCGCAGCCTGATGGCCGTGAGCGGAGTCAGCTCGGCGGGCTTGAAGATCATGGCATTGCCGCACGCGAGCGCCGGCGCTGCCTTCCAACAGGCGATCTGCAGCGGATAATTCCACGCGCCTATGCCGGCGACGACGCCAAGCGGTTCGCGCCGCGTATAGCCGAACGCCTGCGGCCCAAGGTCCAGGTGCTCGCCCGCGAGACTCGCGGCGAGGCCTGCATAGTATTCGAGACAGTCGGCGCCCGAGAGCACATCGACGGCGCTCGTCTCCTGGATCGGCTTGCCGGTATCGCGCGTCTCGAGCTCCGCCAGCTCGGCGTTGCGGGCGCGCAGAATGTCGGCGGCACGCCGCAGGATGCGCCCGCGCGCGGCGCCCGGCAGGCTCGCCCATTCCCTTTGTGCCGCTGAGGCCCGGGCGACGGCTGCGGCGACCTCCGCCGGACCGTCGACTGCGATCTCGGCCAACACTTCGCCGGTCGCCGGGTTCACGGTCTTGAACGATCCCGGGCCGGGACTGCGCGAGGGCGCGGACGTGGAGCCGGCCCGCCGGTGCACGGCAGGCGGCGGTTCCTCGCCGGCCGGCGCGGATTTCTTCAGGCGGCTGTCGACGAAGGCGGTGAGCAACGCGCGCGCACTTTCGCTGTCAGCTTCCTGCCACCGCGACAGCGCCGCTCGCAGCCAGACTCCATCGATCATGGCGGCAATCATCGCGGCGAGGCTGCGCGCCTCATCGGCGGGTAACAGCCGCCGCAATGCGTGGCGCAGATTCGACAGCATGCGGCGCTGGTACACCGTCTGCACGCGCTTCAGACCCTTCACGTGCAGGACCTGTCCCCAGAACGCGAGCCATGCCGTGCCGGTGCGCTGATCGAACTCCTCCGGCGCGAGGTTGGTATCGATCACCGCCTGCACACGCCCGCGCGGCGTGCGGGCAAGCTTGAGCCGCTCCCGCACGCGCTCGCCGATGCCCCGCGCCAGCGTTCGGAAAGTGGCTTCGAGCAGACCGTCCTTGTCGCCGAAGTAATGCGCGACCAGTCCGGGGGAGACACCCGCGCGCTGCGCGATCTGCGCCAGCGTGCTGCCCACATAGCCGACCTCGGCCAGGCTGTCGATGGTGACTTCGATGAGCTGTTGCCGGCGCGCCTCCTCAGGCAGCTCGCGCCCTCCCGCGCCGTCCGGCGAATCGTTCCGGCGAGAGCTTGATTGCTTGTTCAACTCAAGGCTCCACAGCATGCTGTCAAGCGGTACCATGGGGTCAGGCGATGCGGTGGGTATGGACGCATTATTTCCATTGATTCAGTGAGTTAATGCTATCGTTTGGCGATGCCGAGGAACTGCTTGAACAGGCGTTCAAGACGACTAAATCATGAGATGTCACCGGCGCGCCGTCAAGCCCGGAGGCCGCAGTGCGACATGGGGGTTGCGATGAGCCGCCCGGCCGTGTCGCATTCGTTCAAGAAGCAGGCGCTCAGATGCTCGTAACGGCCGGCCGTGCCCGGCATCATTCCTCGCCGACTCACACAGCTCGTACCAACGGATCAGACGATGCAGCGCTTCTCCGGCTTCTCGCTCCTCAGGCGGGGACTGTCCGGTCACCGCGACTGGCAGCCGCAGTGGCGCAAGGCGCAACCGAAGGCAGCCTACGACGCCGTCATCGTCGGCGGCGGCGGACACGGGTTGGGCGCCGCCTACTACCTGGCCAAGGAACACGGGCTGACCAATGTGGCCGTCCTCGAGAAGGGCTGGATCGGCGGCGGCAATACCGGCCGCAACACCACGATCATCCGCTCGAACTACCTGCGCGACGAGAGCGCCGCCCTCTACGATCATGCCCTGAAGATGTGGGAGGGCCTCTCCCAGGATCTCAACTACAACGTCATGTTCTCCCAGCGCGGCGTCATGATGCTCGCGCACACGGTGCACGACGTGCAGGTTTTCAAGCGGCACGTGCACGCCAACCGCGCGAACGGGGTCGACAACGAATGGCTGACACCCGAAGAGGCACAGGCCGTTTGCCCTTTGCTGCAGACCGACGACATCCGCTATCCGGTCCGGGGCGCGGCTTTCCAGAGGCGCGGCGGAACGGCCAGGCATGATGCGGTCGCGTGGGGATATGCGCGCGGGGCCGATGCCCTCGGCGTCGACATCATCGAGAATTGCGAGGTCACCGACATCCGCCGCGACGGGCGCGGCGCGGTGCAGGCCCTCGAGACGACCCGCGGTCTCATCCAGGCCCGCAAGGTCGGCGTCTGCGCGGCCGGTAACACGAGCGTGATTCTCAGGATGGCGGGAGTCCGGCTGCCGCTCGAGAGCTATCCCCTGCAGGCGCTGGTCTCCGAGCCCGTCAAGCCCATCTTCCCGTGCGTGGTCATGTCCAACACCATCCACGCCTACATCAGCCAGTCCGACAAGGGCGAGCTGGTGATCGGCGCGGGTACCGATGCCTACACCTCATATACGCAGCGCGGCGGGCTGCACGTGAGCAGTCATGCGCTCGAGGCCATCTGCGAGCTCTTCCCGATGTTTCGCCGGATGCGGATGCTGAGGAACTGGGGCGGAATCGTCGATGTCAGCCCGGACCGCTCGCCGATCATCGCCAGGACGCCCGTGCCGGGCCTGTACGTCAACTGCGGCTGGGGCACGGGCGGATTCAAGGCGACGCCGGGGTCGGCGCACCTCTTTGCCTGGACCATCGCCCACGACAAGCCGCATCCGATCAACGCCCCGTTCACGATCGAGCGCTTCCGCGAAGGCCGCCTCATCGACGAGGCGGCGGCGGCGGCGGTAGCGCATTAGTCATGGGAAGAACTGGCCTTCGGCCGTTTTTCGGACATGGGCTGCGCTGCCGCGGGCAAAAGGCGGCTTTTGCCCGCTGGGCCCCGTCATTGAGAGGCTGGCCGTGACATGCTGCTGATTGAATGTCCTTATTGCGGAGTGCGTCCCGAGCTCGAGTTCGTCTATGGCGGGCAGGCGCACGTCGCGCGGCCGGGAAGCCCCGCCGAGTGCAGCGACGAGCAGTGGGTGGAGTTCCTCTATCTGCGCGAGAACAGCAAGGGGATCCACGCCGAGCGCTGGCGCCACACCCATGGCTGCGGGCGGTTCTTCAACGCCCTGCGCGACACCACCAACGATCACTTTCTCGCGACCTATCGCGTGGGTGAAACGCCGCCGCCGGCGGCGCTCGAGCGCGCAGCGGGGCCGCGGCCATGAGCGGAACCTTCCGCGCGCCGAGCGGCGGCCGCCTCGACCGCAGCCGTCCGCTGCATTTCAGATTCGACGACCGCGAGCTCACCGGCTTCGCCGGCGATACGCTCGCCTCGGCGCTCCTCGCCAACGGCGTGCACCTGCTCGGGCGCTCCTTCAAGTATCACCGGCCGCGAGGCGTGCTCGGCGCGGGCTCGGAAGAGCCGAACGCGCTCGTGACCGTGCGCCGTGACTCCGCCCGGGTGACGCCCAACCTGCGAGCCACACAGGTCGAGCTGTACGATGGTCTGGAGGCATACAGTCAGAACCGCTGGCCGAGCCTCGGGCTCGATTTCGGGGCCGTGAGCGGTCTGCTGTCGCCTTTCATCCCTGCCGGGTTCTACTACAAGACCTTCATGTGGCCGCGGCAGGCATGGCGGCGGCTCTATGAGCCGAAGATCCGCGCCGCGGCGGGTCTCGGGCGCGCTCCCGAGCAGCCGGATCCCGACACCTATGACAATCGGTTCGCGCACTGCGATGTGCTGGTCGTCGGAGCGGGACCGGCGGGGCTCGCGGCTGCGGCGGCTGCGGCAGGCAGCGGCGCGCGAGTCATCCTGTGCGATGAGCAGCCGGAGCCGGGCGGGTCGCTCCTGTCCGATCCATCCCATTCCGATGCCGTGATCGAGGGAGAGCCGCTCGACCGCTGGCTCGCGAGCACCGTGCGGATGCTCGCTTCACATCCCCGAGTCACGTTGCTGACTCGCACGACCGCCTTCGGTTACTTCCCGCACAATCTGCTCGGCCTCAATCAGCGCCTGAGCGATCATCTCGGGCGGCCCGATCGCAGCCAACCCCGGGAGCGCCAATGGCAGGTGCGGGCGAAGGAAGTCGTGCTTGCGACCGGCGCCATCGAGCGGCCGCTCGTCTTCCCGGGCAATGACCGGCCGGGAATCCTGCTGGCCGCGGCGGCCCGGACCTACCTCAACAGGTATGGGGCGCTCGCGGGGGCCCGTGCGGTCCTGGTCACCGCATGCGATGCGGCATATCAGGCCGCTCTCGACCTGCATCGAGCCGGAGTGTCCATCGAGGCCATCGTTGACGTGCGTGCCGGCTCCGCGGACGGGGCGCTGCCTGAAGCTGCACGGAGTGCCGGTCTGCCGATCGAGACGCAAAGCACGATAACCGGTACGTCCGGCCGGCTGCGCGTCCGCGCGGTTCGCGTCCAGAAGTTGGATTCATCCGGGGTACCGGCCGGACCGGTGCGGCGTATTCGCTGCGATCTGGTGCTGATGTCGGGCGGCCTGACCCCGAGCGTTCACCTCTTCTCGCAGTCGCGCGGCAAGCTGGCCTGGGATGAGAGCCTCGGCGCCTTTCTACCGGCGCAGGCCGCCGAGAGAGTCCGCTCTGCGGGCGCATGCCGGGGAGTGTTCTCGCTCAGCGCCGCGGTGCGGGACGGCACCCATGCCGGGCTGTCCGCCGCGCAGAGCGCCGGGCTGCCGGTCGCCGCCTCCATGCCGCAATTACCCCCTCCCGAGAGCTCCGCGGCGGGTACGCTCGGCGTGCTTCCTCAGCCGCCGGGTGCGAGTGCAGGCAAAGCCTTCGTCGACTGGCAGAACGACGTCACGTCGCGGGATCTCGCCCTGGCGGCTCGCGAGGGCTTCCGCTCGATCGAGCACGTCAAGCGCTACACCACCACGGGCATGGCGACCGATCAGGGCAAAACCTCCAACATCAATGCGCTCGCCATCGTCGCGCGCGAGCTCGACAAGGCCATGCCGCAAGTCGGGCTCACCACTTTCCGTCCGCCCTACACGCCCGTGAGCTTCGGCAGCTTCGCCGGCTTCGCGCGCGGCGAGCTGTTCGATCCGGTACGGACCACGCCGATGCACGACTGGGCCGCTCGCAACGGCGCCGTGTTCGAAGACGTTGGCCTATGGAAGCGTGCGCGCTACTTCCCGCGTCCGGGAGAGGACATGCACGCTGCTGTGGCACGCGAGTGCCTCGCGGTGCGCAATCATTGCGGGATCTTCGACGGCTCTACGCTCGGCAAGATCGAGGTGATGGGAAAGGATGCCGCAACGTTCATGAACCGGATGTACGTCAATGCCTGGACGAGCCTCGCCGTGGGGCGCTGCCGCTATGGCATTCTGCTGCGGGACGACGGCTTCATCTATGACGACGGCGTCGTGGCACGTACGGCTGACGACCGGTTTCATGTCACGACAACGACGGGCGGCGCCGCTGGCGTCCTCGCGCTGATGGAGGACTACCGCCAGACGGAGTGGCCCGATCTCAATGTATGGCTCACCTCGACCACGGAGCAATGGGCCGTCATCGCCGTGCAGGGGCCGAGCGCCCGGCGTGTACTGGAGCCGCTCGTCGACGGTATCGACATCTCGGCTGCGGCCATGCCGCATATGAGCGTCTCGCGCGGACGGATCTGCGGCGTGCCCATGCTCCTCATGCGCGTCAGCTTCACCGGCGAGCTGGGATTCGAGGTCAATGTGCCCGCGGATTTCGGCTTGGCGGTCTGGCAGGCAATCCATGATGCCGGGCGGCAGCACGGAATCACCCCGTACGGCACCGAGACGATGCACGTGCTGAGGGCCGAGAAAGGCTACATCATCATCGGCCAGGACACGGACGGCACCGTGACTCCCGACGATGCCGGACTCTCCTGGACCATCGGCAAGAGCAAACCCGACTTCGTCGGCAAGCGCTCGCTGCAGCGCCCCGCTTTTGCCTCGCCCTACAGGAAGCAGCTCGTCGGACTCCTGACGCGCGATGCGCAACACGTCCTCGAGGAAGGTGCGCAGGTCGTGCCGACCAGGCAACGGGCCGCCCCGGAGGCCGCCATCGGGCATGTGACCTCGTCTTATTACAGCCCCAGTCTCGGCAGATCGATCGCGCTCGCGCTGGTGAGCGCCGGCCGCTCACGCATGGGCGAGACGCTGTACGTCGCCCTGCCGGACGGTGATATTCCCGTGCAGGTGGCTTCGCCGGTCTTCTACGACCCACAGGGGAGCCGCCTCAATGGCTGATCTATCCACTGCACGGCAGCCGCAGGTCGTGGCGGCGAGTCCCCTCCTTCGCCAGTTGCCACCGGCTACGAGGCTCGTGCTGCGAGGAGGCTCTCGAGTGCTTGCCGCCGCCGCAGGGGCGCTCGGCCTGACTCACAGCGAGACGCCCTGCCGCGCCGTGCGGAGCGACGCTCGCTCGGCTCTCTGGCTGGGACCTGACGAGCGGCTGTTGATCGGACCTGACGGTGCAGGCGAGGAATTGGCCGGCCTGTTGCAACGGGCCTTGGCGGAACTGCCGCACTCCCTGGTCGAGATCAGCCACGCGCAGACGGCGTTCGAAGTGACCGGCGCCGGCGCCGCAGCAGCTCTCAACACCGGATGCCCGCTCGACCTCGATCCGGCCTCGTTTCCGGTCGACATGTGCACCCGCACGGTGTTCGCGAAGGCGCAAATCGTGCTCTGGCGCACCGGCCCCGAGACGTTCCGCGTCGAAACCGGCCGCTCCTTCGCCCCCTACGTCACCAAGATCCTGGCACTACCCGCACGCGAACCGCTGCCCTGACCGGCGCCGCTCCCGGCATGTCGAGCGACTTGGGGTTGGGGCGGCCGCGTCTGCCTGGAGGCGGCCATTGGACTCGAAGACCTGGGGATTCGAGCAGCCCGATAGCGCGGCAGGTG
>JAGWPE010000229.1 GCA_028870635.1 Gammaproteobacteria bacterium | reverse complement strand
GCGCACGGCGAGAAACACCGCGATGCGGCCGTCTTCCAGCCTGTTCTCGCAGCAGCTCTTGCCGGTATCGGCGGTGAGCGACTCCAGCGCCTCGATGACGAGCGAATGCTCGTCGGGGCCGAGCGCGCCCTCGCTCAACCAGAGGACATTGCCCTGGCTGTCATAAATCGAGACGGAGTGCAGCCGTATCTGCGGAAGCGCCGCGCGCAGCTGCCAGCCCAGAGCCTCCGCAGTCGTCGGCTCGGCACCTGATGCCGGAGCGCCGGCGGCCGAGCGGGCTGGGAGTGCGTTCTGTGGCTGCAAGACCTTTCCCATCGCAGACTGCGTTCCGGTGTGCTTTTAGAGTGACAGCATACTCCCCGCTCCGCCGTGAAGTGTGTCTAGTTCGGGCGGCCTACGGCGCTCGAAAAGGCTCAGGCGCTTTGACTAAATCCGGGGCCGCTGCCGGTGAGGAAGTCGTTCTTGCCGACCTCGACACCGGCGTGGCGCAGGATCGCGTAAGCGGTCGTCACGTGGAAGAGCGCGTTTGGAATGACCCAGCGGACCAGGTAATCGATGCCCTTGAACTCCAGGGTGCGGTCGCGCAGCGGCACCTTGATGATGCGATCCTCGGAGCCCTCGAGCGCGCTGGCCGGCACGCCCTTGATGAAATCGACGGTGCGCGCGATGCGCGTGCGCAGCTCTTCGAAGGTCTGCTCCTTGTCCTCGAACTTCGGAGCCTCGACTCCCGCGAGACGTGACACACCGAATTTCGCCATGTCCGATGCAATCTGCACCTGGCGAGTCAGGGGGAACATGTCGGGGGTCAGGCGCGCCGCGAGGAGCAGGGCGGGGTCGTACTTGCGGGCGGCGGCGTGGGCGTGGCCCTTCTCGAGCAGGTGCGAAAGATTCGCCAGGCTGTTGGCGAGCAGGTCGACGGACACGGCGTGGACGGAAATCTTCATGGGCTCCCCCGGGAGGTGGCTTGGATTGCTGCCTCTGTATCTTAATCGCCGGAAACGCTGGCGTGCGTGCCCCTCGGGTGAAACAATGAGGTCCCACTTTCGAGGGATTGCAGCCGCCTTGAGTCAGCTCTGGGCACCCGCACAACTGGCCGTTCTGGCCAAAGTCGTGGACCTGAATGGCTTCTCTTCCGCGGCGCGCGCCCTCGGCGTGCCGAAGGCGGCGGTGAGCCGCGCGATCGCCGACCTCGAGCAGGCCCTCGGCGTCCGGCTCCTGGAGCGCACGACGCGGCGCCTGTCGCTTACCGCAGCCGGGCGGCTTCTCTATCCGCACGCCCGCCGCGTGGTCGAGGAATGCGATGCGGCCCGCGCGGCGGTCGTGAAGCTGCACACACCTGCGACCGGGCCGCTTCGCATCGTGTCCGATCCCATATACGGCCGTCTGCTGCTGACCCCGCTCGTACCGCGGTTTCTCGAGAGCTTCCCGGATATTCCGCTGGAGGTTGCGCTCGACGGCGTTGGCGCGGAAGGCGGCTGGGACGTGGCAGTCTGTGCGCGGCCCTCGGACGATCCCGCCATTGCGCATCGTTCCCTCGGCGCCCCGCCCGCCGTGCTCTGCGCGACTCCGGGGTATCTCGAGCGGCGCGGCACGCCGGCGAGGCCGGAGGACCTGCGCAGCCACGACCTGCTCACGCCGGAGACGTCGGAGCTGCCGGAATTCCGGCTGCTCCTGAGCCGCGGGGCGCAGCGCGCCGAGGTGGCGCTGTCGCCCAAGCTCGCGGTTGCCGACCCGGCGGTGCTGCACGCCGCGGCCGCAGCGGGCCTAGGGATCGGGCTCCTGCCCGGATTTCTCTGCCGCCAGGGTCTCGCCACCGGACGGCTGAAGGCCGTCCTGCCGGGATGGACCGCCCCGCCCGCCGCCGCTTTGCACGCACTCTATCCCACGGCCCTGCAGGCCGATACACGCGTGCAGCGCTTCGTGGACTTTCTCGCGGCCAGCGTCATACCCGCCCTGGCGCCCTGAAATCCTACCGGCCGGCAGGTAGGTTACCGGCCAGTAGGATTGCGGTGCCGCGGCGGCTAAACTAGTGCCCACCGGGCCCCGCATCGGGCTCTCACCGCTTCGCCGGAGACGATCCATGTACCGCGCGCCGCTCGAGGAACTGCGTTTCGTGCTCGAGGAGCTCCTCGGCATCGGACAACTCGCCGCCTGCCCCGCTCTCGC
>JAGWPE010000228.1 GCA_028870635.1 Gammaproteobacteria bacterium | reverse complement strand
GATCCTCCGGTCTTGCGATTCCCAAACCTCGGGCTATAGACTCTCGCGGTGATCCGTCCCTTCATGCGTCCCTTGCTCTACCTGCTGATGTTCCAGCTTGCGCTCGGGATGCAGGTCTCGATGGCGTACGCGATGGGCTTTGCGCCGGCGCACCAAATGAGTGCCATGCACGGACCCGGCTGCCACGAGCACATGAATGCGGATTCGAGCGTGCATCATTCACAGCCCCGAGCCGCTGCGCACGACGCATCCGGTTCGATGCACCATCCCTCGAAAGGCCATCACTGCTGTGGTGGGTCGGATGGCTGCCAGTGCCACGCTCCATCGACGCCGGCCATACCGTCAGCGACGATCTCGTACTCATCCGCCGCGTCCGGATCCCTCCTTCCTGAGGGAGCTCGAGAGCTCCCGCCCGCACCCGTGAGCCAACGGCTGCGGCCGCCGATCGCCTGATCGAAGCCGAGACACCCTCAGCGCACGCCGCTGCATAGCTTGCCGCGGCCTGATTGTTGGCGCCGCCGACTGACTCCTGTCGGATGCGCGCCGAGGCTTCCATTCGGGATCAGAGTAATGGGCAAGATTTCGCCTCCACCCGCCGCTTCTCCGCTCCTCCTGCGCGGCCGGACTTCTCCACTGACGCGCCGCCGCTTCATTGAAGGGCTGGCGGCCGGGACCACGGTTGCTTCTCTTCTACCGCCGCTCTCAGCGTCCCCCGCACGCGCCGCAGGCCATGCGAGATCACACGGGCTGCCGGAGCTAACGGGCACACGGTTCGACCTTTCGGTCGAGCCGACGCGAGTCAATGTCACCGGCAATCCCAGGACCGCCACCCTGGTCAATGGCCTGATGCCGGGCCCGATCCTCCGCTGGCGCGAGGGGGACACAGTGACGCTGCGCGTGACGAATCGACTCCGGGTCCAGACGTCGATCCACTGGCACGGCATCTACGTCCCGGCCGGGATGGATGGCGTGCCCGGCATCAGCTTCCGCGGCATCGATCCGGGGGAAACGTTCGTCTATCGCATTCCCGTTCGCCAGAGCGGGACGTATTGGTATCACAGCCACTCGGGCTTTCAGGAGCAGACGCTCCTCTCCGGACCGCTCATCATCGCTGCGCGCGATTCCGATCCGATCGGCGCGGACCGGGAGTACGTGATTTTCCTCAGCGACTGGACCGACGAGGATCCGGAGACCGTCTACTACCACCTGAAGACGAGCAACGGGTATTACAACCATCACCGGCTGACCGCCGCCGACTTCGTCCATGACAGCCGGGCAAAGGGATTGCTCGCGACGCTTCGCGACCGCTTCGAGTGGAGCACGATGCGCATGGATCCGCGCGACATCCTCGATGTCACCGGGCGCATGACGGGGGGCACCTACACCTACCTCGTCAATGGACAGGCACCCGCCGCCAACTGGACGGGCCTCTTCCGGCGCGGCGAGCGGGTCCGCTTGCGCTTCATCAACGGCTCCTCGATGACCTATTTCGACGTGCGCATCCCAGGCCTCGGGATGACTGTCGTCGCCGCGGACGGCAGCAATGTCGAGCCTGTGACCGTCGATGAATTCCGTATCGCGGTGGCCGAGACTTATGACGTCGTAGTCACACCGAACGAGGATGTGTACACGATTTTTGCGCAGGCGATGGATCGGAGCGGCTACGCGCGCGCCACACTGGCCGTACGGGAGGGACTCACTGCATCCGTTCCGCCGATGGACCCGATTTTCAGCCGTACCATGACGGACATGGGGATGAGCATGCCAGGCATGGAGAGTGGGCCCAGGAAGATGCCGGGCATGAGCATGCCGAGCGAGCAAGGCGACGACATGCCCGGGATGGACATGTCAGGCATGGACATGTCGGGGATGAACATGCAGGGTACGCACACGTCGGGCAAGAAGATGCCGGCAATGCAGCACGGGATGTCCGGAATGTCCGACAGTTCCGGTGCCGCGCCGAAGGCGCGTGCGCACGCACGTCCCAATGCATCCGGCCAGGTCGCCTATCCGCAGCCGCAGGAGGTGCGACTCGCGCTCGGCCCTGAGGTGGTCAGCATTGCCAAGAACCCGACCGGACGCCTCGACACGCCCGGTGATGGACTCGATGGGAACGGCCGCCGCGTCCTGGTGTACAACGATCTCGTGCGCCTCGATGGCGGCCCCCAGAACACTCCATTCGTCACGCGCGACCCGGATGCGGAAGTCCTGTTGCATCTGACCGGGAACATGGAGCGGTTCATATTCGGCTTCAACGGTCTCACCTATGACCAGAGCGAGCCTGTGCGCTTCCCGCACGGGCAACGGATCCTCGTGACTCTCATCAATGACACCATGATGGAGCATCCGATTCACCTGCACGGCATGCTGACCGAGCTCGAGAATCAGAAAGGCAAGCTCCGGCCCTTGAAGCATACGGTCAACGTCAAACCGGCCGAGAAGCTGCAGTATTACGTCAACGCGACGGAGCTCGGCCGCTGGGCCTACCACTGCCATCTGATATATCACATGGACGCGGGCATGTTCACGAGCGCGGTGGTCGCATGAGAGGCGGGGAAAGGAACCGCCACCTGATGGCGAAAACGGCGCTCACCATTCTCCTACCCATGGCGGCGCATGCTCAGCAACAGCCGTCAGAGCCAGGCTGGCCGCAGCCGGTTCAGAATGACCCTTCGTTCGGGTATGCCATCCTCAACCAGAATGAGCTGCGGGTCGGCACCCCAGACGCTTACCGGTGGGAGGGCGAGGCATGGTACGGCAATGACTTCAACCGCCTCTGGATGAAGAGCGAAGGGAGCGTGGACACCTCGAACGGTACCGCCGGCGAGGCGGAGGTGCAGGGGCTCTACTCGCGGGCGGTTTCGGCCTTCTTCAACCTGCAGGGAGGCGTCCGCTACGACTTCGATCCGAGTGCGCGCGGTTGGGCGGCGCTCGGCTTCGAGGGTCTCGCGCCGCTCAACTGGGAGATCGATGCGTTCGCCTTCGTGAGTGGCGGCGGCCATCTCGGCGCGCGGTTCGAGGGCTACTATGACATCTACCTGACTCAGCGCCTGGTACTGCAGCCGCAATTCGAGCTCAACGCCTATTCTCGCCCCGATCGGGCCGCGAGGGCCGGCACTGGATTGACGGATGCCGATTTCGGACTGCGCCTGCGATATGAGCTGCGGCGCGAGCTCGCTCCGTACATCGGCGTCACGTACGAAACCAGGTACGGCGCGACCGCCGATATGGCGCATGCAGCGGGCATCGCGACGAACGAGGTTCGCTTCGTCGCGGGCATCCGTGCCTGGTTGTGAAACTGGGAGAGCCGCTTTGAAAGTCGTCAAATCGTCGGTTGTTCTCGCCGTGCTCTTTGTGGCGGGCCTCGGGATTTATGTTCTTCTGGGCGCCTACTCCATCGGCGCGGACGTGCCACATTCCGGCCTCGTATTCTCTCTCCTCTCAACGGTGCGTGATCGGGGCGTTTCCGCCGGGGCGCGTGCCATAAGCGTGCCGGCCGACCTCGACAGCCCGCAGCGCTTGTCCGATGGCGCGGGGCAGTACGCCGCCATGTGCTCGCAATGCCATCTCGCGCCGGGCTACGAGAGCAGCGAAATCTGGAAAGGTCTGTATCCGCAGCCGCCCAGATTGGCACGTGTCATCGATCTGACGCCCGCGGAAGTCTTCTGGGTCGTCAAGCACGGGCTCAAATTCTCCGGAATGCCGGCCTGGGGCAAGTCGCACTCGGACGCTGAGATCTGGGACATCACGGCCTTCGTGCTGAAGCTGCCGCACCTCACAGCCGCGCAGTACAAGGACGTCGTGGCGCATGCGCCGCCCGACACGGACATGATGACAATGCCCGCGCCTGCTGACGGCAAACAGTAGGCAAGGCGCCGGCGAGTCTGCCGTCCGAGTCTAAGCAGCGCACAAGCTCTCGCATGCGGCGAATCACGGCTGGCGCGGCGATGCCGCCAGCGCGAAGTGCAGATCCCCGACGCCGACGGCACCAGATTCGACGGACTGAAATCCGGCTCCCGCGAGCAGCGCCACGATGTCCGCAACGTCGAGGTGACCGTGCCGATGGCGGAAGTGCCGGGCAAAGCCCCTCCTCCTCGCCTCCCGTCCGGCGAAATCGACGAGGAGTACCCGGCCGCCGGGCCTGACGACTCTTCGCAGCTCAGCCGCCAGCTCTCGACGGGCGGCTCGGCCGAGGTGATGGAGCATCATCGTGCCGAGCGCCAGATCGAAGCTCGAGTCCGAAAACGGCAGAGACTGGGCGGCGGCATTCTCGAAGCGGATCTCGACGCCGGCTCTCACCGCCTTCGAGCGCGCACGGGCCAGCATTTCCGCTGAGGCGTCGACGGCGCAGACCGTGCCGGAGCGGCCTACAGTCTCTTTCGCCAGAATCGCAAGGGTGCCGGTGCCGCATCCCACATCGAGGAGCGACTCGCCGGGCCGTACACCCGACAGTGCAAGAAGCCGCTGCCGCAACTGCCGCTCGCGACCCCGCAGCGCGAACCATACGATCGCATCGTAGAGCAGCGCAGAGTGCAGAACCGCACCTACGGGCCGCGGGATTGCGTTCTCACTCGCCATCGTGCCGTCTCCCGAGAGTGGACATTTGTTCGATTTCGAATGTACGCTCGACGGCAACGCCGAAGAAGAACGGAAACAGCGAACCGTGCGATATCGGACACCAGCGACAATTTTGTCCGGCAGCGGCGCCGGGCGGCGCGTGAAGAATCGAATGGCCGCCCGCTCGCACGGCCGTCCGCCAT
>JAGWPE010000227.1 GCA_028870635.1 Gammaproteobacteria bacterium | reverse complement strand
TCGGCTCACGATCACCTTGCGGATGGTCCACTTTCCCTCCTGCTGGACCGCCTCGGCGCCGACCGTGAGAGTGCCGGAGGGGTGTCCGAACCGCAGGCTGCCTCCCCCGGCAAGGGGTGTGACGCGATGCACGACCGTTCCGGGAATCGCAGCGGCGGCGGCGATCGCAACCGCGCCTGTGCCCGTCATCGCATGATGTAACTTCCCCATGGAGAAGATCCTCGTCAGGAGATCGATGGACTTCGCATCTATGCGTTTGCCGTCCGATGCGGTGTAGCCAGCAGGCTTGGCGACGAAGGCAAGCTTGGGGGTGTGGGGTCGTTTCGCGGTAGCCTCCTCGGGTGTCGCCGCGAGACCCATGGCCACCGCGCCCCGTGAGCGCACCGCCTCGGCGAGCGCGAGCAGCTCCTTCCTGCCGTTGACGTCTTGCTGGAGCTCCGTGCCCTCGAGCCCCAACGATACTGCGTCGACGAAGATCGTGGGGTTGCCGGCGTTGATGAGCGTCGCCTCGAGGGTGCCGAGCCCGGGTAGCGCGAGCAGGTCGATCTCACGGCCTGTCGGAAAGGTCACACCCGAACCGGAACCCGAACCCGCGCCCGACTCGCCGTCCTCTCCCGCGGGGTCGATGAATTCCAGCTCCACCTCGGCGCCGGAGAACGCCACTCCGTCGAGGTGGAAATCACCGCTTTCCAGCACCTCGCCGCCCCGCATGGGCACGTGCGCGATGATCTTCTTGCCGATGTTGGCCTGCCAGATCCGTGCCACCGCGGTGCCGTCCGCCGGCGCATCGAGCAGTCCGGCGGCGATTGCGAACGGGCCGACCGCCGCGGTCAGGTTGCCGCAGTTGCCCGACCAGTCGATGACGGGAGCGTCGATCGCCACCTGGCCGAAGAGATAATCCACGTCGCAATCGGCTCGCGAGGACCTCGAGATGATCACGACCTTGCTCGTGCTCGAGGTGGCGCCGCCCATGCCGTCTATCTGCTTGCCGTACGGGTCGGGACTGCCGATGACGCGCAACAGGATTCGATCGCGCGCCTGCCTGTCGGCCGGCAGGTCGCCGGCAAGGAAGAACACGCCCTTGCTGGTGCCGCCGCGCATGTAAACGGCCGGAATTCGCAGCTGGGTCATGCGAGCGTATTGAGTGCCGAGCCTGCCCGGAACCATGCGAGCTGCCGCTCGCTGTAGGAATGCTGCAAGTCCAGGACCTCCTCGGTGCCGTCGGAGTGTAGCAGGCGGCATTTTACGGGCTTGCCGGCAGTCAGCTGCCGCAGGCCGAGGAGGCTCAGGCGATCGTCCGCGCGGATGCGCTCGTAGTCCTCCGCATGGGTGAAGGTCAGGGCGAGGAGGCCTTGCTTCTTGAGGTTCGACTCGTGAATGCGGGCGAAGCTGCGGGCGATCACGGCCGCGCCGCCGAGGAGGCGCGGGCAGAGGGCGGCGTGCTCGCGGCTGCTGCCTTCGCCGTAGTTCGCATCGCCGACGATCACCCAGCGAAGTCCTCTGGAGCGGTAGTCGCGGGCTACCGCGGCGATCGGCTGGCCGGGCGCTCCCGTGACGATGTTGGAGGTTTTTCCCACCTCACCGGTTGCGTCGTTGGTGGCGCCGAGCAGCAGGCTCTCGCTGAATCGCTCGAGGTGGCCGCGATAGCGCAGCCAGATTCCCGTGGGGGAAATATGGTCCGTGGTGGTCTTGCCCCGCGTCTTGATCAGAACGGGCATGTCGAGGAAATCGTTTCCGTCCCATGCGGCCCAAGGCTTGATGAGCTGCAGGCGCTCGCTCGCCGGATCGACCGCAAGATCGATCGCGCGGCCATCCGGCGGAGGCGGCATGTAATGATCCCGGCGCGCCTCGAAGTCCCCTGGCGGGACCTCCGGCGCGGTCTTCGGCGGTTGCAGCATGAATGATTCGCCGTCGGCGGCGGTGAGCGTATCCCTGGCGGGATCGAAATCCAGTCTGCCGGCGATCGCGAGCGCGGTCACGATTTCCGGGCTTGCGAGGAAGTTCATGGTGGAGCGGCGGCCGTCGTTGCGCCCGGCGAAATTGCGGTTGTACGAGGTGACGATGGCGTTGACCTTGTCCGTCGAGATGTCCGTCCTGCGCCATTGGCCGACACAGGGGCCGCAGGCGTTGGCGAGCACCGCCGCGCCGATCTCCTGGAGTGATTGCAGCTGACCGTCCCGCTCGATGGTCGAGCGGACTTGCTCGGAGCCCGGGGTGACCAGGTAAGGGACGGAAGCTTTCACGCCGCGTGCGCGCGCCTGCTCGGCGACGTCGGCGGCGCGACTCATGTCCTCGTATGAGGAGTTGGTGCAGCTGCCGATCAGTGCCGCCGAGATGCTGCGCGGAAATCCGGATGCGGCATCGGCGACCTCGGCGGCGAGCTGGGAGAGGGGGCGCACGCGGTCGGGCGAGTAGGGGCCGGCGACGTGCGGCTCCAGGGTGGAGAGGTCCAGCCGCAGGACGCGGTCGTAGTGCTTCTCGGGCGCCTGCTCGGCCTCGCTGTCGGGCTCGAGAAGGTGCCGGTATCGCTCGATGAAAGCTGCGAGGCTGCCGCGGTGGGTGGCTTGCAGATAGGCCGCCATGTGCTCATCGGCCGGGAACATCGAGGTCGTCGCGCCGATCTCGGCACCCATGTTGGCGATGGTGGCCTTGCCGGTCGCGCTGATGGTTCGCGCGCCGGGGCCGATGTACTCGACGATGGCGTTGGTGCCGCCGGACACGGTCAACATGCCGGCGACAGCCACGATCACGTCCTTGGGAGCCGTCCAGCCGTTGAGCCGGCCCGTGAGGTAGACGGCGATGCGCTTGGGATATAGCAGCTCCCAGGGCAGCCCGGCTATCGCCTCCACCGCATCTGCACCGCCCACGCCCACTGCGCACGCGCCGAGGCCGCCCGCATTGGGTGTGTGGGAGTCCGTGCCGATGATGAGCTCGCCGGGGAATGCGTAATTCTCCAGCACGACCTGATGCATGATGCCGGCGCCCGGACCCCAGAAGCCGGCGTGATACCTGGCCGCGGCGCGGCGCAGGAATTCGTAGACCTCGCCGTTTTCCCCGAGCGATTCCTCGAGATCCTGCCGGGCAGCGTGACGCGCCTGGATCAGGTGGTCGCAATGGATGCTGGTCGGCACGGCCACGCGCTCCCGCCGGCTCTGCATGAACTGCAGGATGCCCGTCTGCCCGAGGAGGTCCTGGAACACGACCCTGTCGGGACGCAGCAGCAGGTAGCTCTTGCCCGGAAGGAGCTCCTG